>PLFY01000100.1 GCA_003138365.1 Acidobacteriaceae bacterium
GGCATCCTTGACCGTTACAACGTCGAGCTGATCGGCGCCAAGCTCGAAGCCAACAAGAAGGCCGAGGACCGCCTGCTCTTCAAGGATGCGATGATTCGCATCGGCCTCGATGTTTCGAAGTCGGCGCTGGTGAACAACCTGCGCGACGGACTTGAATTTGCCAGTAAGCTGGGATTTCCAGTGCTCATCCGCCCCAGCTTCACGCTGGGCGGCACGGGCGGCGGCATTGCCTACAACCGCGAAGAGCTGATGGAGATTCTGGCCCGCGGCCTCGACCTGTCGCCAGTGCACGAGTGCCTCATCGAGGAGAGCGTACTGGGCTGGAAGGAATATGAGTTGGAGGTGATGCGCGATCTTGCGGATAACGTCATCATCATCTGCTCCATTGAGAACTTTGATCCCATGGGCGTGCATACCGGCGACTCGATCACCGTGGCTCCGGCGCAGACGCTCACTGACCGTGAGTACCAGAAGATGCGCGATGCTGCTATCGCAGTAATGCGCGAGATTGGCGTTGAGACCGGCGGCTCCAACGTGCAGTTTGCCGTCAATCCTGTCGACGGCCGCATGACGGTGATCGAGATGAATCCGCGCGTCTCGCGCTCCTCCGCGCTGGCGTCTAAGGCCACAGGCTTCCCCATCGCGAAGATCGCCGCCAAGCTGGCCGTGGGCTATACGCTGGACGAGATTCCCAACGACATCACGCGCAAGACGCCGGCCTGCTTTGAGCCGACCATTGATTATGTAGTGGTCAAGATCCCCAAGTGGCAGTTTGAGAAGTTTCCCGGCGCCGACGACACGCTGGGCCCGCAGATGAAGTCAGTGGGCGAAGTGATGGCCATTGGGCGCACCTTCAAGGAATCGCTGATGAAGGCGGTGCGTTCGCTTGAAACCGGCAAAAAGACCGACAGTGAGACGCTGGAACCGCGCCGGCTCACACAAAAATTAGTCACGCCGCAGCCCGATCGGCTCAGCTACATTCGTTTCGCCTTCGAGCGTGGCATGAGCGTGCGCGAAGTGGCCCGGCTTACCGGCATGGACCCCTGGTTCCTGCACCAGATTCGCGAGATCACGCTGGAACAGAACCAGATTGCAGCAATGCCGCCGGAGACCATTACTGACGACCAGTTGCGCCACCTCAAGCGGCTTGGGCTGAGTGACCAGCGCATTGCAGCGGAGTGGAAGCTGGAAGGCCACGCCGGCGTGAAGCAGGTGAGGGAACTGCGCGAAGGGAAGGGGATCAAGCCCGTCTTCAAGCTGGTGGACACCTGCGCAGCAGAGTTCGAGTCCATGACGCCTTACCTCTACTCGACCTACGACGAAGAAGACGAAGCGGCGCCGACCACTACGCACAAGGTCATTATTCTCGGCTCGGGGCCTAACCGCATCGGCCAGGGCATCGAGTTCGATTACTGCTGTTGCCATGCGGCTTTTGCGCTGAAGGAAGATGGTTACGAGACCATCATGGTCAACTGCAACCCTGAGACCGTCTCCACTGACTATGACACCAGCGACCGGCTCTACTTTGAGCCATTGACGCTCGAAGACGTGCTTGCGGTCTACAACCACGAGGCACAGTCGGGTGCTGAGATCGGCATGATTGTTCAGTTCGGCGGACAGACTCCGCTGAACCTTGCCCAGCGGCTGCGGGCGGCAGGCGTGCCCATTATCGGCACCTCGCCCGAGTCGATCGACCTGGCGGAGGATCGCAAGCGCTTCGGCAAGCTTCTGGAGGATCTGGATATTCCCCAGCCTCGCGGCGGCACGGCAACCAGTGTGGAAGAGGCTCTGGCCGTCGGCAAGCGGATCGGCTATCCAGTGCTGGTCAGGCCCAGCTACGTGCTTGGCGGCAGGGCAATGGTGATTGCGTATGACGCCGAGGCTGTGGCTCTTTACATGCGCCAGGCGGTCGAGTACTCCCAGGAGCGGCCGGTGCTCGTCGATCACTTCCTGGAGAGCGCTGTCGAAGTCGACGTCGATGCTCTCTGCGACTCCCAGGACGTAATCATCGCCGGCATCATGCAACATATTGAAGAAGCCGGCATCCATTCCGGCGACTCCTCTTGCGTGCTGCCTGCCGTGAGCATCCGTGCAGAGACGCTGGAGACGCTGCGCACCTATACCCGCAAGCTTGCTCTCGCGCTCAAGGTCGTCGGCCTCGTCAACCTGCAGTTCGCTATCCAGCGCGATGCGGCGGGCGAGGATCATGTCTACGTGATCGAGGTCAACCCCCGGGCCTCGCGGACAGTCCCGTATGTTTCCAAGGCGACCGGCATTCCGCTGGCCAAGATCGCGGCGCGGCTGATGACCGGGCGCAAATTGAGCGATCTGCTTCCGGCCCAACTTGCTTCAGGCAAGGACCTTGGAACCGGCGCACATTACTACGTAAAGTCTCCGGTCTTTCCGTGGTCAAAGTTTGCCGGCGTGGATACGGTACTGGGCCCGGAGATGAAGTCAACCGGAGAGGTAATGGGCGTGGCGGCCAGTTTTGGCGAGGCCTTTGCCAAGGCGCAACTCTCGGCCGGCCAGGTTTTGCCCACCGGAGGCACCATCTTTATCAGCGTCAACGACCATGACAAACCGGCGGCCATGCAATTAGCCCGCCGCTACGTTCAGCTCGGCTTCAAGATTGTAGCCACAGGGGGCACGGCGAGCGTGCTGGAGAGCGCTGGAGTTAGCGTCGAGCGGGTCTTCAAGGTGGAGGAGGGCCGGCCGAACGTTGTGGATCTGATCAAGGGCGACCGCATTCAGCTCATTGTGAATACCCCGCGAGGCCAGGACACGATCTTCGATGAAAAGGCAATCCGCCGGGCAGCGGTACTTGCGCGGATTCCAACCATCACCACCATCGCCGCCGCGCAGGCCGCCGTTGAGGGAATTGCCGCCATGCAACGGCATCACACCACGGTATACGCCTTGCAGGAACTGCACGCAGCGGCCGGCTCCTGAGCCAAGCCCGGCGTTGCAGCTAACGTCTATGCGCTCGATCTCCGGTGGTGCAAAGCAAGCCAGGCTCCGATCGAGTAGCCAAGCAGGGCTGCCGCGGGCCAGGTGCCCAGGAACGGTCCATCGTTGTCGATCAGCCCGCTGGGCTTGGGAAGACTGAAAAAAGTCCTCGACAACTTTTCCGTGGCATCGCATTGGAAACACTGGTTGGGGCCTGTCGGCATGTCCAGAATCCATAAGCTGATGATGAGCAACCAGATAAGGCCCAGGAGCCAAACAGCCGCAGCCATGTCGTCCGGGTGGAACCGCGTTACGAAATGGCCCACGACCAATGGCACAAAAATGGACAGAATGAGGATGAGCGTCTGCGAAACCCCTGGCGGGTTCAGCGCGTAGCCGACCAGCATAAGGGCCAACCACGAGGCAAGCGCGATTACGGTGTGGATGAGGAACCAAAGAGCCTGCCGGGACAGCTTCGAGACCCTCTGTTCCTCTCCATCGCCATCTAACAAAGACTCCACCGCAGACTCCTCAAAACCTTCTCTTCATACAGGCTTTCGTCTATTTAACATACACTTCCGCGCAAAGAGGGAACAATTACACCCCATTTTTTTGGGAAGAGGCAAACGGCAGCTTGGTTCGCTCTTCAGGGTTTTACAATGGAACCATGCTGATTGAGGGCATCTTTGCCGCGGTTCCTACGCCGTTCTACCCGGACGAGCGGGTCTATTTCCGCAAACTTGAAGCCAATATGGCACGCTACTCGCGCGGCCTGCTGTCAGGAATGGTCGTTTTGGGTTCTACGGGCGAGGCGGTCATGCTCGATGACGCGGAGTCTCGCGACGTGTTGCGGGTAGCCGCGGAATCCACGTCCCCAGAGAAGGTGCTCATAGCCGGTGTGGGGCGAGAGAGCGTGCGGGCCACCGTGGAGCTGGCTGAAGCGGCGGCGGAGTTCCATTACGATGCGATTCTGGTGCGAACCCCCACTTACTATGGGCCCCTGATGAGTTCGGCAGCCGTTCTGCACTACTTCCGAAGCGTAGCCGATCGGTCGCCCTTGCCGGTGCTGCTTTACAACATTCCCAAGTTCGTTCCTTATCAGATGCCCGTCGAGCTGGTGTCTGAGCTGGCCCAACACCCCAACATCATTGGAATCAAGGACTCCAACGGCGATGTCGAGCGCATTCGCTCCCTTGTCGAGTCCACGCGCACCGCTCCCCGGCGAACCGTGACTGTCACCCCTGTATTTGAGGCGGTGACGACCCGCATGTTGGCCCCCAAGGTGGAAGGAACCGGCAACTTTGTCTCCGCCAGCGACTTGGGAAGTGGAATAGCCGTGGCAGCGGCTCCTCCGGCTGTGCCTGTCAAGACGCGAACAAAGGAAGTTGGCTTTCAGGTGATGACCGGCTCAACCGCGGGACTGGTTGCATCGCTGAAGGCGGGCGCGGCCGGGGCAGTCCTTGGCTTTGCAGCTTGCGCTCCCCAGGCCTGTCAGGAAGTTTATCTTGCCTGGAAGGATCACGACCTGCGACTGGCGGAGGAAAAGGAATTGCGCATTGCCGGTCCGAGCAAGCGCGTGGTTGGACAGTTGGGGATCAGCGGCGTGAAGTACGCCTGCGACTTCAACGGCTACTATGGGGGGCGCGCACGGGCACCGCTGCTCCCGGTTTCAGGGGACGAGAAAGCTGAGATCGAGGGGTTGCTGGCTGGAATTCGCAATTAGCGAACAGGTTTAGCATGTCCGATAACAGATATTCTGTATACTGCAACCGCAGAATGAAGTTATTCCGCTAAATACCACTCTTGCCTTCACTTCCGAGGGTATTCCCTCACTATACGCTGCCCTTCTTACATCTTGTAGCGGCCCAGGTCCTCATCGTTCAGCCCTTCGAGCCAGCCGCGCAACTGCTCTGCTGTGGGGCCTTCCGGCGGCCCGGTGGTGTTCAGCTTCGCGGTCTGCATTACTTGTTCGGAAACGTAAATCGGACAATCTGCGCGCAGAGCTAGAGCGATCGCGTCAGAGGGCCTGGCGTCAATGGTGACTGGCTCATCCCCCTGCCGGAGCCATAGGACTGCCAGAAAAGTGTCGTCTCTAAGTTCTGTAATCACAACACGTTCAAGCTGAGCATTCAAGTGCTGGATCAGGTTCCTGGCCAGATCGTGGGTCATTGGGCGAGGAGCGACTACCTTCTCGATCTCGATGGCGATGGCATTGGCCTCAAAGATGCCCACCCAGATGGGCATCACCGTATCCGAAGCCACATCCTTGAGCACCACGATGGGCATGTTGGTGGCCGGGTCCATCATCAGGCCGCGTATCCTCACCTCAATATCCATAATCGCCATCCATGGTTTCCTTCTTCCGCCCGCTTCTCAATATTAGACGGCCTCACCGACCAGACTGTTCGGATGCGTCGCCGTGATTCTCACTTGAACATAACTGCCTGGCGCTGGCGCGATCGGCTGCGCACAAGTAAAGTTCACTGGCTTGTTCTGGCTGCTGCGGCCTGAAACCTGCCCTCGTGCTGGATTTTGGCCTTCAACCATCACCTCCATGACTTGCCCTAAGTGCTTGGCATAATTGACCCTTTGAATCTCTCGCTGGCGATCAAGAAGCACTTGAAGCCGTGTGGCCTTTTCTGCGTCGGGAATGGAATCAATCATCGTCAGGGCCGGCGTATTGGGGCGGGCCGAGTACTTGAAACCGAACACGCAGTCATACTCTACCTGCGCCAGAAGGTCCATCGTCTCAATGAAGTCGCTCGCGGTCTCCCCTGGAAAACCGACAATGATGTCCGTCGAGAGCGCAATGGGCCGGCGAGCGGCCTTGATCCACGCAATCCGCTCCAGGTACCACTCGGGCGTGTACTCCCGGGCCATCATCTTGAGCACCCGAGCAGAGCCCGACTGCACGGGCAGGTGTACGTGGTCGCAGAGCGTGGGCACGGCGTCGATCGCCTCGACGATGTCGCGGGTAAAGTCTCTCGGATGGCTGGTGGTAAAGCGCACGCGGCGGATTCCGGCCACTTGTCCCACAGCCGCAAGCAGCTCCGCGAAGCTTCGCTTCCCTTCCGGGTCGCGGTAGCTGTTCACGTTCTGGCCCAGCAGTTGAATCTCGGTGTAGCCCAAGTCGGCGATCCGTCGCGCCTCTGCCAACACGGAGTCGGAGCCACGGCTGCGTTCTTTGCCTCGGGTGTAAGGCACCACGCAGTAGGAGCAGAACTTGTCGCAACCTTCGATGATGGTGATGTAGCTGCGATAGGGGTTCTGCCGGGCGGTAAACTCGGTCTCGAAGGTTTCATCGGTCTGGCGGTCGTCAAGCCCAGTGATACGGTTCTCACCAGCTTCGAGCCGTGCGAGCATCTCCGGCAACTTGCGGTACGATGCGGAGCCGGAGACCAGCGAGACATAGGGCGCCCGCTCGAATATCTTTTCGCCCTCCTGCTGAGCCACGCAGCCCAGCACGCCAAAGCGCTTGCCCTCCCTATGTTGGCGCTTGTATTCATCGAGCCGATGGAAGACCTTTTGCTCGGCTTTGTCGCGGATCGAGCAGGTGTTGTAGAGGATCAGGCCGGCATCTTCTTCCAACTCCACCTGCCGGTAGCCCTGCTGCTGCAATGTGCCAATCACCTTTTCGGAGTCATGGGCATTCATCTGGCAGCCGAATGTCTCAAGATAGAAAGTTTTTTCGGTTGCCATAGCAATCCTGAGTATACCGTGATTGCGGTTGTCTTTGTCTCCGGGACGGCGCCCGACCGTTTCAGCCGGCTTCAGCGCAGTCCGGTGTGCAGGTAAGCCAGGAGCGCATTCATCTGCTCCTCGTTGAAGCGGCCCGCAAAGCTGGGCATCATGCCCCTGCCGGTCAGAACGTTCTGCCGGACTGCCGCGTCCGTGGCGGGAGCGCCGCTGGGCAGGGTTGTGTGGTCGAAAAGATGATGCAGATCCGGCGGGACCTTCTTGAGGGCCAAATCATTCTCCTCGTGGCAGTGGGCGCAGCGGACCTGGTAAAGATGCTTCCCTTCCGCCTCTTGCGGAGTGAGTGCCGGCGCCGAGTGGCAACCAACAAGGCCGATGATGCCCAGGCTGATTGCCATTCCCGCGCCAATGACTGCCCAGCCGCCTACCTGCCGGACCATGTCGAACCCATTCCGTCTACGCTTTCTGCGCAAACTGCCCGCTGACGTAATCCCAGTTAAGCACCTGGAAAAAGGCCTTCACGTATTCCGGACGCCGGTTCTGGTACTTGAGGTAATAGGCGTGCTCCCACACGTCGACGCCAATCACCGGCTTGTGGCCCACGGTAAGTGGCGTGTCCTGGTTGGGCGTAGTCTCAATAGCCACTGTACCGTCGGGCAACTTGACTAGCCACGCCCAGCCGCTGCCAAAGACGCTCAACGACGCCGCGGTCAGCTTGTCCTGGAACGCGGAAAGCGAGCCGAACTTGGCGTCGATGGCTTTGGAAAGCTCGCCGACAGGCGCGACGCCACCCTTTCCCAGAGTCGGCCACCAGAACGAATGGTTGGCGTGGCCGCCGCCCTGGTTGCGAACCGCGGTGCGTGCGGATTCAGGCAAGGCGTTCAGGTTTTCCACCAATTCCCACACGGTCTTCCCTGCCAGCTCGGGATGGGCCGCGACCGCGACGTTGAGGTTGTTCACGTAGGCCTGGTGGTGCTTGTCGTGGTGAACGTGCATGGTGGTGGCATCGAAGCTGGGCTCGAGCGCGTCATAGGCATAAGGCAACGGCGGCAACGTGAATGGCCCGGTTGGTGGCGCGGGAGGGGCTGCGGAAGCGGTTTGGCCGCTGGGAAATCCCTCGGCATGCAAGGTTTCAGCGATGAAGGCGGCGCTGGCCACAGCGCCCATCTGCAGCAAGGCGGTTCTGCGATTGATCGATGACATGGGATGAGGTTCCTCCGGGAAGTCTGTGAAGGGGAGCCGGCGACTGCGAGTTTCGCCGGGAGTAGGTTCGCTCAATCAGTCTGAGCCCATGCGGAGTCAAGGTCAAGGGCATCTCTCTCTTAAGACGGGATGCGCGTAAGTTTGCCTTCATCTTCCCGCCTCTGGGAACGTATGCTGGAGCCATGCCGCTTCCCTCTCTCGCCGAGATCCGCGACGCTCAAAGCGTCGTCTATCGCCACATGCCGCCGACGCCGCAATACAGTTGGCCGCTGATCAACGAGAGGCTCGGAGTCGAGGCCTGGATCAAGCACGAAAACCACACGCCTGTGGGCGCATTCAAGCTGCGGGGAGCACTGGTCTATATGGACTGGCTGAAGCAGACGCAGCCTGAAGTTGCGGGTGTGGTGGCAGCCACCCGCGGCAACTTCGGACAGGGTGTGGCCATGGCCGCGCGGCTGCGCGGACTGAAGGCTGTCATCGTCGTTCCCCACGGCAACAACAAGGAGCAGAATCGCGCCATCATGGCCCAGAGCGCTGAGCTGATCGAACACGGCCTCGACTTTCAGGAGTCGTTGGAGTTTGCGCGCACACTCTCAGTCGAGCGTGGCTTTGCCATGGTCGACTCCTTCCACGAGCGCCTGGTGATGGGCACGGCTACCTACGCGCTGGAGTTCTTTGAGGCAGCGCCGCCGCTCGACACAATCTATGTGCCAATCGGGCTGGGCTCATCCATCTGCGGCGTTTCCGCGGTGCGGAATGCACTGGAGCTGACCACCGAAATTGTTGGAGTGGTGGCCGCTGAGTCCCCTTCCTGCGCGCTCAGCTTCCGGCAGCGCAGAATTGTCGAAGCACCGTCGCATACTGTGATCTCCGACGGTCAAGCCTGCCGCACTCCCAACCCACAGGCGATGGAAATCATCTGGAAGAATGTCGCCCGCATGGTCGAGGTGACCGACGCCGAAATTGCCCAGGCCATGCGCGCCTATTACCAGGACACGCACAACCTGGCCGAGGGCGCTGGAGCGGCCGCACTGGCCGGGGCGGTTCAAGAAATGAAAGAGGAAAAGCAGAATCACGCAGGTAAACGGATCGGCATCGTTCTGACTGGCGGAAATGTTGACCGCGAAAGGTACATGGACGTGCTTGCCGGGACCATCTGGCAAAGGACAAATGAAAGAAACCATTGAGAATCTAACGCCACTGGCGCACGCAGCCCAGAATCGCTGTTTTGGCTGCGGACCAGCCAATGCCACAGGACTGCAGCTCGAATTTCTGCTCGCCGAAGATGGCTCCGTTGTCTGCCTTCCAACGGTGCCGGATCGATTTGAGGGCCCGTCCGGTTATGTCCATGGCGGCATCATCGCCACGCTGCTCGATGAAGCCATGAGCAAGGCCGTTCGCGCCAGTGGCAGGACGTCCATGACTCGCCAAATGGAGATCGACTATTTGCGCCCGGTCCCCTCCGGCGCGGCCATCCGCATCGAGGGCCGCGTCGTCCGAAGCGAGGGCCGCAAACACTGGACTGAAGCGAAGATTATGAACGCCAAAGGAACAGCACTGGCCCAAGGCAAGGGGCTGTTCATCGAAATTCGTTCGAGATGAAGAGAAGACGAGGCGGCCCGAGAGCCGCCCCGCAAGCCGCCTAGTGAATCATGTTGATGGTTTCCTGGGTGAGTGTGTCGAACGTGGTGATCGCCTTGGAGTTGGCTTCAAAGGCGCGCTGGGCGATGATCAAATCGGAGAACTCGGTCGAGATGTTCACGTTCGACTCCTCGATAGCTCCTCCGGTGAGTGTGCCCAGTCCGTTCGTCCCCGAGGTGCCAATTGAGGCCGTGCCGCTGGCCAGTGTGGTCGCATATTCGCTGTTGCCCAAATCCTGCAATCCCTGGAGATTGGCAACATTGGCGAGGGCCAGTTGACCTACCGCCTGGTTTTGCCCGTTCGAGTAGGTTGCCGTCACTGTGCCGTCGGAACCGATGGCGAAGCTTTGATAGTTCCCGCTGGCATAGCCGTTCTGTGTGGTCGCTGAAACTGCGGAGGTTGCGTCAACCTGGCTGATGGTTGGGGCGCCGCTTGCGCCCAGGATGTCCCAAGTCATGTTCATCGGGGCTGCGCCATCGGCGAGCCCGGTAAAGGAGATATTGCTCACATCGGTCGCGGGGCTGGCCAGGTTGCCATTTGAATTGAATGTCAGCGTCCCAGTTGCGTTAGCCGACGCTACTGGGTCCTGGATCAGGCTGCCCGTGGTCGTGATGCCGGCTCCGACGATGGACAGCTTGCCGGCGGCCGTGGACGAAACCGCAACGCCCGCGATCCCCGCCGTGTCCAATGCGCTGGTCAGGGCAGTCACATACTCAGCCACCGTCTCTCCTGAAGTCACCGTTGGAGCGGTGATGGTTGCCGTCGCTCCGCTCGTTGTCTGCCCCGTGATCGTCAAATTTGTTGCCGGGTCAACCGTGGCCACATTGCCAGCGCTGGCCCCGAAGTCGTAGCTGATGGTTGTCGCCGACAGATCCTGGCTCACGCTGCCCGTCGTCGTTATGTTGGCGCCGGTGATGGACAACTGACCTCCCGTGGCATTCACAGACACGCCGACAATGCCCGCCGCCTGCACCTTGGCCGTGAGGGCCGCGGCATATTCGCCCACCGTTTCATTGGCCGTGATCATTGGGGCCGCAATGGGAACTATAGCGCCGGTTGCTGTCTGCCCGGAGATAATCAGATTCGTCAGGCTCGGATCCACCGTCGCGCTTGAACCGAAATCGTAATTGGTCGTTGTCGCGGCTAAGTCCTGGCTCACGGTGCCTGCGGTCGCCATGTTCGCGCCAACGATGGACAACTGGCCGGTAGCCGCATCGGGCGTGACCGTCACGTTCACGATGCCCTTCGCGGACAACAAATTCGTCAGGGCTGTGGCATAGGTCGTAATCGATTCACCGCTGGTCACGGTCGGCGCGGTGATGGTGGCTGGGACGCCGGCCGCTGTCTGCCCGGAGATGGTCAAATCCGTCAGTTCCGGATCGACCGTACCGCCGGTATTGAACTTGAAATTGTTCGTTGTCCCTGCAACATCCTGATTCATATTGCCCGTAACCGTAAAGGCGCCCGTAGTCCCCGCAAACGACAATTGGCCGGTAGCTGCATCGCCCGTGACCGTCACGCCGCCCGCACCCACGGTCATATTCGCAATCCCCATTGCAGTTGTGATGTCCCCTGCATATTGGAAGGCTGTTTCATTGGCGCCCGGAGGGGGCACAGTGACAGTTCCCGCGCCGCCAGGCCCCGTAATGGTCAGGCTCGTCGTGTTTTCATCAATGGTGCCGAGTGTGCCTGCGACCGTGCTGAGGTTGTAACTGAGCGTTGTCACACCTCCGGCCGCGCTCGTACTCTGCGTCACGGGGGCCACTGCCGTTGCCGGCGTCGCCGCCGTCAACGTGTTATTCAAGGTCGTTGTCCCGGGCGCCGTTGCCGGCGTCACAGCCATGGTCGTTGCCGCGGCCGCCGTAGCCGGAGCAGCTGGCAGCGTATCTGGAGCCGTGATTGCGTAGGACCAGGCATTGGTCCCCGTCTTGGTATAGGTCACCGTGGCCTCGTAGCTGTTGCCCAACGAATCGTAGACCTCTACCTGGCCGGGCACGCTGGTGCCCACCGCTGCCGCGGAATCGAGGGTCGCAGTCATCCCAAAAGTCGTTGTGGCCTGCGGCGGCTGCACCTGGTTCTCGGGTATGTTGATCGCCGTAAGCGCAGCATTGGTGTTCACCACCCCGTTGACTGCCGGGTAACCCATCACGTTCAGGCCGTCCGAGGTCATTAGATTACCGTTTGAGGCCAGAGAGAAGTCGCCGGCACGCGAAAGAACGTTACTCCCACCGTCGTTCAAAATAAAGAAACCGTTGCCGTTCAATGCGGCATCTGTATCGACGCCTGTCGAGTCGATGGCACCCTGCGTGAAATCCGTCTCGTTCGCGGCTACCTGCGTACCCCCGCCCACCTGGATTGCATCGCCCGAGCCACTCGTCGCAACCTGTTGGTAAAAGAGGTCGGAGAAGTTGGTTGTCTTGGATTTGAAGGCCGTGGTGTTCATGTTGGAAAGGTCGTTCGCTATGGTGTTCAGCGCCGTCGAATCGGCGTTGAGGCCTGAAAGCGGAATGTAGAAACTTGCCATTTTGAGTCTCCTCCGAGTGTCATCGAATGGTTGGGCAGGCCTTCAAGGCCGGCTGGTGATCGAGCTTCATGGGGCTCAGGACAAGCCGCCTGCAATCGAATGCGCGTGAGTCCGCCCGTCCAGGGCATGGGCCACGCGTTGCGCCGAGGGCTTGGCCTCGGGAACGCTGAGATTGCCGGGAGCGTGCCTCGAGCCATGAGCCTGCGCAAACTGGCTGATGGCCGCAGGTACCTTTGATGCCGGCGCCGTGGGCGCAGCGGATTGGGTCGCGGTGAGTGCCGTTGCTTTATGCCCAGCCGCTTGAACCTGCGCTGTTGCGCCGCTTGCGCTCTTCCCAGTTACGCTTGACGTGGACGCCGCGGCCTGACCGGTCGTTGTGCCGGAGCCTGAAGTGGTGCTCGAATCTCCCAGTGCCGTCGACAGGTTCTGATTGATGTCGATCAGTTGCTCCAGGCTGTTTACCGAGACAAGCTGGTTGATGTACTCGTTTGGGTCAGTGTCCGCGGTCGGGTCCTGGTTTTGCATCTCGGTCACCAGCAAAGTGAGAAAGTCATTGGCCGAGATGGTGGCCGAATCACCGCTTGAATCGCTCGCACTGCTTGAACTGCTCGTACTGCTTGCGCCGGCCGTTGTGCTTCCCATGGGAGTTGCGCCCGCCCCCGTCAGCGCTTGTCCCGCCGTCAATTGATGATTCAAGATTCCTGCCATTGCCGCCATTTTTCCCTGCCTTCTCTCTCTCCCGCCTTGGTTCTGCCGGCTTGTCTCTCTTCGGCTTTGTTTCGAGCCGGCTTTTCATTCCTGTCTGCCTGAGCCTGTACCCATACTGGATTCAGGCCATCACGGATATGTGGTTGCCCCCCGTCCTCGCCATCTGGTCGCTCGAATCCGGCCGGCCGGCCGGCACAGCATCTTCCAAGGAAGCTGCTGCCGTAACGGCTGGCGAACTCCGCTGGCTATCCGATAGTTGCCTTGAAGGCTCGCCCTGCCCTCCATCCTGTCCCGCTCCCTGGTGCATCTGCTGACTCCCGGTTTGGTCCAAACCGGACGCAGCCGAGTGGTTCTCGGGTGCGGCCACTGTCAGCACCTCTACCGGCGTGTGTTGCTCGGCCAGGTAGGCATTCAGCCCGGCCATGTGCCCGCCGAGCGCCTGGGCGGAATCCGCCGAATCGGGTACCAGGGACGCATGGATCCCGCCGCCGCCCAAATCCGCGCGTACGCCGACCCAGCCCAGGGCCGGGTCATGAAATCCAGCCTCCGCCCGCTGGGCTCCGGCATGAATCCAGGTAGGCGCCCCGGTTGCGGTCTCGGCATCCAGCGCGGCAAATGTCTCGCCAGCCGCCGGCCTGGCTAAAGCGCTGGCCGAACCTCCAGCGGCCCCGCCAACTGTGTTGGTTGCCGCGGTTGCGCCCGCGAGGTCGCGCGCCACGGCGTACGAATCCGCCGCCCGGCCGGCGAGTTGCCCCTCAAGCTGCTCTCTCCCATGCGCGACTGGATCGACCATTCCCGGTCCGCTTGCCGTATGCAAACCGGCCGGAGCTCCACCACCCGTTCCCAGTCCGATCTTCCGCACGAGAGGAGGTATCGCCGAGAGCTGGGTGGGTTGGGAGGCGGCAGCATTGGCAGGCGCCGACGGTCGATCCATCCAATCGCCGGCGTTTGCAGTGGCGGCGGCCTCCAAGCCCTGGCTCCCCGGTTGCGGCTGGATTTGGTGAGGGGGCCGGGTGAGGAGTTCGAGCGATTCCTCAACCTGAGGCCGCATTCGGCCTGACGGCGGAGCCGCCTCGCCAGCCGTCCACGACTCTGTTCCACTTGAAGGTGTGGAGTCCTTCGGATCGAGAGGCTCAACTGCCGCCCCGGTTTGAACAGGAACCAATGGGCTTGTGGGAGGATTTGGCCAGGTCTTCGCTGCCGGCGCAGGATCTCCAGCACCGCTCGCAGCCCGCCTGGCTGAAGTCACGGTTGGTCCGGGAATCGAACCTCGATGGCCTGGATCGAATGAGTGCGCCGTTGAGATTTCAGCTTGGTCCACTGCAAGATTTCCGGCCTCGATCGCCCGTTCGACAGGCGCTTTGGAACTGCCTGCGGGCGATGATGGCGTCACCGATGTTCCGGTGACCGTAATCCCTGGCAGACTTCCGGCATCAGCCGCCT
>PLFY01000037.1 GCA_003138365.1 Acidobacteriaceae bacterium
CTGCTCGTCTCCGTCCGCTCCGGCGCAAAGTACTCCATGCCCGGCATGATGGACCCCATCCTCAACCTGGGTCTCAACGATCAGGCCGTTGAGGCGCTGGCCAAGCTCAGCAACAATCCTCGTTTTGCCTATGACTCCTATCGCCGCCTCATCCAGATGTTCGGCGACGTTGTCCTCGATGTCCCCAAGAAGAAGTTCGAGCACATCTTCGACGGCATCAAGGAGCGGGAGAAGGTCAAGTTCGACTACGAACTCCAGCCCGAGGCGCTCAAGGAGATCATCGTCGAGTACAAGAAGCTGGTCCGCAAGGAAACCGGCAAGGACTTCCCGCAGGGCCCGCTCGATCAACTGGTCCAGGCCCGCGACGCCGTCTTCAGAAGCTGGCAGAACGATCGCGCCAAGACCTATCGGCGCATCAATCACATCGACGACTGGCTGGGCACAGCGGTCAACGTGCAGGCCATGGTCTTCGGCAACCTGGGCGAGAGCTCGGGTACCGGCGTCGGCTTCACGCGCAATCCCGCCACCGGCGAGCATGTCTTCTTCGGCGAATACCTGATGAACGCCCAAGGCGAAGACGTCGTCTCAGGCGTTCGCACGCCGCTGTCTATCAGCGAGCTCGAGCGCGCCATGCCCAAGGTCTACGACCATCTCCGCGCCATCACCTGGAAGATGGAAAAACACTATCGCGACATGCAGGACTTCGAGTTCACCATCCAGGATGGCAAGCTCTATATGCTGCAGACCCGCAATGGCAAGCGCACCGGCCTGGCCGCCGTCCGCATCGCCATTGACATGGTTCGCGAAGGACTCATCACCCAGGAAGAAGCCATCTTCCGCGTTGAGCCCAACCAGCTCTACGACTTCCTTGTTCCCCGCCTGGTTGAAAAGGGCGAGAAGATTGAAGTCCTGGCCACTGGCCTGCCGGCGTCGCCCGGCGCGGCTGTCGGCCAGATCGTCTTCACCGCCGAGGACGCGGTCAAATTCCACACCAGCGGCGCTTATCGGGTCATCATTCTCGTCCGCGGCGAAACCACGCCTGAAGATATCGCGGGCATGGAAGTCGCGGCCGGCATTCTCACCTCGCGCGGCGGCATGACCTCCCACGCCGCCGTCGTCACCCGCGGCATGGGCAAGTGCTGCGTGGCCGGCGCCGGCGATTGCACCGTTGACGAACACAACAAGGAACTCCGCGTCAAGGGGCACACCTTCAAGCAGGGCGACTGGATTTCGCTGGACGGCACCACCGGCCGCGTCATCGCGGGTCAGCTCAAGACCCTGCCTGCTCAGCCCGACGATCCCGATCTGGTCAAGTTCATGAGCTGGGTCGATCCCGTTCGCCGCCTCCGCATTCGCGCCAACGCCGACGTCCCTCGCGACGCCAAGCAGGCTCGGCTGTTCGGCGCGGAAGGCATTGGCCTGTGCCGCACCGAGCACATGTTNNCCCATGCAGCGCGCCGACTTTGTGGGCCTCTTCAAAACCATGGAGTCGCTCCCGGTGACCATTCGCCTGCTCGATCCTCCGCTGCATGAGTTCCTGCCCCAGCGCGAGGATCTGCTCGTCGAAATCTCTCACCTTGAAGACACCAAGCCCCGCTCGCCCAGGCTCAAGGAACTCCGCCCGTTGCTGGCGCGGGTCCAGGAACTGCACGAGACCAACCCCATGCTCGGACTGCGCGGCTGCCGCCTCGGCATCGCCTTCCCCGAGATCACTGAAATGCAGTCGCGCGCCATCTTCGAGGCTGCTGTTTCCGTAAAGTCCAAGGGCGGCGATCCACACCTCGAAATCATGGTCCCGCTCATCGGCTCCATTGAAGAGATGCGCAACCAGACGGCCATCATCCGCCGTGTTGCCGCTGACGTCTTCAAGGAGAAGGGTGAAACCGTCGATTACATGGTGGGCACCATGATCGAACTCCCGCGCGCCGCACTCACCGCCGACCAGATTGCCGAAGAGGCCGAGTTCTTCAGCTTCGGAACCAACGACCTCACGCAAACCACCTTCGGCATCTCCCGCGACGATATCAACCACTTCCTGCCGGCCTACATCAAACAGGGCATCTTCAAACAGGACCCCTTCGCCACCCTCGATCAGGCCGGCGTAGGCTTGCTGGTCAAGATGGCCACGGCGAAGGGACGCAACACCCGCCCCAACCTCAAGGTGGGAATCTGCGGCGAGCATGGCGGCGANNGAGTCCGTCAAGTTCTGCCACAAAATCGGCCTCAACTACGTCTCCTGCTCGCCCTTCCGGTTGTTGACGGCAAGGCTCGCAGCCGCGCAGGCCGCCCTCCAGGAAATTCAGACAGGCCCCGACATTCACAGCGGCACCTGCTGATCGCCTAACCCGTAAAAACCACAAGGGCGTCCGCCGCGGCGGACGCCCTTGGTGCATCTGGCGCCAACCAAAAACAGTCTCCCCCAACCAATGCGCCGGACGGTATACTGACCCGCAATCAGGAAACCGGCGCTTACCCACGGCTCAGGCAAGACCAACCGAAGCCGAAAGCTCCCTGAGGAGGCTACATGGCGGAGATTCGGCGCAATCCATTCATGCAATGCCTTCTCTCCGCAGTCATCGCCGTCGCCTGCCTGACGCGATGCTTCGCCGCGCAGGCCCCGATTGATGCGCAGAGCCTCCACAAGAGCATGATTGCCTGGTTTGAAGAAAAGCTTGAAAAGGCGCAGGTTGACAACAACTATAAGGAAATGGCGTCGGACCTTCTCCTTCTCGCTAGCACCCATTCTGTGCCGGGCGAGGAAAAGCAAGCCGTGGACTGCTACACCCGGGCATTGCCCCTGCTGCGTTTGATCGGCGACCAGGCAGGCGAAGCGAAAGCCCTGTCTTCGCGCGCCAGGCTCTATTCAGGGATGGAGCTGAAGCAACTGGCCCTGGAAGACTTCAACCAGGCATTGATGATTCAGCGCTCGGCAGGCGACCGCAGCGGCCAGGGCGAAACCCTCAGGGAAATCGCAGCCGTCTACTCCGATCTTGGTCAGAAGCAGAAGGAACGGGATTACCTGGGGCAGGCCGCGAAGCTTCCACCTCCACGGCGAAATCCGCCGCCGATTATTTCCCCGGAGCCGCCGCCCCAATCTTCGCCCTCGTATGGAACTTCGGCCCAGGGCCCTGCGGCTGCGGGGTATTCTCCTCAGTTCAACTCCTCTGTGTCTGCCAGCCCCCCAGCAGAGCGCACCACCACTGAAGCGGAGAGGCGGGAACAGGCTGCCCAGGCCAAAGCCGCTGAACGGGCTGCCAATAAGGCGCGCGCCCAAGAGGAGCAGAATCTGAGATTGGCGCAGTCAATACAGGCGCAACAGCCTCCGCACCCACCGCCAGCGGAGCTGGACCACACCCCGCTCACTCTGGCCAGCGCGTCACCGGCCGGCAGCCCCCCTGGGGCCTCTGTGCCCTTTCCGCCCCCTCCGACCCCTGGAGCCACTGGCGCGCTCAACCCAGCAAGTGAAATGCCGGAGCCGAATCGTCCTGTCAATTCCGAAAGATCCACTCCCGACGCTCCGGCGCAGGCCGAACACGCACAGGCCGTGGCCGAACTTGATCGGGCGCGGGCCAAAAACGAACAGGAGCAAGCGCAGGGAATTAAGCAAGCTGCCGCGCAACAGCCCCAACAAGCAACGCCAGCGGAGCCGGACAGCACCGCGGACCTCACGCCCCTTCCCGCCGAAAGGGCCTGGATTGGCAGCGACCCAACGGACCGCGACTCCAAAGCCGCTCCTCTGCCAGCATCGAATCTGCCGCCCGTTGAGCGCTACCCGAACATTGAAGCTCCAGACACCGTAAGTGTCAGCCAGGAGATCGCCGTCCAGGTTTCCCTTACCGCGGAGCAAATCTCCCCTGAGACAAAGGTCCTCTCCGGCGCCCAGAACCAGGGCAAAGTGCAGTTGCAGATGGCCGAAGGCGAGCGCCAATGGACCCTCACCGTCAACCTCACCGCCCCCGGCATGGAGATCACCCGCGGCGGCGCAAACACCGCCGAAATCACCATCAATCGCGAAGGCGACTCCACTTTTGCCGCGTTCTATATGCGAGCCTTGCCTCTCCCTCCATCCAATACGGACGGCAAGCGGGACACCCGCATTTTTGCAACCCTCTGGCATAACGGCGCTTTCCTCGCCCGCATTGCCCGGCCCTTGACCATCCTCGCCCCCGCCTCGCAGGCCACCGCCGGCAACCAGGCTCCCGCTCCTTCGCCAGTTCCCGTCGCGCGACCCATGTTCAGATCTTTGCCGCCCAGTTCTGTGTCGCCGCATCCAGCTTCAACCGCGCTGAATCTCGATCCCGCAATCGTCGCTCCTGACCTCACCATCGTTGAAAACCGCGTCGGCAGCACCCTCCGCATCATCTTCTTCCCCTCCGGCTCCGCCGCCCCGGTTGAAGCGGACATCACCAATCCCGACGAACTGCACGACTGGATCAACGCACATTTTTCGCAAATGGCCAACCGCACCCGAGCCATCACGCCTGAGCCGCCCAGCCCTGAGCAAGCCCGGATTGACCGGCTTCACGCCTACGACCACCTCAACGCGTTTGGCGCCGAACTCTATGACCGCTTCGCGCCTCCAGCTTTCAAGACCCTCTTCTTCGATCTCTTAAGCAGGCGCACCAGCGACCGCGCGCTCACCATCCAGATCCTCAGTGACGACCCATCCCTGCCCTGGGAGCTGATGCGGCCCACCGACCCCGACAGCAACAGCCGCATGGACTTCCTCGGGGCCACTTACTGGATGGCTCGCTGGCCGCTTTCCCGCCGCGGCAGCACTCGCCCGCCCCAGTCGCTCACCGTCGAACGCTCCGTGGTGATTGCGCCCACCTATCGAGGCACACAATCGCTCGCCGCCGCAAACCAGGAACTCGCCACTCTGAAATCCATCCGCGGCTTTACTCAAGTTGCTGGAGACTACGAGTCCGTGCGCAATTTGGCAGGGCATCCCCCGCAAGGTATCGTGCACTTCGCCGGTCACGGCCAGGTCTCTGAAGAGCACGGCGTGCCCCGGTTCGCGATTCTGCTTGAGGACAGCGAGATGGACCCGGCGACCTGGCAGGCGCTCGGAACCGCTGCCGGCGCCACGCATCCGCTCTTCTTCTTCAACGCATGCGACGTGGGCGAGTCGCGCCAGTTTATGAACGACGTGGATGGCTGGGCGCCCGCCCTGCTCGGCAACGGCGCAAGTGGATATATTGGCGCATTATGGCCCGTCAAGGACTCGACCGCCGCCCTTTTTGCCTCTACATTTTATGCATTTCTCGATAAGTCCCTGGCCACCGGCCATTACCTCAACGTAGCCTCTCTGCTGGCTCACACCAGGGCACAGGTATTCCGCGAAACCGGCGACGCCACCGCTCTGGCCTATGTCTTCTATGGAGATCCGAGGCTCGTCCTCGCCATGCCCCTGGCCAAGCAATAAACTCTGCTGTCCTTCTGCCCGAATCGCGCAACTGCACGTTGAAGGCCGCTGCTTCTACGCCGCCGCAATCCGCGCAATCAAATCCCGCTGCTCCGCCCGATTCGCCGCCCCGATCGTAAACGCATCCAGCAGCCCCAACCCCAGCGCATAATTGATCGCCTCATCCTGCCGATTGCGCAATTCGCCCTGCCCCAGAATCTTCATCCCGATGATGCCTTTCCCCGCAGCCCTCATCTCTTTGATCACCCCAGCCACCGTCTCCGGATCGGCATCCATATACGCGCCCACGGGATTCATGCGCACCAGATCCACTTCCACCCACGGCTCCGCGGCGGCCGTCCGCAGCGCCTCGATCGAGTGGCAGCTCACGCCATGCGTCCTGATCACTCCCTTTTCCCTGGCCTCGGACAGCACGTCCATCACGCCCCGATAGCGCGTCGTCCAATCCGCCTCGGTGACGCAATGCATCAGGCAGATATCGATGTAATCCGTCCCCAGCTCCCGCCGATACCGGTCCAGATCAGCCCGCACGCCCTTCGCGTCCCGCGTATCCGTCTTGGTCATCACCACAACCTTGTCGCGCGGAACATGCTTCAGTGCCGACGCCACACCCGAGTGACTCCCATAGCTGTCCGACGTGTCGAAAAACCGCAGCCCGTCTTCATAGCCGTTCACCAGCAGCGCGGTCAGCCCCGACATCCCCAGCTTGACCTGATCGGAACTTTGCCCGCCTCCATGCGTCCCCGTGCCCATCGCCAGCCGGCTCGTCTGGATGCCCGTCTTGCCCAGCGTCACCGTGTCGTGCGCGTTGAACTTCTGCGGCAGCCGCGGCAGCTCAGCCGCAAACCCCGCGCCCTTGCTTGAAAGCTTTTGTGCAAGCCACACCGATCCCAAACCGCGTGCGGCGTTAACCAGGAATTCTCTGCGCTTCATAGGTTCTCCGAGGAAGTGAGGGGTCCGAACTTGACCTGCATTCTACCCCCACATTCCCATCCCCCGCTAGCCTTCTATCTCGCGACCTGTACCCTGTTCCCTGCGAGCACCCAGGTCTCGCCGTTGAGGCCTGGGAAACCAGAATCGCCAAACATCACGGTCGGCCCCTGACCCCTGATCCCTCATCTCTGTTCCCTGCTTCCAGCACCGCCACCGCCATGCGATTCAACGGCGTCGCAATCCCGTGCTTCTCTCCCAGCCGCACAATCACGCCATTCCGCGCGTCCGTCTCCATCCGCCGTCCCGCCATCCTGTCCGCCAGCAGAGAATTCACCGAATCCCTTGGCTGCCCCCGATACATATCCAGCACCTGCTGCCCCACGCTGTCGTCCAACCTCGCGCCTTCCGCCCGTCCCACCGCCACGCATTCGGCTACCATCTCCAGCGCCAACCGTCCCAGCGCCTCATCGTGCAACACCCCAGCCGGCTTCATCGTCAGCGCGTTGATCGCCCCCGCCGCGTTGGTGCATAGCTTCCGCCACGCAGCCGTCTTGAAGTCCCCCACCAGCTCAATCTCCACCTTGCTTCCCCTGAACAGCTCCTTGAATTCCGCTCCCAGCGGCCCCTCTTCCACCTTCATCGTCACCTTCCCGCGCTGCACCACCGTGCCATCCGCCTGCCGTTCCACCGGGCAATCGATCACCACCGGCACAATCCGTTCCTCCTCTACATACGGTGCAAGCCGCTCCCGATGTTCCACTCCGTTCTGCACCACCGCCACCACGGCCCCGTCCTTCGCCAGACCCCGCAGCCACTCCCCCGCACCAGCCGCGTCATAGGTCTTCGTCGCCACCAGCACCCAATCCACCGCACCGGCCTGTTTCGGATCGGTCAGATTCCGCGCCTTCACGGTCACCGCACCCTCCGGCGTCTTGACCGTCAGTGGCTCCACTGCCCGCCGCGTACACAGCGTGATCTCATGCAATCCCGTCGTCTCCAGCAGCGCCGCCAGCACCCCTCCAATCGCCCCCACCCCCACCACAGCCACTCGCGCCATCTCCACCCCTCCCGGTTTCCGTTACCACTCAAAAATACACGCACGACCCACTCATTCCGGTCCCTGTTTGCTTATCCCCATTCTCCGTCTGCACTAAACTGAATACGTCATGGAATCCGCCTCTCTCACCACCCAGATTCAGCCGCTCTCACCGGAGGGCGTCTTCGCCAACGAGCCTTTCATCGACTTCAAAGCCCCTGAAAGCACCCGCAATATGCAGGCCGCATTGGACTTGGTCCAGAGCCAGCTAGGCCGCGAATACGACCTCATCATCGGCGGCCGCCGCCTCAAGACCGAGTCCAAAATCCGCTCCCTCAACCCTGCCCGCCCGGCCCAGATCGTCGGCGTCCACCAGAAAGCCGGCGCGGAGCACGCCGAAGAAGCCATGCAGGCGGCCCTCCAAGCCTTCGAGTCCTGGAGCAGAACCCCTGTAGAAACAAGAGTTTCCCTGATCCTCACCGCCGCCGCCATCATCCGCCGAAGAAAATTCGAGTTCTGCGCCTGGCTCACCTATGAAGTGGGCAAGAACTGGGCTGAAGCCGACGCCGACCTTGCCGAAACCATTGATTTCCTTGAGTTTTACTCGCGCGATGCCCTCCGCCTCGCCGCCGCGGCCACCCCCATCCAATACCCCGGCGAGCGCAACGAACTCTTTTACATCCCCCTCGGTGTCGGCGCCGTCATCCCCCCCTGGAACTTCCCCTTTGCCATCATGGCCGGCATGACCGCTGCCGCCATCGTCACCGGCAACACCGTCGTTCTAAAGCCCTCCAGCGACGCTCCCACCATCGCCGCCAAGTTCATCGAAGTCCTGGAGCAGGCCGGAATTCCTGGCGGCGTCGTCAACTTCTGCCCCGGCTCCGGCGCAAGCTTCGGCAACGCCATCGTCGAGCACCCCAAAACCCGCTTCATCGCTTTCACTGGCTCCAAGACAGTTGGATTGGAGATTCACGAGCGCGCCGCCCACACCAAACCCAATCAAATCTGGATCAAACGCACAATTCTGGAAATGGGCGGAAAGAACTCCATCCTCATCTGCGCCGATGCCGATCTCGATCTGGCCGTCGACGGAGTGGTCGCTTCTGCCTTTGGGTTCAGCGGCCAAAAGTGTTCCGCCTGTTCCCGCGCCATCATCGAAGCTCCAGTTTACGAGGTATTCACCGAGCGCATCCGCGAGCGCGTGGCCCAGTTGACCGTAGGCGACCCCACCGCCAACCACAACCTTGGCCCGGTGGTAAACGAAAGTGCCCTCAAGTCAATACTGGCCTATATAGAGACAGGCAAGCTGGAAGGCAGCCTGATCGCAGGCGGTCACGCCCTCGAAACCCCTGAAGGTGGCTACTTCCTTGAGCCCACAGTCTTTGCGGACATTGCACCCGACGCCGTGCTGGCCCAGCATGAGATCTTCGGCCCCGTCCTCGCCCTCATCAAAGTGGAAAGTTTCCAGGAAGGCCTCCGCGTAGCGAACAACACTGAATACGGCCTGACCGGCTCCATCTACACCGCCGATCGTGAGCGGCTGAATCGCGCCCGGCTTGAATTTCACGTGGGCAATCTCTACTTCAACCGCAAGTGTACGGGCGCAATGGTGGGCGCACACCCATTTGGCGGGTTCAACATGAGCGGGACCGACTCCAAGGCCGGCGGCCCGGATTACCTGGCCCTCTTCACTCAGGCCAAGAGCGTGGCGGAGAAGCTCTGAACTATTTTCACCGATAAGCGAATTGTCCTGCGAAAAGGCTCGCCCTCCGTAATGACGCGGTCATTACGTTCTGCTATACTAGCCTTTCACGGGAAGGAATCTGATGAACACGCTTCAACCCGCAAAAGTCAGACGCGATACTCTGAACCTCCGCATCAAGCCCGAGTTGCGCGGGCTCATTGATCGTGCGGCGGAGCTTACAGGCAAGAATCGGACGGATTTTGTACTGAACGCCGCCCGCCATGCCGCCGAGGATGCGCTGGTGGACCGCACGGTATTTGCGGTGAGCCCCAAAGCGTATGCCGAGTTCCTGGCGAGGCTTGATGCGCCACCCCAACCCAATCCCCGCCTACGCCGCTCACTCGAGACCTCCGCTCCATGGGAGAAGTAGCCGAACTTCTGCCGCCCGCACCGCTGGCCGACGCCCATGAAGTCGGAGATTTCCGCTGCGGCGAGGCCTCTCTGGACGATTGGCTGAAGCGCCGGGCGCGCGCCAACCAGGCCAGCGGCGCTTCGCGCACCTATGTCGTTTGCAAGGATAAGCACGTAATTGGGTACTATGCGCTGGCTTCCGGCGCGGTCACCGTGGAAAGTGCTCCCGGCCGCTTCAGGCGCAATATGCCAAACCCAATTCCAGTGGCTGTGCTGGCGCGTCTCGCCGTGGATCGCGATTGGCATGGGAAGGGCATCGGACGCGCCCTGTTCCGAGACGCCGCGCGCCGAGTGGCACATGCCGCCGACGCGATCGGAATTCGCGGCATCGTGGTTCACGCAATCTCGGAGGAAGCCACAAACTTCTATCGATCGCTTGGTTTCGACCCAAGCCCGCACGAGCCAATGACGCTCATGGTAACTCTGTCCGACGTTCGGGCTGCTCTTCCATAAAAGGCTTGGCGGCCATGGGCACAGTTACGCTGATTTCAGTCTTGCTGGTTTTCTGGGGCTGCTATGCCACGGCAGCCGGAACGGCGGCGGCCAGTTCCTCAGCCTCGAGTCGGCTGCCTACCTCGGCCGCGGCTTGCGCCAGAACCCGGTGGTGGATGGTAAAAAGCGCCAGTTCCAATCGGTCGCTCACCCCGGTCTTGTCGTAAATCGAGCGCAAGTAGTTCTTGATCACCTGCTCGGTGGTCTTGAGCCGCATAGCGATCTCGCGGTTCTTGCAGCCCTGAACAATCAGGGCCACGATCCGCATCTCCTTGGGCGTGAGCCGGTCCCGGACGCGCGTGCCCACCATATCCTCTTCCGGCGAGTCGGGCTGCATCAGCTTGGGCGGGACCCAGGTCTCTCCATCCGCAACGCGGCGAACACACTCCACCAACGCCGCCCCGGTCACGTTGCGAAAAATCACGCCGCGGAAACCCTGTTGCAAATATGTTGCGGCAACCTCGTTGTTCTCTGCAATCACAATGCCCCGGCTGTTCGCGTCGTCCAGCAGAAGGCGGAGCCGGGTCAGATCGGGCCGCAGCGCAGCGGCAAACAGAACAATGGAACCAGGGAAAGTCGTGATGGCATGGTGCATTCGATCAAGATCCGTGCATTGAGCAATAATGCGCAACTCTTCGTTCATTGCCAGCACCTTGGCGGTACCTGCACGAAAAATTGCCTGCGAATCGGCCAGAATGATCTTGTTCATGATGTTCGCCTCGTATCCCCAGTTTCACTTTTTTGAGCCGGCTCAATCCCCATTTCCGGCAAAACCATACACTGCAACTCGACTTCAGGCGCCTGCTTCCGCCTCTTCCGGCATCATCGGCAAAACTCTTCAGAGTCTTGCGCCTGACTGCATTTGCGACAGTGAGAAGTGGATTGGATGCCTTTCGTAACCGATTGAAACCGCAAAAACAACTACACTCAAGTAACTTTCCTACAAGAGAGATTACAGCCATCTGACCCGCCGGGTCACGAAGATTCTTCAATCCAAACAGGGATCCCTCTGCACCTATTGGGGTACCAAGGCCCTAAACTGAGTGATATGGCAAGGCCGATTCTCCTGGCAGTGGACGACGACGTAAGCGTTTTGGAAGCGGTAGTGCAGGACCTGCGCCGGCACTATGGGGCCACCTACCGGGTCATGCGCGCGGCCAGCGGTCAGGCCGCGTTGGACACGCTGGCTCAACTGACAACGCGCCAGGAGCCAGTGGCGCTGATTTTGAGCGACCAGCGCATGCCGGGCATGACTGGCGTCGAGTTTCTGGAGAGGGCGCGGGCGCTTTATCCCGAGGCACGGCGCGTGTTGCTGACGGCATACGCTGACACCGAAGCCGCCATCCGCGCCATCAACACCGCCCGCATCCACTACTACCTGAACAAACCGTGGGACCCGCCTGAGGAAAAGCTGTATCCGGTGTTGACTGACCTCCTGGAGGATTGGCTGGCCGGCTACCAGCCGCCGTTTGAGGGGCTGCGTGTCATCGGGAATCGCTGGTCGCTCAAGGACCATAAGGTGCGCAGCTTTCTCTCCCGCAACCATGTGCCCTACCGCTGGCTCGACATCGCCGGCAACAAGGATGCCCTGAAGCTGCTGAGTGACCGGCAGCTCGATCCTGACCTTTTGCCTGTGGTGCTGTTTGCGGATGGCAGTTCCCTGGTGGACCCGGATGTGGCGACGCTGGCTGGCCGAGTGGGCCTGAGCACTCAGGCCGCCCAGGAGTTCTATGACATCGTCGTGGTGGGCGCCGGTCCGGCAGGGCTGGCGGCCGCGGTCTATGGCGCCAGCGAAGGCCTCCGCACGCTCGTCATCGAGCCGGAAGCGCCCGGCGGACAGGCCGGCTCCACTTCAAGGATCGAGAACTACCTCGGATTCCCGTCGGGCGTCACCGGAGCGGACCTGGGACGCCGCGCGCATATCCAGGCGTCGCGGTTTGGCGCGGAGTTTCTCACCCAGCGGGCCACGGGACTGCGCATCGAAGGCCAGTACCGTTTTGTGGAACTGGTCGATGGCCGCGAGGTCTCAAGCCACGTGGTGCTGTTGGCCACCGGCGTTTACTACCGCAAGCTTGATATTCCAGGCGCGGAGCGGCTCACCGGCCGAGGCATCTACTACGGAGCCGCGCTGGTTGAGGCATTGGCTTGCAAGGATGAGGAAGTATTTGTCGTGGGCGGCGCCAACTCCGCCGGCCAGGCCGCCCTGCACTTTGCCAACTTCGCCTGCAAGGTGACCATGCTGGTGCGCGGCAACGGACTTTCGGCCACCATGTCGAAATACTTGATCGATGAGATCGAGCGCACATCCAATATTGTGTTGGAGGCGAAAACGCAGGTGCTGGAAGCGATCGGCGAGGAACGTCTCGAAGGGCTCCGGCTGCTCGGTCCTCAGGGGGAGTCGGTGGTGCCGGCTTCGTCGCTGTTCGTGTTCATCGGAGCAGAGCCGGGAACAGGTTGGCTGCCGCCCTGCATTCTCCGCGATGAGAAAGGATTCATTTTGGCAGGCCCTGATTTGCGCACCGAAGGCAAGTTGCCGGCAGCTTGGAAGGAGCCGCGCGAGCCGTTCTTGCTCGAGTCCAGCGTACCCGGAGTCTTTGTGGCCGGCGATGTTCGCCACGGCTCAGTGAAGCGCGTGGCCTCGGCGGTGGGCGAGGGCTCCATCGCGGTACAGTTTGTGCACCAGTACTTGGCGGGATTCTAAGAGGTGTTGAGAAAGCGGAAATGAGCCAGGGCGAGCAACCGATCGAGATTGAATCGATCCCCTTGCGGGAGGTCGCCGAGGCTCTGCGCCGCACTCGTCCCTTCGCTGAAACGGACGTAGGCGCGCTGAGCGGCGTGGAGGTTGTGGATCGCGTAAAAGTCAACGCTGGCGGCGTGCTGGTGGAGCCAGGGCAGCCCCTGAGTTTCTATTGGCTCGTGCTTGAGGGCGAGGTTCGCGCCGAGAGACCGGAGCCTGACGGCACGCGGACCGTGGTGGGAATGGCCGCCGCTGGCGATGGCTTTGGCGAGACGCCTCTGCTGACTGGAAAGACCCACTCGCCTTTCTTCATCCTGGCAGCGCAAGACTCGCTGCTGTTGCGCTTCACCGAGCAAGACTTTTGGGCGTTGCTTGCTTGCTGCCCCGCGGTGCGCAAAGTGATCCTTGCGAATATGGCTCAGCGGCTGCAGGCCTACCAGGTTGAGGCGTTGCACCGCGAGAAGCTGGTCTCCCTGGGTACACTCGCCGCCGGGCTCATGCATGAGTTGCACAACCCCGGCTCGGCTGCCAAACGCGCCACCGCTCAACTGCGCGGAAATCTGTTGCGCTTGCAGCAGTTGAGCCTGCGTTTCAGCGACCAGCAGAAGACCCCCACCCAGCTTGATTGCATGCGCGCTCTGCTTGAAAAGACACTGAGCGGCTGCCATGCCCCTGTCATGAGTACCCTGGAGCAGTCGGACACGGAAGAGGCATTGGCCGAGTGGCTGGCATCGGCTGGAGTGGAAAACGCATTCACCATTGCCCCGGCGCTTGTCGCCATCGGCCTTGAGCAGCAGGAACTCGCCTGCGCCAGAGACGCCTTCCAGGCCGGCAGCTTCTCTGACGCGATCAACTGGCTTGAGGCGCTGGTTTCCAGCGTCAGTCTGGTCTGCACCATCGAGGAGAGCATTACGCGCGTCTCCGACCTGGTGATGGCTGTCAAGATATTCGCCTACGACGATCGGTCGCAGGCCAGGGAACTGGACGTGCATGACAGCCTGCAGAGCACCCTCACCATCCTGGGCCACAAGCTGCGTCTCAAAAAAATCTCCGTCGAAAAGCGCTTTGAGGCCTCGCCGTCCACCATCCAGACCCGCGGCTCCTCGCTCAGCCAGGTGTGGACCAACCTGATCGACAACGCCGTGGACGCCTCACCCGAGAGCGCCCAGATCGAGATCGCTACGTGGACAGAAGCGGGGACAGAAGCGGAGATCGACCCGGCCTGGCTCGCAGTGAGCATCACAGATCACGGCGCCGGGATTCCGCCCGAATTGCTGCCGCGGATTTTCGACGCGTTCTTTACCACCAAGCCGCTGGGCTCGGGCACCGGCCTCGGCCTGGAGATCGTTCACCGCATCGTCACGCAGAAGTTCGGCGGCACGATCGATGTCGAGTCCGAACCGGGAAAGACCCGGTTTATCGTGCGCCTGCCGCTACGCGGGCCAGGCGAGTCCGGGAAGCCCGCTCCTGCGATTTGAGTTCGACGCTTTCCGAGTTGCGCCTGCGAGTTTTCCGCATGTCCAATGACGCTCACTTCCGAACAGCGGATCAGTTTCCGAGTTGCCGGCCAATCGGCCGTGGCTCCGGTGCAGAATCCAACGCTTCACACATTGACAAGAAAATACGCAATTTTACAAAAAAGTTGAGGAGGGTGGGGGTTAATTCTTGGGTCCATACGGTACGGGGCGGAGGTGTCCCGGCTTTCTCCGTTCGCCCTTCTATTGACCATTGTGCGCCGAGGGAGGATTATTTTGCGCAAGGCGGCAAAGGGGGGCGGATTCCCAGGAGGCCGCAATCGGCGCATCCCTGTTCGTTAACGGACGGCCTGCGTCGAAACCGGACATCCAATTCGGTTCCCGTTCACCTGAGATATGCGGCAAGAGGCTTTGTTCTCATCAAGTTGCATTTTCCGCATTTTGGCCTTTGAATTGCTTTTCTTTCCCATGTAGACCGAGCGTCACCCGGAGGCCGGCCATGAACAACCTGCTGCAGGACCTGCGATTCACTATGCGCCAGTTGCGCAAATCTCCCGGATTCGCCCTCACCGCGCTCCTTACCCTGGCATTGGCCATCGGCGCCAACGCCGTGGTCTTCGGAATCTTCAACGGCATGATTCTGCGGCCGTTGGATGTGCCCCAGGCGGAGAGCCTCTACGGAACCGAGTACGGGAATAATCCGGGGTGGCAGTCGTATCCCAACTATCTCGATCTGCGCGACCGCAACCGCAGCTTCGACGGTCTGGCGGCGTTTAGCTTCATCTTTCCGGGCTTCGACACGGGCAAGGATCCCTCCGGTTCTTCAGGCTTCACAACCAGCGGCAATTACTTCGATGTGCTGCGGATTCAGCCCTATCTCGGCCGTTTCTACCATGCCGCCGATGAGCACGGCCACAACAGCGCGCCCTATGTTGTGTTGACCTACGCCTTTTGGCACAGCCGCTTCCAGGACGATCGCGGCGTGGTGGGCCGCACTGTCTTTTTGAACAAGCATCCATTTACGATTCTCGGCGTGGCCCCGCCCGGCTTCCACGGAACAGTGGCCTTTGCCTTTATCGATTTCTTCATGCCGATGGTCAACGAGGGGCAGCTCTACGGCGGGAGCACACTCGACAAGCGCGGCAGCAACAATA
Source organism: Acidobacteriaceae bacterium (assembly GCA_003138365.1). Lineage (GTDB taxonomy): Bacteria > Acidobacteriota > Terriglobia > Terriglobales > Acidobacteriaceae > Telmatobacter. The sequence continues at coordinate 15,408 of PLFY01000037.1, forward strand.
CGGTTTTTGAGATCTTCGGACATCTGAAGCCGGGTGTGACTCTCGCTCAGGCCACGGCGGATGTGAACGCCGTGGGCGCGTATCTGGAAAAGACCTATCCTCAGGACTTCAGCCACAAAAGCACTCCACTCTCCCGCCAGGGACTGACCGCGTTTGGCGGCGCGGTGACGGCCTTCGTGGCGGGATTGATGCTGCTGGCCGGATTGATTCTGCTGGCCGCCTGCGCCAACCTGGGCAGCCTCTTTGCCGCGCGCGCCGCCGACCGTTCCCGCGAAGTGGCGCTGCGGCTGGCGCTGGGTTCAAGCCGCCAACGCATCCTGCGGGGACTGCTTACCGAAGCCTTGCTGATCTCCCTTGCCGGCGGCGCTCTGGGAGTTCTGGGCAGCGTCGCGCTCTTGCGCCGGCTGAGCACATGGCAGCCCGTCGCCGGCGCTCCCGTCCATCTGCCCGTCACTCCAGACGCAAAAGTCTACCTCGTCGCTTTGCTGCTGGCGGTGGTCAGCGGATTGCTCTTCGGAATCGTTCCGGTGCGTCAGGTGCTCCGGGCCAATCCCTATGAGATCGTCAAAGCGGGATCAAGCGCCAGGGGTGGGCGGCGCATCACCGTGCGCGACGTGTTGCTGGTGGTGCAAATTGCCATCTGCGCCGTGCTGGTCACTTCTTCGCTGGTGGCCGTGCGCGGATTGGCGCGCTCGCTGCACGGCAACTTCGGGTTTGAGCCGCGCAACGCCATGCTGCTCAATGTCGATTTGGCCATGGCCGGCTACAGCGGCGACCAAACGCCCGCGATGAAAAGACGCATCTTCGATGCGATGGGGACGATTCCCGGAGTCGAGCATGTGGGATGGGTGAACGATTATCCTCCGCTCGCCTACGGCTCCAACTTCAGATCGAATGTCTATAAGGATGAAACCACCGATCTGCGCCAGGCAAATACCGCCGCCACGCCTTTCCGGTACAACATCTCTCCCGGATACTTCGAGGCGGCCGGCACCAGCCTGTTGACCGGCAGGAGTTTCAGTTGGAATGACGACAAAGGAGCGCCATCCGTCGCCGTCGTTAACCGCGAGTTCGCCGTGAAAATCTTCGGCTCCGTCCCCCAGGCCATGGGCAGAGATTTCAAGCTGCAGGATGGAACGCGCGTCGAAGTCGTGGGCGTGGTCGAAGACGGAAAGTATCTGAGTCTCAATGAAGATCCACAGCCGGCGATCTTTCTTCCCGCCCTGCAATCGCCTTCGGGCTCTTTTTATATGGCGGTGCGCTCGCAGCGCGATCCCGAACAGTTGGCCGCGGCCATGAGGAGCAAGCTGCGCGAACTGGATGCGGGTCTGCCGGTTACCATCACTACTTGGAAGACCGTGCTGTCGCTTGTTCTGTTTCCTTCGCAAATGGCCACGGTGTCGCTGGGCGTGCTGGGGATAATGGGCGGCATGCTGTCGATTACCGGCATCTTTGGAATGGCTGCGTACTCGGTCAGCAAGCGGCTGCGGGAGTTGGGAATTCGCATCGCCCTGGGCGCGCAGCGCAAGGAACTGTTGCAGGCAGCGTTGGGGCGGCCATTGAAATTGCTGGCTATAGGTTCGGCGACAGGATTGATCCTCGGACTACTGGCGACCAGGGTGCTGGCTTTCATTGTGTATCAGGCGACTCCCCGCGATCCGCTGGTGCTGGGCGGCGTTGTGCTCGCCATGCTGCTCCTCGGCCTGCTGGCCACATGGATTCCAGCGCAACGCGCACTGTCGGTCGATCCTTTGATCCTGCTCCGCGAGGAGTGAATCGGCTTTCTTGAGAGAGTGGATGCTGGGTGTGGTCAGGAAACCTGCGGACCCATTTTCGGTTGATGCAAAATCGCCAGTTCACTCGTCGAAGGCCGCAGCCGCCGGTATTGGAGAAATGCTCATTTTCCGAGTTCCGGGTCGTTGACGGGCAACTCCGAAACTGCGCCGCTGCTCATCTCCGCACATTCTTAAGCGCCATAAATCAGGCAAGCGGCAGGCTCCTTCCCGTTAAGAAACTCCAACCCTTTCTCTGCGCGCCGCGACGATAAAGCTGCTCCGCCCCATGCCGATGAGAAGACTGAGGGGCTTGGATGTCGGAACGCTCGGAACTTCTTGAAGCTACGCTGGACTGTCATCCTGAAGGCATTGCCCTCATCGGTCAGGAGCGCAACGTGGTCTTATGGAACCGGGCCGCGGAGGCGATTACCGGATACCTGGGCCTGGACTTGGTGGGGCGTCCTGTGCCGGAGCCGCTCAAACCCCTTCTGCAGTGGTGCGATGAGCAGCGGGAGCCTGAACCCGATTCATATCCCCAGCCAGAGCGCGGATGCCTGCTGCACATCCGCCATAAACTCGGCCATGAAATGTCTGTGTTTGCCCGAGCGACGCTGCTCCGTGCCGAACTGGGTGGGCGCATCGGCACGGCGGTCATCTTTCATCCCGCTGAGAGCCTGGACGCTCTGCCGCACGGGGAAAGTAGCGAAGGCTCCGGCGGCGAGGCCAGCCAGGCGGATTTCGAGGATCGCCTCACGGCTCTGTTTGAAGACTTTGCGCACGGCGGCCTGCCCTTCGGCGTGCTATGGGTCACCGTCGATCAAGCCCACGAATTGCGCAAGACTCACGGCGTCGGCGCCTGCGAGGCGATGCTCGAAAAAGTTGAGGGGTCGCTGGCGCGCGGGTTGCGGCCGGGCGAAGAGTTGCGGCGCTGGGGCGACGATGAGTTTCTCATCCTGTCCCACGAGCGCACTCCGGAAATGCTTGCCGCTCATGCGCAGCTTCTGGCCGGGTTGGCCAGAACGGCGGACTTTCGCTGGTGGGGCGACCGTGCATCGCTCACCGTAAGCATCGGCGCGGCCCAGGCGGACCTGGCCGGAACTTTAGCTGGTCTGCTGGAACGGGCGAAAGCCGCAATGTTTTCCAGTTTTCACGCGGGCGGAAACCGCATTACGTCGGCGCCGGGGGAGAACTCATGTTTGCCATCATAGGCATTGTCATTGTCTTTGCAGCAGTCATCGGCGGCTTCCTGATGGAGAAGGGCCACATCATGGTTCTCCTTCAGCCGGCCGAATTGCTCATCCTCGCCGGCGCAGCCGTCGGCACGCTGCTAGTGGCAAATCCTCTCCACATCATCAAAGGAATCATTGCCGGTCTGATGGGCGTGCTGAAGGGGTCTACATTCGGCAAGCCGCGCTACTTAAGCACGCTCAAAATGATGTACCAGTTTCTGAACAAGGTGCGTAAAGAGGGATTGCTGAGCGTCGAGATGGACGTCGAGAAGCCAAGTGAGAGCTCGATCTTCAAGAATTATCCCGAGTTCCTCAACGACCACCATGCCCGGGACTTTGTGTGCGATACGCTGCGCACGGCCATTACCGGAGGCGTGGAACCGTTCGACATGGACCAGATGATGGAACTGGACATGGAAGTGCATCACCATGCCTCAATGCAACCCGTCAACGCGCTGACCACGGTGGCGGATGCGCTGCCGGGGCTGGGCATTGTGGCCGCGGTGCTGGGCGTGGTCATCACCATGGGTTCGCTTGGCGGTCCGCCCGAGGAGATCGGCGAAAAGGTAGCTGCCGCGCTGGTGGGCACGTTCCTCGGCATTCTGCTTTGCTACGGTGTGGCCGGTCCCCTCAGTTCGAACATGAGCAAGACCGCGGACGAGCACAATGAGTACCTGCACGTGCTTCGGGTGCTGATGCTTTCATTTCTGAAGGGCGCGGCGCCCATGATCGCCATCGAGATGGGACGGCGCGCGATTCCCGCGCATGTGCGGCCCAGCTTCGACGAAATGGAAAAGAACTGCAAGAGTGGCGCTGCGAGCGTTGAAGCGGCCGTTGCCTAGAACCGCCGGCATTTTTGATCCGGCAACCCTTATTGGGGAGAACAGAGCATCATGGCAGCCAAGACTCAACCGATCATCGTCATCAAGAAGAAGAGTGGCCACGGCGGCCACCACGGTGGCGCATGGAAGGTTGCCTACGCCGACTTCGTCACCGCCATGATGTCGCTGTTCATCGTGCTTTGGCTCATGGGCTCAAGCGAGAAGGTGAAGAGGGCGGTCGCCGGCTACTTCAACGATCCCAAGGGAATCGCAAGCCAGCTCGGAACCACCATGACGGGGACCGGCTCAACCGTGTCCCAGGTAAGCACCGACGAGCTGCAGAAGCTGAAAGACAAACTCGAGCAGGAGATCAAGGCGAGAAAAGAGCTGGAGAAGCTCTCCAAGCAGATTGAGATTACGATCACGCCCGAGGGGCTGCGCATTGAGCTCATCGAGGGCAAGGACGGAACATTCTACGAGATCGGCAGCCCGAAACTCAGTTCAAGCGGTCAGGAACTGCTTGCGCTGTTGGCCACGGAGTTGAAGACCTTGCCCAATTCGCTGTTGATCGAAGGCCACACCGACTCCACTCCCTATTCGGATGACGCCGGCTACAGCAACTGGGACCTTTCGGCTGACCGCGCCAACTCCGCAAGGCGGCTGCTCCAGCAAGACGGTGTGCGCACCGATCAGGTAACTCAGGTGCGCGGGTACGCCGACCAGATGCTGCGCGTCAAGAACAACCCAACCGACCCCTCCAATCGGAGAATCTCGATCCTGGTAAAGAACGACAACGAGGCAGTGCCGACAATCTCCGCAGCCAAAATCGTGGATGGAACCACTCCGCTGCCAGGTGCTCAAAAGCAATCCACCCCGGCAGAGGACAAAGGGAAGGCGCAAGGCGCCCAGCCCACCACGGAACCCGGCGCAAAACCGGCGGCTCAGGCTCCTGCGGAGACTCAGGCCCAGGCTCAAACCAAGCCTTCGCCGGCAACTCCGGCAGCCAAGCCCAGCTTGATAGATAAGCTCAAGAGCATGATCCCAGGCAAGAAAACGTAGCGCGCCAACAAATCAACCACCAGTTCCCTATTCCCTGATCCCTGATCCCTATTCCCTGATCCCTGATCCCTGAAATGGTGTACTCTGGTTTGCGTGCGGGAAAGCGTTTACTTAGAGGTGCTTATTCCATGACCATCGTCGCCGGTGTTGACTTCGGCACACTCAGCGTTCGCGTGACTCTTGTCGACAGCCAAAAAGGCCCGATCGGAACCGCGTCGGCCTCTTACCCGCTGCACCGCCGCCGCGAAGACCCGAATTTTGCTACTCAGTCCCATGCCGACCAGATGGCCGCTCTGGCTGCCGCAACTCGCGACGCGCTTCTGGCCACCGGCGTCGATGGCAGCGCAGTCGCGGCCATTGCGCTCGATACAACCGGTTCAAGTGTGATTCCCGTCGGTAAGAGCCCCGAAACGGAACTTGCCCCGCTGGACGAGTATTACCTCTGGTGCGATCATCGCGCTCACGCCGAAGCCGAAGAGATCACCGCCAAGGCCCACGCCACCGGCCTCGAAGCAATTGATTGGTGTGGCGGGGTCTACTCCTCCGAGTGGGGATTTTCCAAGCTGCTCCATTGGCTGCGCCACAATCCTGACAAGCGCTCCCGCTTTGTCACTGCGCTCGAGCATTGCGACATGGTGGCAGCCACGCTCTGCGGCATCAAGACCGTCGCCGAGTTGAAACGCAGCGTCTGCGCCATGGGCCACAAGTGGATGTGGAATCCCAAGTGGGACGGGCTGCCGCCGGAGGAGTTTCTGGTCGCAGTCGACCCGCTCTTCGCCGGTGTGCGCGCCAAGATGGGCGGCGAATATCTGACCAGCGATCATCTGGCCGGCCATCTTTCTCCTCAGTGGGCCGAGGCGCTGGGTCTGCGCGCCGGAATTCCCATTCCCGTTGGCGCATTCGACGCCCATTGGGACGCCATCGGCTCCAACATCCGCGAAGGCGACGTGGTCAACGTCGTCGGCACTTCAACCTGCATCATCGCCATGGCGCGTGAGGCGCAACTGGTTCCCGGCGTCTGCGGCGTGGTGCCGGGCAGCGTGCATCCGGACTATACCGGCATCGAGGCGGGCCTCTCGGCCACAGGTGACATCTTCGATGCCGTGGCCCGCCGCGCCAATACCAGCGTGGCCGCGCTCTCTGAAGGCCTGGACGCCTACAAGGCCGGGCAAACCGGCCTGCTGCGCCTGAGCTGGGACAACGGAGACCGCACCGTGCTCGTCAATCCCGAACTGGGCGGCGTCACGCTGGGCTGGAACCTCGTCAACACCGCACAGGATGAGCTTTTCGCAGCCATTGAGGGCACTGCCTTCCACACCCGCATCATCCTCGAGCGCATGGCCGAATACGGTGTTCGCGTGGACCGCGTCATCAACGCCGGCGGCATTCCGCAGAAGAGCGAAGTGCTCAACCAGGTCTACGCCAACGTACTGAACAAGCCGGTGCTGGTGCCAGCGGGCATTCCCACCAGCCTGGGCTCAGGCATCTTTGCACTGCTCGCCGCCGGCGCGTACAAGACCATTGAGGAGGCGCAGGCAGCGGTCTGCCTGCCCTTGCGCACGGTCCAGCCCGATCCCAAGGCCGCCGCGGTCTACGAACAGCTCTACCGGCATTATCGCGATGTGTATTTTGCCCTCGGCCGCCGCGATGCGGAACCGCACCCAGAGGGTACCCGGCTGGGTCGTGTCTTGCCGGAACTTAGAAAGATTGCTGCGCAGGCGCGAAAGACTGATTGAGGCTGAGGTCCCTGGAGACAGGGCATGATGTTGTGGCATCCCACACTAGCCGCAAAAACAAAGACGCGGCGAGGGTGGGGCACCCAGGCTGTCGAGGTGTTGCTCTGTTCCCTGTTCCCTGTTCCCTACTGTTGTTGCTGCTGCATCTGCTGCAAGTCGATGAACGGAATAGCGGGCGGATCAGGAGGCTGTTGGGCGCGCTCAACCAGCACGCTCCAGTCTTCGGGGATGGGAAGCTGGCGGTCCAGCGCCGGCGGCTGTTCACCGGCTTCGACGTGTACGGCAACATACAGTTCGCTATCGGTCTTGCCGCGGAAGATGCCGTGTGTGGGAGGCACATCGGCGTAATCGCGGCCCACCGCCGTTCTAATGTGTCTATGGTGGGCCACAAGATTGTTGGTCGGATCGAAACCAACCCAGCCCAGATGAGGCATGAGCGCGTCGACCCAGGCATGGGTAGCATCCGGCGTGGAGCGGTCGTGGTCCTCGCGGCTCCGGTAGAGATAGCCGGAAACGTAGCGAGCCGGAATCCGCACATGGCGCAACAAGGCGATCATGGTGTGGGCAAAATCCTGGCAGACGCCCTCGCCGCTGATGATGGCCTCGTCGATCGGCGAGTCCACGCGCGTTGACCGGGGCACATACTTGAAGTAGTCGAACAAGCGCTGGTTCAGCTCCTGCACCAGCATCAGCGGATCGTCGCGGCGGGTAACGCCCATCTGAGCAGCAAGCAGCTTGACCGCAGGCGTCTCCACGGCAAAAGTGCTGGGCAGCAGCATCTCCCAGTAATCGCCGGCCTCGATCAAGTCGTCCAGCGCGCCCCACGCATCGGGCGACAAAAAAGCGGGCACGTCGGGCAGCACCTGTTGCTCCACAACCGACTCGGCCACAATGACGAGCTGGTTGTGCTCGTTGGGAATATCGAAATGCTGCACCGTGTTGCCCTGATGGTCGCGATAGCTGAACACGCGGCAACGCGGACTTACCGAAAGCGAGAACGTGAGGCAGTGCTGATTCAAGTCCGAACGCGGGTGCATGCGCGTCTCCATGATGCTCTCGCTGATGGGCTGCGAATAGCGGAAGCGCGTAAGGTGCCGGATGGAATAAAAATTCATGCTTGCTCCCGTTCTAGATGGCCAGCGCGGACTGGATGGAGTAATGCACATAGTAGCGGTAAATGAGCTCGTGGATTCTCATGCACTGCTCGCGGATCGTGTGCAGAAAGGCTCCGGTGTCTCCAGCCAGAATTTCGCCGATGGTGGTATAGCCCAGCATGGCGTGCAGCCGGCCGATACCCGAGGTCAATTCCTCCGGGGGGCGGCGGCCGCCGCTGCGCTGGATCGATTCGATTGCATCGCGTATCCCGTCCACGCAGTAGCGGATCGCGTGGGGAAAGTCCCGGTTCAGAAGCAGAAACTCCAGAATGCGGTCAGAAGACAGGTCGGCGGTATACACCTGGCAATACGCTTCGAACGACGTGCAACAACGCAACAGCCCCACCAGTTCAAGGTATTGGTATCCGGAGTTGTCCTGCTCCTGCACCTGGAAGAGCTCCGGCTGATAGACCTCGAGCAGCGTCGCGGTTGCGTAAGACCGCTCAAGGTAGCGCCCCAGCCGGATGAACTGCCAGCCCTGGCCATGGATCATGGTCGTGTCGCTCACACCTTTGAACAGGTGAATTCCATCCACCACCGAGGCCAGCAAATCGTTGATGCTGGAACGGAACTGAGCCTGCGCGTGCTGCGAGTGCATCTGGTGAAACAACCGGTTCAGCCGCTGCCACTGCTCGCTTGAAATCTCCTCGCGCACCTGGCGAGCGTTCTCCCGCGCCCCGTTGATGCAAAACGTCACCGCGGCTGGGTTGAGGCTGTCGAAGATCAGTGTCCGGGCCATCGCATCCAGATCCCCGTTCCACTCCATCCGCGACGCTTTGCCCAGCGAGGCTATCAGCCGCTGCCAGCGCGTCTCCGCGCTCGTGCCGCTGGTGTCCAGCATCAGGCCCATGGTCACATCGAGCTGGCGCACGGTGTTCTCTGCCCGCTCCAGGTAGCGGCTCATCCAGTAAAGACTGTCGGCAACCCGCGATAGCATGGTCGTACTCTCCCGAACTCCGTGCTGAATTACTGTTCCAGAACCCATGTGTCTTTGCTTCCGCCGCCTTGAGATGAATTGACCACCAACGAGCCTTTTTCGAGCGCCACGCGGGTCAGGCCGCCGGGCACGATGTTCACCTTCTCGCCAAAAAGTATGTAGGGCCGCAGATCCACGTGGCGCGGCTCAAGATGATTGCCGATCAAGCACGGCGCGCGCGAAAAATCCAGCGTCGGCTGGGCGATATAGTTGCGCGGGTTGGCTTCAATCTGGCGGGCAAACTCCTCTCGCTGCATCGCTGTCGAATGCGGCCCGATCAACATTCCGTAGCCGCCGCTCTCGCCCACCGCCTTCACCACCAGCTTGTCCAGGTTGGCCAGCACGTGCTTGCGCTGCTTCTCCTCGCTCAACAGAAAAGTCTTCACGTTGGGCAGGATCGGATCTTCATTCAAATAGTAGCGAATCATGTCCGGCACATAGGCGTACACCGCCTTGTCGTCGGCCAGGCCTGTCCCAAAGGCGTTGGTCACCGTCACGTTTCCGGCGCGGTAGGCATTGAACAGCCCTCCGCAGCCCAGGGACGAGTCGGCGCGGAAGACAAGCGGATCGCTGAAGTCGTCGTCCACCCGGCGGTAGATCACATCCACCCGCTTCAACCCGTCGGTGGTCCGCATGTACACAATGTTGTCGTGCGTAACCAGGTCGCGGCCCTCGACCAGGTCGATGCCCATCTGCCGCGCCAGATACGTGTGCTCGAAGTACGCCGAGTTGAAGACGCCCGGCGTGAGCAGAACGATATTCGGCTCCGGCCGTCCCTCCGGCGCCAACGAACGCAGCGTGGCCAGCAAAAGTTGCGCGTAGTGCTCGATGGGCCGCACTCCGTAGCTGTGGAAGAGCTGCGGGAACGTCCGCTTCATGACCCTGCGATTGGTGAGCATGTAGCTCACTCCCGAGGGAACCCGCAGGTTGTCCTCCAGCACCACATACTCGCCGGTGTTCAGCCTGAGCAGATCGGAACCCACAACAGCGATGTATACGTTGCGCGGCACCTGCAAGCCTCGCATCTGGCGCCGGTAATGCTTGCAACTGTAGACCAGTTCGCGCGGAATCACCCGGTCGCTCAGTATCTTCGCGTCGGAGTAGACATCGCGGAGAAAAAGATTCAGCGCGGTAATCCGCTGGGTCAGGCCGCGCTCAATCCGATCCCACTCCTGGGCGGTAATCAGCCTCGGTAGCAGGTCGTAAGGAAAGATGCGCTCGGTGCCCTCATCGCGTCCGTAAACCGTGAAGGTGATGCCTTGCGTCAGAAACGACAGATCGGCGGACTGCTTGCGCCGCTGCAGCTCTTCTTGCGGCAGCCGCGCCAGGGTCTCGGCCAGCGCACGGTAATGTGGCCGCACGTCCCCATTGGCCTCGCGCATCTCGTCGAATGCCTGGTCGAGAGGGTAGTCACCGAAGAGCGAATCCACTTCCACTGCCAATTTCTCTGTAGGGCCAGCGTTCATGAGGGGCCGTGGGCTTCCTTCAACGTGAATTCAGGGCTCCAAGGACGAATGATCTGTAGCCCGCCGGGCAGATGCTACCCACCCGTTCCGCTCCAGCTTCGAAGCCCGCGCCGCCTGGACCCTGTTCTTTAGCTTGTAACACACGGGATATAAAGGCGCCATTAGGAAACGGTGAAGGGTGTGGCGCTCGGAGGCTTTGCCCGAGTTGGTCAGGATGATCGACCGTACCCCGGATTCCAGGCCTTCGCTCATAGAGGGAGATTCCCTTTGCGTGAAACTGTTATCCAGCCGAAGCAAAAAGGGTTACGATGAAGATGAAGGTAAAGACATGGCGAGCGTGGACACAGATTTAGAGATTGATTGGATGGCTTGCGAGTTGATCGAAAAAGTCCCCGGAAAGGTGTCTGGAAGGCCCATCGTGCGCGGAACGCGCATCATGCCCGACGGCATTTTGAACAGCTATGAGCTTGGCGACAGCATTGACGAAATTCATGAGGGCTTCCCCGCTCTTTCCATTGTCCAGATCAAGCGGCTGATCGACTTCGGTCTAGACCAGCTCAAGCAGCGCCGCCTGTGAAGGTGTTGCTCGACGAAAACCTTGACCACCGGTTGCGCAGGAATCTCGGCTCACATGAGGTGTTCACCACCAGCTATAAGGGGTGGGATGGACTCAAGAACGGCAAACTCTTAGTGGCAGCCGAAAGCGACGCCTTTGAGATACTCCTTTCGGGAGATCAATCCCTCTACTATGAGCAAGACTTGAGCAGGCGGCGGCTCGCGATTATAACGCTGTCCTCGGTCGAATGGCGCATCATCAAGAACCACCTGCCAAAGATCGTCACAGCTATCGACAACGCCGCGCCAATCGCCGGCCTAACGTGTGTCGGATGCCAGAACAAAAGCGGCGCGTCTCTACGAGCCCGCACCGCCCTTGTTGTTCTTGCCCCGATTCGTTTCCGGGCAGGTTCTGTAAAGCTCGCCCTAGAACAAATTCCAGAGCGACTGGTTATAGACCGAGTGGTGGAACTGCACCTCGGAGCCTTTGACGATGGTTCCCAACTCGCGCGGGCTGCGGTTTGCCGCGGCCTGCTTCAGCTCGGCATAGCGCCCCTGCACGTCGGAGCCCAGAATCTTGGCAATCCAGGCCGACGACTGGAAATCGTCGATCGCCTTCTGGATGTTGTCTGGCAGGTAACGCCCGCCCGCCCGAAGATTCTCCGCGCTGGAGATATCCCCGTCGACGCCTGTCTTGAAGATGCCGTAAAGCGACAGGTACGGGTTGGCGTCCGGCGCAACAGCCCGAACTTCGGTGCGCATGGACCTGTGGTTGCCGATGGGAACGCGGACCATCGCCCCGCGATCTACGGCCGAGGCCCGAATCTGGTTGGGCGCCTCGAAGTGCGGATCCAGACGCCGGTAGGCGTTCACGCTCGAATTGAACACCAGGCAAAGGTTCAATGCATGGGTCAGGATGCGGTCAAGGAAGTTCCAGCCAAAGGTGGAAAGCTGTTCCTCTCCCTTTTCGTCCCAGAACAGGTTGGTCTTGCCTTGGGAGACGGACACGTTGGTGTGCATACCGCTGCCGTTCACTCCCACCACCGGCTTGGGCAGGTAGCAGGCCGTGTAGCCCATGTTGTTGGCGATCTGGCGGGTCAGCAGCTTGTAAAGCTGAATCTGGTCCGCCGCCGCCACCACCTCGGAGTAGCCGTAGTTGATCTCAAACTGGCTTGGCGCCACCTCGGGGTGATCCTTTTCGTTCTGGAACCCCATCGCCCGCTGCACTTCGGCAGAAGTGTCGATAAACTGGCGAAGCGGATCGAGCGGCAACACGTGGTAGTAGCCGCCGGTGTTGATGAACTCGAACTTTCCCGTCTCGTGGTACTTCTGTTCCGCGTCCTTGCCTGCAAACAGAAATCCCTCGATTTCGGTAGCCGCGTTCAGCGTGTACTGCTTCTCCGCATACAACTTGTCGGAGTAGTCCTTGAGTACGCCGCGCAGATCGCCGGTATAGGCAGTCCCGTCCTTGTCCAGCACCGTGCCAAAGACCAGCACCTTCCCGGTCCCGAACACATCGGCCGGCACCCAGTAGAAGGCGCCCCAGTCGATGCCCAGGCGCAGGTCGCTCTCCTTCTGCGCCGTGAACCCGCGAATCGACGAGCCGTCGAAGGTCAGGTTCTCGTAGGCTCCAAGCAGAAACTTCTTGTCGTAGTCGAGCAGGTGCAACCGGCCCTCGAGGTCGCTGAACAGCACGGTCACGGCTTTAATCCGCTTCTCGTCGGTCAGATATTTCAGACGCTTTTCGCGGATTTCGTCGGCGGCAACCCGGCTGGTCCGTTCGGCCTTGGCAGCCAGGTTGAGCTCTTCAAGCTCCTCATACGGGAGCGCGAGAAAGTTTCGATACTCAGTAGACATGGTTCTCCTTCCAATGGGAAATGATAGCGCAGTCCCAGCGTTCGATGGCGCTGGCGCTGTTGTTGGGCTTGTGGATATAGGGTAACGCCGTTCTCCCCTCCGCGCACATCAAAATTGCGGATTCGCCCAACTTCCCGTCCAATCTCTCGCCCGGTTCCCGGCCTGTTTTGTCGATCTGCCCAGCGCAAGCCAGTGGGGAGGCGAAAAGCGCCCCCCCCAACCGAACCCCACCCGATGCGGTAATCTGAGATTCTCAGGAGACCCCGTTTCCAATGAACAAGCTGCTCCCCCTTCCGGCCGCCTTTCTAGCTTTCCTCTCGCTTGGCTGCGCCCTGGCCCCCGCGCTTGCGCAGAAGACCCCGATCCAGATTACGGCCGACTTGTCCGACGCGCCGCGCAAGCTCTATCACGCGGATATCGATCTGCCCGTCGCCGCCGGGCCGCTCAACCTCACCACGCCCCAGTGGATTCCCGGCCACCACCGGCCTATCGGTCCGGTGGACGAGATCACCGGCGTGGTCTTTACCGCCAATGGCCAGACTATTCCGTGGCGGCGCGACGACGTGGACCTCTACCAATTCCACCTGGTGGTTCCCCATGGCGTAACCACCATCCATGCCCATCTCGACTGCATCGTGACGGCGCGCGTGAGCCAGAAGCTGGCCGTCCTTGAATGGGAAAAACTGCTGCTCTACCCCGCCAACACGCCGGTCCGCGACATCGCCATCCAGCCGTCGCTGATCGTTCCCGCCGGCTGGGGTATCGGCACCGCGCTCACGCCCATCGGCTCCGGTGCTTATCCGGTCCCGGCCGCCGGCGCCACCACCCACTATGCCGCTACCAACGTCGAACAGCTCCAGGACTCGCCAGTCATCACCGGCCAGTACTTCCACGAGTTTCCCCTGGCGCCGGAGATCGCACCCAAGCATTTCATCGATGTGGTCTCGGACTACCCCGAGGACTCGAATCTGCGCCCGGCTGTGCTGGCCGCACTCAACAACCTGGTGCGCGAGGCCGATGCCCTTTACGGTTCACATCACTACAATGTCTACCATTTCCTGCTCACGCTCTCTGACGTGGCCGGTGGAGAGGGCCTCGAACACGGCCAGTCTTCAGACAACGGCGTGCGCGAGAAGGGATACGCGGACGACGCCCACCAACTTTTCGAAGCCGAACTGATGCCCCATGAATTCAGCCATTCCTGGAACGGCAAATACCGCCGGCCGGCGGGCCTGTATCAGCCTGACTTTGCCACCGCGCAGCAAGGCGCTCTGTTGTGGGTTTACGAGGGAATGACCGAGTATCTGGGCGACGTGCTGGCCGCGCGCTCCGGCCTGGAGACACAGGCGCAGTATCGTGACCTCCTGGCCATCTCCGCCGCCGATCTCGACTACCGCCCCGGCCGCGATTGGCGCTCCACCAGCGACACAGCCGTTGCCGCCAGCATCCTGCGCGACGGCAGCCCCGCATGGTCCAACCGGAAACGCGGCCAGGACTACTACCAGGAAGGCGAATTGCTCTGGCTCGATGCCGATACCCTCATCCGCAAACTCACCCAGAACAAGAAATCGCTCGACGACTTCCAGAAGATTTTCCTGGGCAAGGGAGGGAATACCGGGCCGCTCATCGTCCCCTATAACTTCGATGAGTTGGTTCAGGATCTCAACGCGGTTGTCCCCTATGACTGGGCCACGTTCCTCCATGAACGCGTGGACAAGATCAACCCGCGCGCCGATCTGGCCGGAATCGAGCAGGGTGGCTACAAGCTGGTTTTCAAAGACAAGCCCAACGCCTCTGAGCGCACCATCGCTGCCGCGAGCGGAATGGGCGGTCCGCGAGGCAGAGGACTGGACTGCTGGTTCTCCATCGGCCTGCGCATTGGGGCCGACGGCAGCATTGCCGACGTGCGCTGGAACGGCCCAGCCGACAAGGCTCGCCTCGCCCCCGGCGAAAGAATCATCGCCCTGAACGGACAAATATTCTCCAGCGATGCACTGCGGTCGGCCATCCGCTCGGCAAAAGGCAATACCGAACCAATTCATCTCATTGTGCAAGCCGATTCCTTTGTCTCCACGGTCGAGCTCGACTACCACGATGGCGAGCGCTACCCGGCCCTCGAACGCGTGGATGCCACGCCGGCCTACCTCGACGACATCACCAAGCCGCTGACAGTGCTGGAGAAGCCGCCAGCAGAGCCGAAAAAGGATGACGAATAACGCTGCTCTGAATGGAAACGCGTCGGCTTTCATGGGTAATGTCCTCGCCAGGGATTGTCCGCCGGCCGCTGACTGCCGACCGCGAATCTGCGGTACACTGGGTCAAACGGGGGCACCATGAGCGTCATCGAAGATACCCGCAAGCTGATCCAGGATTTCCTCGCCCCGGAACTGCGCTCGATTGCTGTAAGGCTGGACGCCCTGGAAGCGCGAATGGACGAGCGCTTCAAGACGCAGGACTGGCGCATGAGTTCCGCCGAGCAGGTGGCTTCCGACCGCCATGCCCAGTTGATGCAGGCAATCGCGCGCCTGGCCGATGTCTATGAGTTGAAAGAGCGGGTGGCCCGCATCGAAGGTCGGGAAAGAGCCGGCTAGGCCGATGTTGGCCGTATTGCCAAAACGGATCGGTTGTTCCCTGCTCCCTGCCTCACAGGAGTAATCTGGATGCTCAGGAGACTCTCGCCCACGATGCAAAAACCGCGCCTCTTTGTCTTCGCCCTTCTGGCCTTACTTGCTCTTCCATTCAGCGCCGCCCAAGCCCAGCAGCCAACTGGCCTTGCGCCTGCCGAGGATTACGTCCGCGCCCACTACACCAAGTACGAGTTCCGCATTCCCATGCGCGACGGCAAGCACTTGTTCACCGCGGTCTATGTGCCCAAGGATGCCAGAGGCGGTCCGTACCCGTTCCTGATGGACCGGACCCCCTATAGCGTCGCCCCGTACGGCGAGGATCAGTATCCAAAGCACCTTGGCCCCTCGGATGAGTTTGAAAAAGGCGGCTACATCTTTGTCTACCAGGACGTGCGTGGCCGCTGGATGAGCGAGGGCGATTTTGTCGAGATGCGCCCCCACATCGACGACAAGAAATCCCCCCAGGACGTCGACGACGCATCCGACACCTACGACACCATCGAGTTCCTGCTCAAGCACGTCGCCAACAACAACGACAAGGTGGGCATATGGGGCATCTCCTACCCAGGCTTCTATACGTCGGCCTCCATCATCGACTCCCATCCCGCGCTGGCTGCCGCCAGCCCCCAGGCGCCCATGACCGACCTTTTCCTGGGCGACGACAGCTATCATGGCGGAGCCTTCATGCTCTCCGCCGGTTTCGGCTTCTACGCCCCGTTCTTCCATCCCCAGACCAATCCGCAGGCTCCCGGACCCACAACTCCCTTCAACTTCGGCACTCCGGATAGTTACAAGTTCTATCTCCAGGCCGGTAACATCGCCAACCTCGACAAGCTCTACCTGAAAGGCTCCAACTGGCTGTTCAACGACCAGTTCAAGCACGACACGTATGACGACTACTGGCAGTCCCGCGATCTCTCGCGCCACATGAAGAACGTGCACTGCGCGGTGCTGGTGGTGGGCGGCTGGTATGACGCTGAGGACCTTTCCGGACCCTACCGCACCTTTTATGCCATCGATAAGTTCAACCCCGTAACTCCCACTACGCTGGTCGAAGGACCCTGGGTTCACGGCGGCTGGGCGCGTGGCGACGGCAGCCATCTGGGCGATGTGCAATTCAACGCCAAAACCAGCGATTATTTCCGCACCAACATCCAGTTCCCTTTCTTCGAGCATTACCTCAAGGGCAAGGGCGCGGCGCAGCCCAAGGCCGTGGTCTTTGAGACCGGAACCGACGTCTGGCGCAACTTCGATACATGGCCGCCCAAAGCGGCCGCACCCAAAACACTCTACTTCCACTCTGGCGGCAAGCTCAGCTTCGACCCGCCTGGCGAAGCCAAGGGGGTGGACGAATACGTGAGCGATCCCAACCATCCGGTGCCCTTTGTCGGCTACACCACTGACACTGTGCCCCAGCGTTACATGGTGGACGACCAGCGCTTCGCCACTTACCGGCCCGATGTGCTGGCCTACCAGACCGACCCGCTCGAAGAGGACCTGACCATCGCCGGCCCCATCTCGCCCAAACTGAAGATCGCCAGTTCCGGCGCCGATTCCGATTTCGTCGTGAAGCTCATCGACGTCTATCCGGAGAACTTCCCTGGCCCGGATGATTCATTGACCGGCAGCAAACGCATCCTCGATGCGCCGCCGCTGCTGATGGGCGGCTACCAGGAGTTGCTGCGCGGTGAACCTTTTCGGGCCAAGTTCCGTAACAGTTGGGAGAAACCTGAGCCACTCACGCCCGGCAAGCAGGCCGACATCGACTTCACGATGCCAGACCTCTTCCACACATTCCGCCGCGGACATCGCATCATGATCCAGGTTCAGAGTTCCTGGTTCCCGCTCGTTGACCGCAATCCACAAACATTCACTGACATTCCCTACGCCAAACCGGAGGATTTTCAAAAAGCAACGGAACAAATCTTCCGCCAGAAAGACGCAGCCTCCGGCGTGGAAGTGCTGGTGCTGCCCAAACCGTAAACCGAGCGGAGCTGGTGGAGTTAGCGTGGTTAACACCGCTAGCTCCGCTAACTCGCCAACCCATGAGGACCCCAATGTCGATTCGCAGTTTTCGCTCCGCCGTTCTGCTGCCGGCCGCGCTTTTGTTGGCGGCGGCGCCTATCGTTCACGCCGAAGAAGGTATGTGGACCTTTGACAATCCACCTCTGAAGTTGCTCAAGGCCAAGTACGGATTCACACCCACTCAGGCCTGGCTCGACCATCTCCGGCTCTCCAGCGTCCGGCTCAACGACGGCGGATCGGGCTCCTTTGTCAGCCCCGACGGGTTGCTGCTGACCAATCATCACGTGGCGCGCGGCCAGTTGCAGAAAAACTCGACAGCCGACCACGACTACCTGCGCGACGGCTTCTATGCCACCACTCCGGAGCAGGAGATGAAGTCTCCCGATCTCGAGATCAACGTGCTCGTCGGCATGCAAGACGTGACCGCGCGCGTGCAGGGAGCGGCCAAGGGCATTGCTGACGACGCCAAGGCACTCAAGGCCCGCGACGCCGAGATCGCCCTCATCGAAAAGGAAAGCAAAGACAAGACCGGCTTCCGCTCCGACCTCGTCTCTTTCTACCAGGGCGGCGAATACTGGCTCTACCAATACAAGGTCTACACGGACGTGCGCCTGGTCTTTGCGCCGGAGCAGCAAGCCGCCTTCTTCGGCGGCGACCCGGATAACTTCACCTATCCGCGCTACGACCTCGATATGGCTCTCTTCCGCGTCTACGAGAACGGCAAGCCGCTGCACACGGATAACTTCCTCAAGTGGAGCGCAAAGGGGGCGGCGCCGGGCGAGTTGATCTTCATCTCCGGCCATCCCGGCTCCACCAGCCGCGATGACACAATGGCCCAGCTACAGGTCGAGCGCGACGTCATCGAGCCGGCCGTAACCGAGTACCTGCAACGTCGCATCGCGACCGCTCAGGCCTTCGCCGAGCTGGGGCCAGAGCAGGCTCGGCTGGTCGGCAGCCTTATCTTCGGTCTGCAAAACAGCCTCAAGGTCTACCTGGGCCGCGCCGATGCGCTGGCCGACAAGGCCATCCTCGTCAAGAAGCAAGCCGAGGAAACTGACTTCCGCCAGAAAGTGGCCGCCAATCCCCAGTGGCAAAAGCAATACGGCGACGCCTGGGACCTCATCGCCGGCGCGGAAGAGCAGCTCAAGCCTGAAATCAAAGTCCAGTTCTTCCGCCGCACTGACAGCCGGCTCTTCACTCTCGCGCTTTCCATCGTGCAATACGTCGCCGAGATCAAGAAGCCCGACGGTGAGCGGCTCCCCCAGTTTCACGATGCCGGCCTCGAGTCGCTCAAGTTTCAGTTGTTGTCCCCAGCCCCGATTCCCGTCGCCACGGAGAAACTTTACATGGCGGCAGCACTCAAATTGGGCCAGGAGAAGCTGGGCAAAGACGACGCATTTGTGCAGGCCATCCTGCAGGGAGGCGAGGTTGACCCTACCGTCAATTCCCTCATCGATGGAACCAAGCTCGCCGACCCAGCCCTTCGCAAATCGCTGATCGATGGCGGCGAAGCCGCCGTTGCAGCCTCCACCGATCCCATGATCGTGGCGGCGCGCCGCGTCGACCCCATCGTGCGCGCCACCAACCGGCGCCTCCGTGACACCATCTCAAGCGTCCTTACCCCCGCTGGCGAAAAGATCGGCAAAGCCCGCTTCCTGGTCTACGGAAAGGACGCCTATCCCGACGCCACCTTTACCCTGCGCCTCAGCTATGGCTCTGTGAAGGGATACCCCTACAACGGCACCATCGCTCCGCCCTTCACCACCTTCTATGGGCTCTACGACCGCGCGGCCAGCTTCAGCAACAANNTCGACTTTGTTTCCACCGGCGACATCATCGGCGGCAACTCCGGTTCGCCCGTCGTCAATCGCGACGGAGAACTTGTCGGCTTGATCTTCGACGGCAACATCGAGTCGCTGGCCGGAGATTTTGTCTATGACGGAACCAAGAACCGCGCCGTTGCAGTTCATTCCGCCGCCATGATCGAAGGCCTTCGCAAGCTCTACGGCGCCGATGCCCTGGCCGACGAACTCGAAGGCAAGAAGTAACTCGGCCGCATCGCCAACAACACCAAGGGGAGCCCGCGATGGCTCCCCCGTGTCATTCCTCAGCGCTTGTTTTTGATCGCTCCCGACGGGACCGTCACTGGCCGTCAGCCTCGCTTGCCGCGACCGCGCCGCGGATTGGGCGGACAGGTCGACTCGCGAATCACCAATTCGGGCAGAATCGGCACCGCATCCGGAAACGTCGCCTGACCGCGAATCCGTTGCAGCAGGATGCGCGCCGCCACCACTCCCATATGTTGCAGCGGCTGGCGTATGGTGGTCAGGCTGGGGTTGTGGTACGCCGCCGCCTGGATATCGTCAAAACCCACCACGGAAACGTCCTCCGGCACGCGCAAACCATGGTCCATGAGTGCCCGGATCGCTCCGATTGCAGACACGTCGTTGTAGCAGACCATCGCCGTAAAGTCCGTGCCGCGATTGAACAATTCATTCGCCGGCCCAAAGCCCATCTCCGGCGTTGAAACCCGCAACTGGATCTGCGCTGTCATTTCGGCCGGCACCTCAAGCTTCAACTCTCGGGCCACCGCCATCTGGCACTCCCACCGCTCATCGGCGTCGGAGCTGTGGCTGCCGCCGCGCATGAATGCGATCTTCCGGTGCCCCAACTGGTAGAGGTGGCGCAGCGACAACTCCGCCGCCCGCCGTTGATCCAGAACCACGTTGGTGACTCCCTCAATCTTGCGGTGTCCCGCCACCGCCACAACCGGCAGCTTCAAGCTGTGCTCCAGCAGCGTGTCGATCACGATGAACCCTTCCACGCTGCGGTCCATCAGCAGGCGCGGATACTCCTCAATCAGGTCCGGCTTGCGCCGATGGCTGGCGGTCAGGTAAAAGTAGCCCTCCTCGATGAGGAATTCCTCCATCCCGGTCAGCACCTGCGCCGCATAGTTGTCGTTCAAATCCGGAATCAGCACGCCAATTGAGAAAGTCTGCCGCTTGCGGAGCGACCGCGCATAGAAGCTGGGCCGGTAGTCGAACTTTGCCGCCGCCTCGGTCACCCGGTCACGGGTCTCCTGAGGGATCGAGCGAACACCGGGTGCATTGTTCAGAACGAGCGAGATGGTAGCCGGCGACAGGTTCAGATACTCCCCCAGCGTCCGCAGGCTGATCGGTTGCCCCGGCGCCGGCTCGGTCCCTTGTTTTGTTCGCCTGACCATTACCATCTGTTCTAACACCCCTCCCCGCCTTATGCGCCATGATTTCAATAGTGTTAGCGATCTTTTTGTCTGCGCACGCCCTCGACGAGTCCCCTCTGCGCATTTCCAGAACCATTGCGCCTTCCCAGATGTTGAAATCCCCCCCGCAGGCCAGCCGCCGTCCCCGGGTCCGCTCCATGGCAATCCCTGCCTGAAATGCCCTTTTGGCCGTACAATCGAAGACAGTCCCCCAAAGCGGAGGGATGGGTGAGCGGTTGATACCGGCGGTCTTGAAAACCGTTGTGCCTGAAAGGGCACCGGGGGTTCGAATCCCTCTCCCTCCGCCAAGACCCCTTCCAAGAACATCCCAAGACATCCGATATTCTGCCCTGCCTCGGAGCGCGGCCGATTGCCGAGATCGAAGCGCCGGAATTGGTGGCGATGGCCAACGCGATTCAGGATCGTGGCGCGCGCAGGGTACTGCGTGAAAGGCCAGTGCGATCCAATACAATCGGCAGTCTCAGAATCTTTCTCGGCANNGATTGTCCATTGATTGGGAGGTCTTGCTATGAAGATCGTGAATCCATGTAAACGGCAATGCACAGGGTCGATCATTCTGCCGATGCTTGCCTCCGATACCGTTCACCACCACCTTATCGAAGTCCTCACAACGAGGTCTCTGACCGTCTGGT
>PLFY01000042.1 GCA_003138365.1 Acidobacteriaceae bacterium
GACAACCAGATGATCGCCCAGGCCGTGGCCTTCAACTTCAAGATCGGCGAAATCTCCTGCCCCACCAAATACTTCGAGGATGCCTCATCCATCAACTTCAGGCGCAGCGTGAAGTATGGATTCGGAGTTCTGGCTACGACGGCCAGCTTCGTCGCGCATAAGTGGGGAGTCCTCCACGCACCCAGATTCGAAGCCTCCGGCAGAAAAATCACGCAGCAATACTATTCCCATGTTTCGCAGGGCTCGTGAGATACTGAGGCGACCCGCCACACGAATTGAAAAAGAGGCGAACCGCTCGGTATGATCGTGTCTTCCACTCCGGAAAATGCCGCTTCGCTCGCGTTCGTCGAATTCGCCCTGACTCTGGTTACGGTCGCCACGGCATTTGCACTCCCTCGGCTTGGCTCTGCCTGGTTTGCGCGCATCGAGCACGCCTTCGTTCGGTTTGCTCGAAAGCGCGGCCTGGTGATCATAGCCATTGGCGTGTCCGCGTTCTTGCTGCGTCTCGCCATTCTCCCCATCTGCCCCATTCCTCTGCCATTTGTCCCCGACGATTTCAGCTTCCTGCTCGCGGCAAACACCTTCACCCTGGGCCGATTGACCAACCCCACCCCGGCGATGTGGACTCATTTTGAATCCGTCCACATCACCATGCAACCCACCTATATGTCCATGTACTTTCCCGCCCAGGGGCTGGTGCTCGCTGCCAGCAAGGTGCTGTTCGGCCACCCCTGGTTCGGCGTCTTGATCACCACCGCGCTCATGTGCGCCGCCATCTGCTGGATGCTGCAGGCGTGGCTGCCGCCCACCTGGGCTCTGCTGGGAGGCATCATTGCGGTTGTGCATCTGGGCCTCTTCAGTTATTGGATCAATACCTACCATGCCGGGTCGATAGCGGCCCTCGGTGGAGCGCTGGTGCTGGGCGCGCTGCCCCGCTTGATGAAAACAGCCCGGACTCGCTACGGCCTGCTGTTGGCGGTTGGCATCATTCTGGTCGCTTTCACTCGCCCCTATGAAGGCCTGCTTCTTTGCCTCCCGGTAGCGGTTGCGCTGGGCCGCTGGGCCTTCCTCGGAAAGAATCGGCCGGGCCCGGCCTTGCTGATTCGTCGTGCCGCCTTCCCGCTGGCGCTCATCGTCGCGGCAGGCGCCTGGTTGGGCTACTACGATTACCGCGCTTTTGGAAGCCCGCTCACACTGCCTTACACCGTCGATCGAGCCCAATACGCCATGGCGCCCTATTTTGTATGGCAGTCGCAGCGGCCTGAGCCGGTATATCGCCACCAGTCCTTGCGGTCCTTCTATTACGACGGGGAGCTTGAATCCTTTTGGAAGATCCATAACCTCGCCGGCTTTCTTCCGTATACCCTGGCAAAAGTGCTCTCCGCATTCATGTTTTTCGCAGGCAGCGCGTTGATTCCTCCGCTGATCATGCTGCGCCGCATCTTCCTGGATCGCCGCATCCGCTTCCTGGTTCTGTCTGTGCTTGTATTGGCGTCGGGCATGTTCATTCAGAATTTTCTCCTCCCTCACTACCTGGCTCCCTTTACGGCCGCCTTTTATGCCATCGGTCTGCAAGCCATGCGCCACCTTCGGCTTTGGAAGCCGGAAGGCCGCCCCATTGGCTTGGCCATCCAGCGGCTGACACTCGCACTCTTGTTCTTCATGGTTGGGATGCGTCTCTTTGCAGGGCCTCTTCACCTGGCGCCGCGCGAGTGGCCGGCGCCCAACTGGAATTTCTCCTGGTATGGACCCGGCCATTTCGGCACCGAGCGTGCTCGCATTGAATCCGGCCTCGATCGACTCCCCGAGAAGCAACTCGTCATCGTCCGCTACACAGTCAAGCACAATCCCTTTGATGAATGGGTCTACAACGCTCCGGATATCGATGGTTCCAAAGTAGTATGGGCAAGAGAGATGGATGCAGCGAATAATCTGGACCTGTTGCGCTACTACCCGGACAGAATGGTGTGGCTGGCGGAGCCGGACAAGCAGCCGGCAGCCGTATCTCCGTATCCGATGCCGCCTCCGTTGACCGCCGATTCAAAATGAATCGGCCGCATGTTGAGCGTGGCAGAAAAGCACCTCGACAAAACTGTTGCCGGGCGGCAAAGGGCGCCCAGGATTTTGAGGCAGGATGCACCTCGCGCCACCTCTGTACGAATGGGCCGTGAGGACGACAAAAAGGAAGAGGGACAGGCGCGATGGTAAGGCAACAAGAAAAGGAAGCGGGACAGGCCTGCGCCGAGAATCGCCACAAATCGTTGCAGGGTTCGCCAGCGTCTCGGATCCATACGCTGATTGCAGCGCTCTTTGTTGGGTTCCCGCCGATCGTCTTCTATACAGTTCTGTTTCGCAATGCACTGGATATACCAAATCACGACGATTACTATGTTCCGCTCAGTTTCCTCAATCAGTTGGTACTGCTCAAGACCATTTCTGAAAAGGCCACACTCTTTCTGACCTTCCAGCATAACGAGTACAAGCTCTTCTTTCTCCAGGCCCTGGCCTGGTTGCAACTGGTCCTCTGCGGTCATGTCAGCCTGACGCTGCTCGACGCCATCGGCAACGGATTCGTTCTCTTACTCGGATTCCTGCTGTGGAAGATGTTTCTGCCCACTCACCGAGACTTTGCCACTCGCCTGGCATTTTTCATTCCGGTCTCCTGCTTGCTCTTCCAGCTTCAGTATTGGGAGACTCTCAATTGGGCGTCGACCGGACTTCAGCACCTTGCTGTCCTGCCGTTCTCGTTCGGCGCGATCTACCTGCTTGTCCGGGGGAGACGGTGGGCATTTTGCAGTGCGCTCGCCTTCCTCATCCTGGCAGTTGCTTCTGACGGCAACGGATTTCTGCTGATCCCGATTGGCGTGCTGATTCTGGCCCTGCGTCGCCGCTACGCGCATCTTGCGGTTTGGCTGCTTGCCTCCATTGGATGTGTCGCCGTTTATGCCTATCACTATAACGTCATGTCATCGCAGACCAACGCGCACCACTCGGTGTTTTCGACCTTTCATCCGCTAAACCTTGCCTACGTCATCTCCTTCATCGGCAGCGCTGGAGGCTTCCCCTTCCAGTCCGGCAGCCTTCTTCTCGGCTCCCTCCTCTGCATGTTCTTTATCTACATGGCGTACAGAGGCTATCTTCGCAAGAATCCATTGGTGTCCTACTGCGTTCTGTTTCTGTTGCTGACGACGATCGGTGTCTCCGGCATTCGATCGGGCTTCGGCGTGGCGCAGAGCCTTTCCTCGCGCTACGCGATTTATTCCGCGCTGTTTCTGGTCTTTGCGTGGTTTGCCATTGTTGAGGAGTTTCTCCAGCATCGGCGCGTATCTCCCCTGGGCAACGGCTTCTTCCTTGGTGCGGCGGCTGCCGCCATCCTGTTCTCTCTATGCATGGATTGGGTGGGTTCCATTACGCTTGAAAAGCGCAACCTGGAATTCATCCAGGCAATGACTGCATTCGAGCATCCGGCCTCCCCAGGTTCCACAGTTGGACCGGCTCCTCTGCTCCCCTTGCCGCCGAATTCGCCAGAAATCGATGAATTCAACCGGGAATCGCGGGCTATTTTGATTCAGTCGATAAAGCTCGGAGTATACCGGCCGCCGCCCTACCCGAGCGTGGATGCTCACTGAAGGAATCCAGCTATCTTGCAGTGCGTTGAGGCAAGACGAAGCCGGCTCGCCGCCTCGGCCGCGAACTCCTTGGATATTTCCATCCACAGCCCTTATGCAATCCCCAGGAATTTGTGGGTCTGCAAGCTCAATCGCCATTGCGGATGATCGAGGCAATAGCGCAGCGCAAGCTCTGTATTCTCGACGCGGCTGAGTCCATCCATCGGCTGCAGGAAAAAATGTTTGAAGCCAAGGCTCTCGAACTCTCTTGGATCGGCCGCAGCCTGAGGAAAGACCAGCTTCAACTCGTCGCCGCTCGCCTGCACCAACGCCGCGCCCGCCTTGGGGCTGACGCAGACCCAATCCAGCCCCGCTGGAGCCGCAACCGTTCCATTGGTCTCGACAGCAACTTCAAAATCGCAAGCGTGCAGCGCATCGATCAGGCTCGCGTCCAGTTGCAGAAGCGGCTCGCCTCCGGTGCAAACCACGAATCTCTTCCCTGCCGAACATTCCCTGGGCCATTTCTCTTGGACAGCCGCGGCCAGCGCCTGCGCCGATTCAAACCTGCCGCCGCCTGCCCCATCCACGCCCACAAAATCCGTATCGCAAAAATTGCAAATCGCCGCAGCCCGATCCGCCTCACGTCCCGACCACAGATTGCAGCCCGCAAACCGGCAGAATACCGCCGCGCGCCCTGCCTGCGCCCCTTCCCCTTGCAAGGTATAAAAGATCTCCTTCACGGCGTAGCTCATTCTGAATTCCTTATTGGTCCAGCATCAAAGGATTGAACCACCCGTAAGCGATCATCCGAAGCTTCAAAAAACGGCGGTCATCCTGAGCGAAGCGCTCTTCAGCGGAGCCGAAGGACCTGCATTTGTACTTGGTCTCTCCTGGCGACTCATCCTCACCTATACGGCAGCGGATCCTCAATCCCGTTCTCTCTGAAACCCTTCCGCCGCAACAAGCACGAGTCGCATTGCCCGCACGGTTCTCCGCTCGGCGACGGATCGTAGCAACTGCTTGTCAGTCCGTAGTCCACGCCCAACTCGATTCCCTTCCCAATGATCTCCGCCTTGGTGAGCGCGATCAGCGGCGTGTGAATCTTGAGCGCCTGACGGCCTTCCACCCCCGCCTTGGTCGCCAGGTTCGCCATCTTCTCGAATGCCTCAATGAACTCCGGCCGGCAATCGGGATAGCCCGAGTAATCCAGCGCATTCACGCCTATGAAAATGTCGCTCGATCCCAGCACTTCAGCCCACGCCAGCGCAAATGAAAGAAAGATCGTGTTGCGCGCCGGGACATAGGTAATTGGAATGCCGTGCGACATCTCGCCCGCAGTCCGCCCCTTGGGAACATCGATGTCATCGGTAAGCGCTGACCCGCCAAAGACGCGCAGATCGATGGCTGCCGTCCGGTGCTTTACTACGCCGATCGACGCCGCAACCCGGCTGGCTGCCTCCAACTCAACAATGTGCCGTTGCCCATACGAGAAAGAGAGTGCATACAGCTCGTACCCCTGGCTCTTCGCGATCGCCAGCACCGTGGCCGAGTCCAGACCGCCGCTCAACAGCACCACCGCTTTTTTCGGTTGCGTTTCCATCACTTCAAGTCGCCGCCCTTGCCAATATCCATCGAAGGCGAAACGGGGTTGCTCTCGTCGATGGATTTCTCGATGCATTGCTCCAAAATCCCTTTTGCTTCAAGGATGAATTCGATCGCGTCGCGCCCGGCGCCTTCGCCGCCCTTGTGCGGAGTCACGTAGTGGGCCTCGGCCTTCACCTGCGCCCGCGCGTTGGCCACGGCCACGGCAAACCCACATTTGCGCATCACCGCCAGATCGATTACGTCATCACCCACATAGGCAATCTCTTCGAGCGTGACGCCTTCCTTCTCCATGATCTCGCGAACCGGCCGCATCTTGAAGGCCTCGCCCTGATAGACAAACTCAATCTTGAGGTCGCGGGCGCGCAGGGCCACGGTCTCGGAGATGCGCTTGGTGATGATGCCAAGCTTCATACCGCCTAACCGCGCCAGCGTAACGCCAGCTCCGTCGTGCGCGCTGTAGCCCTTGACCTCTATCATTTTGGTCGTCCCAGTCTTGTCCGTTCCAGTCCCGTCGGCTCCTGAAACCGGAAACGGAAACAGCCAGATGGTGCCATCGGTCCAAACTCCGTCAACGTCGAAAAGAATGATCTTGATGCGGCGGGCGCGATCCTGCGCAGTGAGTGTCATGCTTCAATTTTACCTATTGCTTTCAGGAACTCTCCATAAGGCCCGGCAGTTCGCGAGAAACTCAGCGGTTTGCGAGAAAATAGCAGCATGGATCAAGACTCCAGCTCCGCCGCGCCGCAGACGCCGCTCGAACCCCAAGATTACTACTTCGAAGGATCGAACCTGGTCTTTACCGCGGCCTATCACCTCAAGCGCGGCTCCTGCTGCGGCTCCAACTGCCGCCACTGCCCCTATGGGTTCGCGGACGCAGACGCGCCGGCAATTCCGGCCCCGGCAATTCCGCCCCCTGCAATTCCAGGAGACGAACCAGCCCCCGCCGGCTGAGTTCCGGCCGGTTGAGTGCCTAGGGAATTGCCGGCGCTGCCGCCTCCCGCACCAGCACCGCAAAGCGCGGAAACGCAAAGCTGCCGTTCGCGTCGTCTATCACGTTCAACTGGCACAGGTAGGAGCCCGGCTTCAGTCCGGCCAGCGGCACATCCAACTCAATGGCTACCGCATCGCGCCCTTCAACATTGATCGCCCTGGCCTGCACCAGCGGCGTCTCGTAGACTTTCGTCGTCCCCTGGATCAGTTCCAGGCTGCTCAGCAGGTTGATGCCTGCCTTCGTACCCTTCGGCGCATCTGCCGCGGCCTTTTCGCGTGCCGGTGCATAGATTTCGTAAAGCAGATACAGGTGCTGGTCCTGGCGAAACACGTGGCTGATGTTCGGCACGTATTCTTCCCCGTTGCGCACCAGTGGATCTTGTTTCTTGCTGGGTTGGCGCATCGAAGCCAGCACAATGGAGCTCATTTTGAGCGGAGCCTTCTTCATATCCGGCAGCGCAATCTCCGCTTCGAACGACCCCATCCTGCCGGTCTGGTTCTCGCGCACCACAAACTTCATTCGGTACTTGCCCGGCGGCAGGTTGAAGCTGGTGGTGTATTGGATATTCTTTTGCCGCGCCTGCAAGCTTGGATCCAGGTTCAGCTTCACCGTCTCTCGCGCATGGCCGATGGGCCGCTTGACCTCGTCAATCACCGTGCCGATGATGTCCAGCGTAGCCTTGTCCTTGTCCCCGCCCTTCACAAATGGAATCTGCGAGCCGGGCACGATCAGCGAAACCGGCACAAAGTAGCGGTTCTCATCCAGCCTGAAGTACATGGCGTCCATATACACAGCCATATCAGTCGCCGGCAAATCGCTGGCCAACTGCTCCTCAAGTTCGCGCTCGCGGTCTTCATGTCCGGAGTGCCTGAAGTCCGCCGGCGCATAGTAGCCCGGCCGGTATTCAAGCTTCACGCCCGGCCGGTTGATCTTGATCGTCAGCTTGCGATAGCGCCCGTCGCGCAACGGGTTCGTGCTGCGGAATCCGACGGCGTAATACGCCGAAGTATCGCGCTCAACCTGCGCAAAGGCTGGAGCAAAATCGTTGGAGTCGAAGAACGCCTTGCCGCCCGTATCGGTCGAGAGCGTGGCCATCACCTCTTGCGTGGCAAAGTTCGCGTTCATGTTGTTGGTGAGCGCGCTGCCATTGTAGGCGCCGCTCCCGCGCAGGCTGCCGGTCGACGCATCGCCCAAGGGAGAAATCGCCTGCAAGCCGCGCGTATCCACGCTGTAGATGGCCAGGTTGGCGCGCACCGCGGCGTTGATCGCCGCGCGCAGCGAAGCCTGATTCTCAATCCCGTCGCGCGAGATGC
Organism: Acidobacteriaceae bacterium; assembly: GCA_003138365.1. Classification (GTDB taxonomy): domain Bacteria; phylum Acidobacteriota; class Terriglobia; order Terriglobales; family Acidobacteriaceae; genus Telmatobacter. Next base: position 7,518 of record PLFY01000042.1, read on the forward strand.
CGCCGGAGAAGTAAAGCAGCGACTTCTTCTCCGTGATCTTCTCAAGAGACTTTGCAACAGCCCTCAGCGCGAACAGCTCGCGGTCCGTATTGAGGTCGTTGTACTCGCTCTCGTCCGGCGTGTAACCGGTCGTGTCCTCTACCTGATTCGAGTTCGCAGTTGCACCCGAGGCAAATCCCTGCCCCTCAGCCCCGTTGTAGACGGCCACTTCGTTGATCAGCGCCTGCTTGTCGGCCGTAAAATCCTGGTCCACCGTGAGCGTATCGCCGAGAGAAACCAGCGCCACCAGGTCCGCCGGCTGCATCTTCTTCTTCAGGAAATCCTGCGCCGCCAGCACGCTGCGATCCAGGTCCTCGGGCTGCATCGAGGTCAGATCGAAGAACATCACAATCAACCTGTGATTGCGCAGATCCTCCGGCTTTGCCACCACCACGGCCTTGCTGCTATTGCCCCCCGCGGCCAATCCGCTCACCGTGGCCTCGTTCAGCGGCGTAGCCTTGTCCACGCTTTCAAAGTCGAATGTGTCAATTTGCTGCTGCTTGCCGTTCTCGTAAATGCTGAAGTCGCTCTGCTTCAGCCCCTGCACCACCTCACCGGTCTTCGCATCCCGCGCAACTACATTCGTCAGCACCAACTCGCCATTCATCTTCAGAACAAAGCCGCCTTGCGGCGTATTCGAAACCTGCGCGCTCGATGCGTCGCCACCGCTCTGCGCAAAAGCCGGCTGAGCTCCCGGCAATCCCATCGCCAGCGCCGCAAAACCCGTCCCGATCCGCCGCACCCAACCCGTCATGAATTCCCTTCCACCACAACCCCGCCACTTACTAACCACCGCTAACTCACCTAAAACTGCGGGTGCCCCAGGTCTCGATTCCGAGACCTGGGATTCAACTAACTCCGATAACTTCCCTAAAACCGAAATCTAGCCGTAAACTGGAAATTCCTCATAGTTCCCGCCGAAGTGACTTGTCCCGCGGTCGGCGATGTCAGATTCGTATCCACGCCGGCGTACTGCACGGTGTTGAACACGTTGTTGATGGTGGCGCGAATCTCCATGCTGCGCGTATCGCCCATCTGCATGGTCTTCGAAAGCGCCATATTGTTCTGAATCGTCCCCGGTCCGGCGACCGAATTGCGCGCGGCACTGCCGAATGCGTTGCCATAAGCATCCGCCACAGGCTGAGAAAAGGCCGCTGCATTGAACCACTTCAACTGCGACCCGCCCCCAGCGGTTATCGAGACGCCGGGCGCTCGATTGGGACGCAGCGTGCCGGCCGTGCCGTGCGCCACGTCCGACACCGCGGCCGGATAACTCGGCGTAAGCCACGTGCCGGTGGCGAAACTAAAGGTTCCGGACATTGAAAATCCCTCCAGAATATGCGAGGCCGCGCCGCCCGTGAACCAGAACTTGTCTTTGCCGAAAGGTAACTCGTAGAGATAAGTCCCGCTAACTTTGTGCCGTAAATCGATGCCCGAGTTCCCTTCCTCGGCGGCCAGGTCCTGCCAGTTCTGCGCCACCACCGTCGAGGCGCCGCCCAACCCGCCCGCGTCGTCGATCGAATGCGAATACTGATAGTTGGCGCCCAGCGCAATCCCGCTCGATAGACGCTTGTTCACTCGCAGCGTCCCCGCGTTGAACCGCGAAGAAGCAGTCGCCTGCTCATAAGTGAACACCAGGTTCGTTGGATCGGTGCTGGGACTGCTGACACTGGCGCGCGGCGCACTCTTGATGTCCAGATTGTTTCCCCTCGAACCGTTGTAACCCGCATTCAGCACGATTCCCCAGGGCACCGTCTTCTGCACGTCAAGATTCCAAACCTGCACGTAGGGTAATGGGTAGTGCGGGTCAAGCGCGAAGTTCCCCGGCGTGGGCGCAGTGGGAATGTTGGGAAATCCATTGGCCAGGCTGTACTGCCCCACCGCTGTCGCTTCGTTGGTCTGCTCGTTCACAAACGCCGGATCAGTCACCATCGGCTGGCGCGCCATGGTCGAGCCAAAGCTGCCGTAAGAGCCCACCGTGTAATTCATGCCGAATCCGGTGCGCACAACCGTCTGCTTCGGCAGTCGGAGCGCCACACCCAACCGCGGCGCAAGAGCCAGGCGGAATGGGCTCACCAGCGAATCGGGCAGCTTGCCGCTGAACGCGCCTGTGCCGCCGGCCTGCACTTCCGCGGTCCCGGTGAAATTCCCTGTAGGATTCGTATCCACGAAGGCTAGATGTCCAAACTTCTCAGTGTACGGCTCATAAAGCTCGTAGCGCAGCCCGTAGGTCAGCGTGAGTTTGGAGAGCGCCCGCCAATCGTCCTGCGCATACGCATCGAATACGTTGTCGCGCAGATAGCTCTTTGAGGCGGGTACGTCGATGGTCGTCTCCTGCGGCAGTCCCAGCAGCAGATCCGCCAGCGCCGTGCCGGTAGTCGGGTCCTTCGCTTGATCTTCTGTGAACTTGCCGCTAAACGTAAAGCTGCCGGTTGAGTTCGATCCGCCAAGAAAATCGCGATGCACGCGCCGGTAGTCACCGCCGAAGCGAAGGTTGTGTTTGCCGTGAATCCAGCTCAGCGTCTCTGAAGCCCAGATCGTTTGCGAGATTGAGAAGCTCGGCTGCTGCTGGCTGAGCCCGGCAATCGACCCTACCGTGACTTTCGGCAGGCCGTAATTCAAAGCGCTCGCATTGAGCGCAGCGCCTCCTGGTCCCAGAATGCCCAGTTGCGTTGCTATGTCGGCGCCGTTGGTAAAAAAATTCGTCGTCTGGCTGTTGTTGCGATTCCAGTTGGCGTTGAACACATTGGTTATCTTGTGGTAACCCACGGTGTAGCCGGCTTGCACCGAGTCCGAGCTCGAGCGGCTCTTGCCGCCAAGTTGCGGGAACATGTTCACGTTGTCTGACGCTGTGTCGATCCAGTTGTAATTGAAGTTGATGCTCTGCCGCAGCCCCTGATTCTGGTTCCTGCGCCCGCCGCCGCCGCCGGCTCGCCCACCTCCTCCGGGTTGCGTTGCGTTTTTGCCCAGGCTCCGGTTATAGCGCGCACCGGCCTGCGTTGTATTTGTCTGCGCCGTTGTCAGCAGGTGATAGTTGTAGCCGCTGCTCCCGGTGCTGCCAGCCCCAGTGGTTCCAGTAAGGTTCGGCTCGGGATAATACTTCAGCAGCGCCCTGGCCTGCGGCGTGAGCCGCGATCCAGGAATCACATTGGCGATTCCATTGGTAATGAACTGCTGCAAAGTCGTTGGGTCGTAAATCGCCGGCAGTCCAGCGGCTGAAAAATCACCCGCCCGTTCCGCATCCGTGGGCACCGTCGCATACTCGTCCAACGGACTCGACATCCGCGTCCCAGACAGCGTCAGGAAAACCGTGTCCTTGCCGCTCGGCTTGGTCAGATGTGGAATGTAAGGCGCGCTCATGAAGGTGATGCCGAACCGGTTGGTCCCAGAGGGCGGCTGCTGTCCCTGCAGGCCGTCCAGAGCAGACAATGCAAACGGCTCCGCATTCAGCGCCGAGTTGCTTCCGATCCAAAAGATGGCGCCGTGCGGCTGGCCCGGATTGAAGCCGCGGAAGTTGCCCCGTCCGCCTCCGCCAAAACCTCCTCCGCCTCCACCGAATCCACCACCGCCAAATCCGCCGCCCCCGCCGCCGAATCCGCCACCGCCCGGCCCACCACCAAAAAGCCCGCCATTCCCACCAATTGCGATGCCCTGTGCGCGCGCAGTCTCGATCGCATCCCTGATTTGATCCACGTTCACCCCGGCCATCGGGCTCACCTGCCCCGACTGTCCGCTGATGGCCACCGAATCCCCGCCGAAGTCGGAGTTGTTCGCAATCGAGGGCAGCGCCGCTCCCGCAGCCACCAATCCGCCTCCAGCCCCTCCGGCCTGCGTATCGGTATCTCCATCGCCGGCCAGCGCGCTCACCAGGCTGAGGCTCTGCGCGCTGTTCCCCGCCAGTTGCTGAACGATTGAATTGCTAGCTTGCTGACTCGCCGCCTCGCTTGCCTGCTGCTCCGCCGCCCGCGAGGCCAGAATCAATGCAAAAGTGACCGTCTGATCGTGACTCGCGGCGTTGAGCACCGCCTCCTGCGAGCCCACCGCAAACGCCGCAAACTGCGTCCGAATCACGTACCGGCCGTTTTGCGAAATATTCATCGACCAGGCGCCCGCGATGTCGGTCGTGGTCGAAAACTTCTTCCCTGTCAGCGTATTCTGGGCCGTCACCGTCACGCCGGGCAGCGGCGTGTTCCCGCTCTTCACCACCCCATGCAGCCTGCCGCCGGGCGTCACCGGATTGGCCGCCGCCTGATTTGTCGCAGCTTCAGCGGTCGAGGCCTGCCCAGTTGGGGCTTGCGGGGTCGCGGCCGCAGCGGGCGTGCTGGCCGGCGCCGAAGGCTGGACAGAACTCTGCGACCACCCCGCAAAGCTGCCACCCACAACCGTCCCCAACACTCCTGCCCAAAAAAACGCTCGCCGCATCCGCGCTCCCTGCCATTTCCCGCTCGTACTCAGTCAGACGCTTCTCGCCCCGCGAAGGTTTACCGGTGCGCGCCGCCGCAAACCCATCGTAGACCCAGGCACGGCTGCAACCGAAGCCGCTGCTTCGCGGAGTATCTGTAGAATCAGGCCTCTTCCCCTCCCCGTTTCCCCGTTGTCCCAGCTCTGCCGGCCTGGTGCAAGTCGCCCCGCTTACCCCATGAATTCGGCGGCCGAAATTCACAACAATTATCCTTGCTTTCTCACCCACCCCATGTTAACTATTAAGTCAATATTCATTTGATTGCTACCACTGAAGTAAACCTTGGTCGCCATCGGACAGGAATTCTAAAGCCATGAAAATCGGCACCACCATTCGCACTCACCGCCTGCAAAAGGGATTGTCTCAAGGGGATATCGAGAAGAAGACCGGCCTCCTGCGCTGCTACCTGTCGCGCGTTGAGAACGGCCACACCGTTCCCTCCCTGGACACCTTGTCGAAGATTGCCCTGTCGCTCGACATGCCCATCGCCCAGTTTTTTGCCGACGACTCGATGGGCCACCAATTCAACACCCAAAAGCTCAGCGACGAGGAACTGCGCTTCCTCACCCAGATTCGCCGCTACTCCTCAAACCTGAACGAAGGCGACCGCAAGCTGTTGCTGGCGATGGTCAAAAAGTTCGCCGCCACGGCGACCCGCTGAGCCTGCCGCGCGAGCTCGAGATGAAGCGCCTTCTTGTATTCTTCATCGCCGCCTCTTTTGGCTTGAGCGCCGCGGCACGCCAGCCATCGTACTCCTTGCCTCGTGCGCCGCTCACCCAGCAGCAGCGCGGCGACATTTACCAGGTCACCGGCCGATCGAGCGACGATCCCCGTATTCCAGGCGACCCTTTTGTCGAGTTCATCCAGCTCTCGACGGACAAGACGATCCAGGTCGTGGCAACGCGCGGAGTCGGCGCAATGGGCAATGCGGATGTCTGGGTCTTTCAGATTGTTGCGGACCATGCGGTGCTGCTGTTGGCTGGAGGAGGATCCATGCATTTGCCTCTTGAGACTGTCCATCGCGGTATGCACGATTTCATCCCCTTCTGGAACCTCGGGGGAGGCGCTGGAGCGAAGGAAGTCTATCAATTCGACGGGAAGCACTACTCTCCTGCATATTGTTATGACTCGACCCTGGGCCGCGCAGACGGGGATGAAACTCAAGGGCCGCATCACCCATGCAAAAACTAGATCGGCTCTCAAATCACATTAACAATGAACAAGATTCCCTAAGCCAAACTTCCTTTCACCAGCGACTTGATCTTCGCGTCCACATCCTCTGCCTTCATAAAAAACGGCGTGCGCAAGCATTGAAACGTGAGCTCTTGCGTGCCGGAAGAATAGTTCCACGCCACCTCCACGCCGTACTTCGATGCAGTTCCGCTGTTGCCGCTCAGAGCAAAGCCGGCCGCCTGGGCCTTCTGAAGCAGGCTTGCATATTGCTCGGGTGTGATGCCCGAAAAGACTTGCGGTGCGCACTCTCCCACAGAAATCTCCTTTGTGCATTCAAGAACCCCTGGTACCCGTGACCGGCAGCCTGATTGGAAAACCCGCCAAGCCAAAGGTCCAGAGGAATTCTGATTGCAATCGAATGCTACCAGCAACTGTGAGAATTTTATGCAAACCCGCAATCGCATCGCCGCATTGAGCCGCAAACAGCTCAGCCGGCCGCGTTGGCTTTCTTCCTGGGTTGCTTCTTCATCGCCTTGGCGGCAACCGGCGGGGGGATGGCGCCGAGGTCCACTTTGCCTTCCGCCAACTGCATCAGAAAATCCTGGCTCGCGAAAAGGGGCGCGTCCTTCAGCACCTTGCTGGCGCGCAGATAGTTTCCGTCGGCCTGTTGCAGCCGGGCCTTGACCGTGTCGGCCAGGTAAGCGGGCAGAATCTCATCGTGAATGCGGGCCAGGGCCACCGCATCGCGCACCGGGAAGACCACCTCGCAGCGCTCGAACAGGTTGCGCGGCATCCAGTCGGCGGACCCAAGATAGATCTCGCTGGCGCCGCCGTTGGCAAAGTGGAAGATGCGCGAGTGTTCCAGGAACCGGCCGACAATCGAGCGCACGCGAATCCGCTCCGACAGTCCCTTCACGCCGGGCCGCAGGATGGACAGGCCGCGGACGATCAGATCGATTTCCACGCCGGCCTGCGAGGCCTGATAGAGCGCTTCAATCACTGAAGGCTCGAGCAAGGCGTTCATCTTGGCCACGATGTGCGCGGGACGCCCGGCCTGGGCGTGCTCCTGTTCGCGCCGGATCAGGCCCAGGAAGCTCTCGGCCATGGTGAGGGGCGCCACCAGCAGCGGGCGGTAGTCGTCGATCTCGGCGTGCGCCGTCAGGTAGTTGAACACCATGTGTACCCGCTCGGTAATCTGCGCATCGCTGGTAAGCAAACTCAGGTCGGTGTAGAAGCGGGCAGTCACGGGGTTGTAGTTGCCGGTGCCCAGGTGGCAGTAGCGCCGCGTCACGCCGTCCTCGTCCCTGCGCACCAGCATGGCCAGCTTGCAATGGGTCTTCAGCCCCACCACGCCGTGGAAGACCTGTACACCGGCATCCTCCATGCTGCGCGCCCAGCGAATGTTCGAAGCCTCGTCGAAGCGCGCCATCAGCTCCACCACCAGCGTGGCTTCCTTGGTGGCCGCGGCCTCAGTCAGCGCTGCGAAGACGGGCGAGTCGTGGCTGGTGCGGTAGAGGGTCTGCTTCATGCTCACCACCGCAGGGTCCTGCGCGCCCTGCTCGATGAACCCGACCACCGGATCGTAGGAGTCGTAGGGGTGGTGCAGCAGAATATCGCGCTGGCGCAGCTCGTCGAACACATTGCTCGACTTGCGGCTCAGGTGCAGCGCCTTGGGCGTGAATGGCGGAAACTTCAGGTCCGGCCGTTGCACATCGGAATAAAAGAACATGAGCCGCGACAGGTTTACGGGCCCCTCGCCGCGAAAGACCTGATCCTCATCGAGCTCGAAGTTCACCCGCAGCCGATCCACAATTTCAGCGTGGGCTCCGGTCTCGATTTCCAGCCGCACCGCGTCGCCCTTGCGCCGATTGTGCAGCTCAACCCGGATCGTCTCCAGCAGCGAACGCGCTTCCTCCTCTTCAAAGTAGAGGTTGGAATTCCGGGTGACCCGGAACGCCGCATGAGCAAGCACTTCGTAGCCACGGTACATGCCGCCAAGATTCTGCGCAATCAGGTCCTGCAGCAGCAGATAGTCGAACCGATCGTCCGCCGCGGGCAGACGGACGAACCGCGCCAGTGCGCGCGGCACCGTCACCACCCCCAGCACCTGCGGGCCGGAGCTGCGCCTTTTTGCCCGCAGCAGAAGCGCCAGGCACAGAGCCTTGTTGAGAACACGCGGAAACGGATGCGCCGGATCGATCGAGATCGGCGTCAGCAGCGGATCGACCTCGCGCTGAAAGTAGTTCTGCGCAAAAGCCCGGGCCTCTTCACCCAGCTCCTTCCACTCGAGCAGCCGGATGCCCTGCTTGCGCAGCTCGGGCACAAGTTGGTGGTTCCAGCAGCGGTACTGTGCGGCCACAAAACTGTGAATCTCCGCGGTCAACACCGCCAGCGACTCGTTCGGCCGCAGTCCGTCGTAGCCCGGTTCGCGGTAGCCGTCCTCAATGCGCTGTAGCAGGCCTGCCTGGCGAACCTCAACGTATTCGTCCAGGTTGTTGCCGGTAATCGACAGGAACTTTACCCGCTCCAACAGCGGGTTGGCCGCGTCCTCCGCTTCCTCCAGAACACGCCGATTGAACTGCATCCAGGAGTAGTCCCGCCCGTTAAATAGCTTTTGTTTCTTCGTGGTTCTGGCCATCAAATCCGTCCAGTGCGCGTGTTGGAAGTCTACAGCGTTTTCCTCACCGCCCGCACCCCCTGCCGCAACGAAAAGCATCCCCATCGACAAACTCACACAGGCCGCACCGGCTCAACGATGTGAAGCCAATGCAAAAAGCCGCCGACGACGCCCCATGCCACCTGGCGGGTTGACGCCCCGGCTCCCCAGGTTCAGGATGAGAAGATAAGAGATGAGCCAGCTTGCTTTCCCCAAGAGAGGAGCCTCCATGCCTCAGGAATCCTACACGTCGAACGACAGCCCCAACGACAGCCTGATCCCTGCCCAGCCGATCCCAGCCGAAGCGCAGGCCTTTTCAAAGCAGGTGCATGGCCTGCTCGATGGCCAGCCCAAGGACGATGAGACCGTGGCCAAGGCGTTCGAAGGCATGGACGGCATGTTCGACCTGATCGCCGCCGGTCTCTACACCATGGCTTCGATGCTTGTGGGCGAAGGCGAGGAAAGTGTCCGGCTGGTGGAGACGGCGGTAGCCAACGCCGAGGTTTCGGCTTGCCACGATCCCGCGCAGGCCCGGAAGGGCAGTCGCCTCGCCCTGTGTACCGCGGCCCTTGACACCATTGCCAAGCGCAACCCCGCCAGCCTGGCCGCACCCGATCATCTCAAGCCGGCAGCCACCTGCATTGACGAGGACGATCTGGACGCGGCGGGCGTTTCAAGCGAAGAACTGCTGCGCATGCTCGCGGGCCCCGACCGCGATCGCGTCAGAAACTGGCTCACCAGCCTGCCCACCCTGATGCGCACCATTTTTGTGTTGCGCGTGGTGGCCGGCTTCAGCGCAGCGGAGATCGCCACGATGCTGGCAGCGCATGGCGGTCCGCAAGCTGCCGGATGGACCGTGGATGCGGTGCGCGAATTCTGCCGCCAGGGGCTCTGTTCGCTGGCCTCCCAGCTGATTCAGGCCTCGACCGCTCGCTGATTCTCCAGCATTTTCAAAAAGAAGCTGCTTGTAATCTGTGGTTTGCGTCCTACACTTTTGCAGGATTCACAAGACCCTGCGCATGAGGCATGCTATGGGGAGTGGCATGACAGGCCACACCTGGGACCTGCTATGAATTTTAAGTTGACAGGTTGCCGGGAATTCCTTGTAATCCTGTTAGACTGTTCTTCAATCGGTAGTGGATACCGATGGCGCTAGGTGCCTTGGAATCACAGGATTTCAACACTCTTGGGCGGTGGTAGGAAACTTTTTACGTCCCAACCCATCTAAACAATGGAAACTATCAGCCGATCATATGCGCTGAGGAGACCATGGGAAATAAAGTCAAATCGGATTTTCTCTTCGCGCAGCCGTCTTTGGCGTCTGGCGTAGCTCGCGTATTTGATCTCTGGGGTCAGTTTGACGACTACAACCGCAGTGAGACTACGGTTGAGGCGGACGCGAAAGCCATCGCCTCCGATTGGCTCGTCGTCGGGCAAGACCTCTCCGACGCCATGGAGCAGGATGAATCGAAACTTCAGATCGCTTGAGATTCTGTGAGCAGGAATCGCCGGAATAATCCCCCTCAACCCAGCGCTTCGATCGCTACCGTCTCTCACCAGTCGGTTTCATTTTCCGGCCCTCTGCCGCACCCTGAACTTCTCGCTAAATATAACGAAGTCATAGCAAATGGCGCGGAGCGCATCATGGCGATGGCAGAGAGGCAAAGTATTCACCGCGAGTCTTTGGAGGCCAAAGTCGTGGCTGGGAACATGGCGAGCCAGGCGAGAGGGTCGCATTACGCTTTCATCATCTGCCTGGTTACCATTATTGGTGGATTCGTGTTGATTGGAATGGGGAAGAGCGTTATCGGAGTATCTGCGATTATTGGCAGTCTCGCTACGCTGGCTAGCGTTTTCCTCATCGCGAGGAGAGAGCAAAGAAGAGAGCGCGTCGAGAAGCATGATGCCCTCGTTTCGCGCAAGGCGCGCTAGCGCCAGCAAAGGCTGCCAAAGATACCTTCATTCTTCGGGAAATCCCTCATCCGAGAACGGCAACGCACTATTGGAACACTCCCTGACATCGGAGGCCTGCACCCCCCTCGGCCCATCTCCGATACACTAGATTTAAGAACCCTGTGGCCCTTGCTGCGCATCAAAAAACCTGCAACCATCTTTAGGTACAAGCGCCCGGCTGTGAGTCGATCAACCTTGATTTCTTCAGAATATTCAGGAAATAGCACCATTCGTACCGGCGTCTCCGCCCTGGTGCTGAGCCTTGCGGTTTTGGCCCCGGTTTTGGCCCCGGGCAGCCTGGCCGCGCAGGCATCGCTGGGTCTCGAGCCGCCACAGGCCTCCGGACCCACCGCCTCCAGCTTCCAGGGCAGCGTGGCCACGGGTGAGGCCTCCTCGCAGCCCATCGGCCTCTCCCTCGACGAAGCCATCCAGCGAGGACTGAAGACAAACCTGGGAATCATCCTGAGCGGAACCCAAACTGCCTCGGCGCGAGGCCAGCGGCTCAGTCAGCTCCAATCGCTGCTGCCCTCCGTGGACGGGACCGCCAAAGAGACCGTGATGCAGGTTGACCTGCCCGCCGAAGGATTGCGCATTCCGGGCTTTCCCACCATCATCGGGCCGTTCGGCTTCACCGACGTGCGCGCTTCGCTCAGTTGGTCCCTGGTTGACCTGACATCGCTGCACAACTACCTCGCCGCCCGCCACAACTTTGCCGGCGCACAACTCTCTGCCCAGGATGCGCGGGATATGGTGATCTTGACCGTCGGCAACGCCTATCTGCTCGTCCTCGCCGATGAATCCCAGGTGGCCAGCGTTGAGGCCCAGGTTGCCACGGCAAAGACTTCGCTGGACCAGGCGGTTTCAAACCACCAGGCGGGGACAGCCCCCCTGCTGGACGAACTGCGCTCTCGCGTGGATTCCCAATCGCTCGATCAGCAGTTGATCGTGGCCCACAATGCGCTGGAAAAAGACAAGCTGGCCCTGGCGCGCACCATCGGCCTGCCCCTGGCGCAGAGCTTTACGCTCACTGACCAGGCGCCCTACGCGGCCTTCGATCAACTGGACATCGATGCCACCATTCGCCAGGCCCACGCCAACCGCAAAGACCTGGCCGCCATGCTGGAGCAGACCAAGGCCGCGGAGGAGCAGCGCAAGGCGGCCACCGCCGAGCGGTTCCCCACGTTCAAGTTCGACGGCGACTACGGGGATATTGGCACCACCCTGGCTCACTCGCACGGCACCGGCGACGCCACGGGCACTCTGAGCGTGCCGCTCTTCAACGAATTTGCATTGCGCGGCGAGGCCCAGCAGGCCCAGGCGCAACTGGATACACAGCGGGCAAAATTGAGCGACATGAACGCCCAGGTGGACGCCGATATTCGCGACGCCTTGCTGGACATTGCCTCCACCCAAAAGCAGGTTGAGGTAGCCCGTTCCAGCGTTGAGCTGGCCAACGAGGCGCTCAGCGAGGCCCAGCAACGCTATGCCAACGGCGTCAGTGACAACCTGGCCGTCAGCCAGGCGGTGCAGTCCGTGGCCCAGGCCAACGATCAATATGTCACCAGCCTCTACCGGCACAATGTGGCCAAGCTCAGCCTGGCCCGTGCCCTGGGAGCGGCCGGAAACTACAAGAACTATCTGGGAGGAAAGTAAACGTGGCGGATTCAACACCAACACCAGCCCAAACGACACACGAGACTGAGATCGACATGGAGAGCGCCCAGCCCAAGTCTCGCCGCAGGGCACTCGTCGTGCTCGTGGTTGTGGTCCTCGTCCTGGTCGCGATCGCAATCTGGTGGCACGGGACCTTTACCGAGGACACCGACGACGCCCAGGTAAACGGCCACCTCATTCAGGTCAGTTCGCGCATCAACGGCCAGATCCTCAAGGTCGACGTCGAAGAGAACCAGGTTGTCAAGCAGGGCGACGTCATCGCCGAGCTGGACCCCGCGGACTACCAGGTTGCGGTCGAGAATGCTCAGGCCGCACTGGCCAGCGCCCAGGCCAACGCCGCCGCCGCCAACGTGAATGTGCCCATCACCACCGTCAACACCGGCAGCAACCTGCGTTCGGCAGGAGCCGATCTCACCGGAACAGTGGCCAGTGTCGAGCAGTCCCAGCAACAATTCGAAGCCGCGCACGCACGCGTGATCCAGGCCCAGGCCAACCTGACCAAGGCACAGGCCGATCTGGACCGCTATCGTCCGCTGGTCGAGAAAGACGTGATCAGCAAGCAGCAATGGGACGCCGCCGTTGCCGCTGCCGACGCGGACAAGGCTGACGTTGCCAACGCCATCGCCACCGAGCGGGCAGCCGGCGACGGAGTGGGTGTCGCTCGCCAGAAGCAGACCCAGGCACAGGCTATGCTCAAGTACGCCGAGACCGGCCCGCAGCAGGTGGCTGCGCAGAGTGCCCATGCCAAGCAAGCCCAGGCCCAGGTCGAGCAAGCCCAAGCCCAGGTCGACCAGGCCAAACTCAACCTCAGCTATACCAAAATCGTAGCTCCGGCTGCGGGCATCATCACCCGCAAGAGCGTCGAGATCGACCAGAATGTCGCCGCCGGCCAGAACCTGCTCACTCTGGTCTCGCTTCAAGACCTCTGGATCACCGCAAACTTCAAAGAGACCCAGTTGCGCCACATGTCCGCCGGCCAGCCGGTCGCAATCGAAGTGGACGCCACCGGCAAGACCTATCACGGCAAAGTCACCCAGATCGGCGGCGCAACCGGCTCGGTGCTCTCCCTGTTCCCGCCGGAAAACGCGACTGGCAATTACGTCAAGGTGGTCCAGCGCGTCCCGGTTCGCATCGACTTCACCAATCTGAATGTCGAGGATCAGAACCACCTGCTCCGCCCCGGCCTGTCCGTCGAGCCTAAAGTGCGCGTAAAACCATAGCGCGGCAAATGCGCCCTCTGCCCGCCCTCCACAAAAGCGGCGTGCCCCATCTTTGCGGCTTTTTTGTGCCGCAAAGGGGAACAAGTCTTGACGATTGGCATTTTTTCGGTCACAATACGACCATAGTTGATGACCATGGAAGGAAGTGGCCCTTATGCCCTCATTGGGTGCAGGTGAGTTCAAGGTAAAGTGCTTGCAATTGCTGGATGAGGTCGCCGCTACCCGCGAGCCTCTGGTGATTACAAAATTCGGCAAGCCCGTAGCCAGGCTGGTGCCCATGCCCCCGCAGATCAAGCTGCGGGGAGCGTTGAAGGGTAGCGTGCTGTTTGAAGGCGATATCGTCTCGCCGCTGGAGAACGAGTGGGAAGCGGCTCAATGATGCGGCTTCTGCTCGACACGCACGTGCTGGTATGGCTGCTCGAGGACTCAGTTCGGATCAGCGATGAAGTACACTCGCAGCTACAGCAGGCCGCGGATGAAGACCGGCTGTTTGTCTCGGCGATTACTCCCTGGGAGATCGCGATGCTGGTGTCCAAGGGGAAGCTGCGGCTCGTCCGTGATGTGGCTGAGTGGCTGGAAGCCGCTCTCAGCCTTCCGGGAATCCGCCTGGAGCCGCTCTCTCCTTCCATCGCCGTAGCCAGCACACGCTTACCCTGGGAAGCCCATCTCGACCCGGCGGACCGCATCATGATCGCTACGGCGCGCCATTTGGACGCTACCCTTGTCACGGCCGACAGGCAAATCCTTGGCTACGGCGAGCAAGGGCTTATCAAGTGCATGGCTCCCCGCTAGTAAGGATACTCAAGGCCATCGCATCACTCCGCATAGAACCAAAAGCTAGATGATGTTTCACCGTATAGACTGATTGCAGCACCGCCATGAAAGACTCCATCTACGTCTCGAAGGAGAACTACCTCAAGGCCATCCTTGAAGCCGAGGCCGAGGGCCATCAGGTCATCCCGGCCACGGTGGCTCACTGGCTTGAGGTTTCAGCCCCCGCCGTCACCATGGCGCTCAAGCGGCTCAAGCGCGACGGCTTCGCCGAAGTCGGCGCGGACGGCATTGTGCGCCTTACACCCGCCGGCCGCGAGACAGCCTACCGAACCGCCCTCCGCCACCACCTCATCGAGCGCATGTTGAGCGAGATATTCGGCATGGAGTGGTACGAGATCCACGAAGAAGCCGAACGCCTCGAGCACGCCGTCTCCCCGGCCTTCGAAGCCAAGCTCAAGGAGAAACTGGGCGAGACTGGCTCCTGCCCCCACGGCAACCAGGTGCTGCCGGAGAGCCCCGCACAGCGCAAGCAGGGCGGCGAGATGCCGCTTTCTGAAGCCGTCGAGGGTCAGCGCTACACCGTCACCAGCCTCCACGAGCGCGACCATAAGCTCCTGCTCTTTCTGCACCATGCTGGCATTGGCCCCGGCAAGAGCCTGCTTGTCGTGAGTCAAAACTACGACCAAACCGTTTCGATTGAGCTACCTACTGGAACTTCCATCCTCGGAAGACCCGCCGCGGAGGCCGTCTGGCTGCGTCCGGAATTTTCATCGTAATTAAATGTAATATTTTTTGTTAACCTCAATTAACAACCTGTGGCATACTTAGGTTGAAGGGGCGATTTCGGCCTCTTCCCAATATTCCATGCCTACGGAACTCCAATTCCATGTCGCGCTCCCTGAGCCCTCGCTGCCAGAGTTGCATTCCAGCGTGCGCGTCTCCAGCTCGCCCATTTACTGGCGTCGCCTGCTTGGTTTTCTAGGCCCCGGCTTCCTGATTTCCGTCGGCTACATGGACCCCGGAAACTGGGCCACCGACATTGCCGGCGGTTCGCGCTTCGGCTATACGCTGCTCTCCGTCATCATGGCCTCCAACCTCATGGCCATTCTGCTGCAGAGCCTGTCGCTCAAGCTCGGCGTGGCCACGGAACGCGATCTGGCTCAGATGTGCAACGAGAGCTACGGCCGCTGGGCGAGCTTTTCCCTCTGGATCGGAGCCGAAATCGCCATCGCCGCCTGCGACCTGGCTGAAGTCATCGGTTCGGCCATCGCTCTCAACCTGCTCTTCCACATTCCTCTCTTCTATGGCGTGCTCATCACCGGCCTCGACGTGTTGCTCATCCTGCTCATGCAGCGCTGGGGATTCCGCTACGTCGAAGCCCTCGTAATTGCGCTGATCGGCACCATCATTGCCATGTTCGGCGCACAAATGGTGTTTTGCCGCCCTGAGTACTGGCCGGCGCTGCGCAATCTCATCATCCCCTCGCCCTCCATCGTCACCAACCCTGACATGCTCTACATCGCCATCGGCATGTTGGGCGCAACCGTCATGCCCCACAACCTCTACCTGCACTCGTCCATCGTCCAGAGCCGCAATTACAAGCGAACACCCAAGGGCAAGCGCGAAGCCATCTTCATGGCCAACGTGGATTCCGCCCTCGCCCTTACCGTGGCCTTGTTTGTGAATGCAGCCATTGTCATCGTGGCGGCAGCGGTCTTTCATCGCAGCGGCCACTTTGAAGTCGCCGCCATTGAGGACGCCTACAAGCTCCTCAGCCCCCTGGTCGGCGCGGCTGGAGCAAGCACCATCTTCGCGATCGCTCTGCTCGCCTCCGGCCAGAACTCCTCCATCACCGGCACGCTCGCCGGCCAGGTCGTCATGGAGGGCTTCATCCACATCAGAGTTTCCCCATGGCTGCGCCGCCTCATCACCCGCTCCCTCGCCATCATTCCGACCATAATCGTGGTGGCCTTCACCGGTGAACGAGGCACTGAGAAGCTCCTCCTGCTCAGCCAGGTTATTCTCTCCCTCCAACTCAGCTTCGCCGTCATTCCGCTTGTCCTGTTCACCGGCAGCCGCAAGAAGATGGGCGAATTCGTCAACGCCCCCTGGCTCCAGGCGCTGTCCTGGTTCGTCGCCGCCCTCATCGCCGGACTCAACGCCTGGTTCCTCGTGATGATGCTGCGGTGAAGCCAGTGGTCAGGGGTCAGTGATCAGTGGTCAGTCACCAACTAGGCCCGTCTAGCCGCTGGTGGGCCAAATTGAATTCGTCGCCGAAGTGCCCTCCGACCCGTAGGGCCAAGGCGAAGGCGATGTCTCCAATCAAACGCAGCCGCAGTTCCACTGACCACTGACCCCTGACCCCTGATCCCTGCTGTACTACCATGGAAGCCATGCAAGTTCTTTCCGCTGCCGAGATGCAAGCCTGCGATCGCGTGACGACTGAGCGGTTCAGCATCCCCTCGTTGCAGCTGATGCGCGCAGCATCGGCCGCTGTCGCAGCCTTCGCGCGTCAGCAGTTCCCTCATGCGCGCAACGTCACGGTTCTGTGCGGCACGGGCAACAACGGCGGCGACGGCATGATGGCCGCGCGTCTGCTCTCCGATGCCGGCCTCGATGTAACCACTCTGCTGCTAGGCGCGCCCAACAAGCTCACCGGCGATGCTGCCGAAGCCTGGCTCGAACTGGCCAGCCCCGCACACGGTCTCATCCACATTGTCGCCACGGCAGAGGATCTGGCCCGGCACAAATCCGCCCTGGAAGCCGATCTCATTGTCGATGCTCTCGTCGGCACAGGCTTCAAGCCGCCGCTCAAGGGACTGGCGCTCGCAGCTCTCGATTGGCTCAAGGCCAGCCATACGCCCGTTTTGGCTCCCATCCTCGCGATCGACCTTCCCTCCGGCTGGCCAGCCGACGCCATCATTGCCGCCGTGGACGGCCCAGTCTTCCCCGCCGACGCCGTCATTACCTTCACCTCGCCCAAACCGGCCCATGTCTTTGGCCAGTTGACCCGCCACTGGGACCAGCCCATCGTGGTGGCGTCCATCGGTTCGCCGGAGGCCGCAATCGTCTCCCAGCTAAAACTGCACTGGGCGGGCTCGGCCCTGGCGCTCACACAAGCTCCCCGCGCAGCCGCGGCCAACAAAGGCAATTTTGGCCACGTGCTGGTCGTGGGCGGCTCGCTCGGAACAGCGGGCGGAAAGTCGGGCGCACCGGCCATGGCCTCTCTGGCCGCGCTGCGAGCCGGTGCGGGCCTGGTCACAGCGGCCGTTCCAGCCCCGGCCCTGCCGCTGGTAGCCGCTGTTGCCACGGAGCTGATGACCTTGCCGCTGGCGCCCACGCCAACTGGACAAATCGCCGCCGAAAACCTTGCCCCGGAAGTTCTTGCGATGCTCATGGCCGGCAAGTCCGTGCTCGCCATCGGTCCCGGTCTGGGCCAAAGCGCGGATACGGTCAAGTTCACCACCGGCCTGCTTTCGGCCACCAGAATTCCAGCGGTCATTGACGCCGACGCGCTCAATATCCTCGCCACCAAGCCGGTCCTGCTTGCCAAACTCGCCAAGGGACGCACGTTGGTGCTCACGCCGCATCCCGGCGAGATGGCGCGGCTGGCGAATATCTCCATTGCCGAAGTCCAGGCCAACCGGCTTGAAGTGGCGCGGACCTTTGCCCAGCGCTACGGCGTCACTTTGGTCCTCAAAGGTGCGCGGACCGTCATCGCCCACCCCGACGGCCGTGTGGCCGTCAACACCACCGGCAGTCCCGCCATGGCCAAAGGCGGCAGCGGCGACCTGCTGACCGGCCTCATCGCCGGGCTTCTCGCGCAATACCCAAGTGGCGCGACCCAGGCCGTTGAAGCGGCTGTTTATATTCACGGCTTGGCCGCGGACTTGGCCGTTCGCCAGGCCGACCAGCACACTTTGCTGGCCACCGACAGTCTTCTTCAACTTTCTCGGGCTTTTCGCTTTGATTCGCGCGGCCAGAACGGGTATGTTTGGTTGCAGGGGCTGCCGGCGGAATTGTCACCCGCCGCCGCCTCCCATGAGGCAGCCAAATGACCAGTGCCGCACCCGTCGCCCCCAAGGGTCCACCCGAGGCTGTCCGCATCCACCAGTTCACCACCACGAGCGGCGCGGACACGGTCGAGGTGGGCCGCAAGTTGGTTCGTTTGCTCCAGCCGCCGCAATTCCTCATCCTGCGCGGCGACCTCGGCACCGGCAAAACCACGCTGGTCAAGGGCATTGCCCAGGCCCTCGACGCCGCCGAGCCTGACGAAGTAACCAGCCCCACCTTCACTCTGATCCACGAGTACGACGGCACCCGCGAAGGCAAGCCCGTGAAGCTCTTTCACCTGGACGTCTATCGTCTCGAAGGCGAGCGCCAACTCGAGACCCTGGGCATCGACGAGTTACTCACTCCCGACGCATTGGTCCTGGTCGAGTGGGGCGAAAAGTTCAAGAGCATCCGCAAAAAATCCACAGGTGAGATAGCCATCTCCTCCGCCGGCGGCGACGCCCGCAAAATCACTGTGACGCTGAAAGAATAACTGTACGGCCATGAGAGGCCGGGTGCCCCATCCATCGCGCTTTCTGCGATGGGTGGGTGAGCAACGCCACCAGTTCCCGCCGCCGAAGGCAGACTAGACCTGTTCCCTGTTCCCTGTTCCCTGAACTTAGTACCCCATCACGTTATACCCGCAATCCACATACAGCGTTTCGCCGGTCACGGCGCTTGCCAGGTCGCTGGCCAGAAACAACGCTGCGCCGCCGACCTCCAACTGGTCCACGTTGCGATGCAGCGGTGCGCGGTCGGAGTGGGCCTTCATCATCTCGCCCAGTGCTCCCACGCCGCGAGCGGCCAGCGTCTTGATCGGCCCGGCGGAGATGGCGTTCACGCGGATGTTTTTTGAGCCGAGGTCATAGGCCAGATAGCGCACCGTGCATTCGAGTGCCGCCTTGGCCACGGCCATCACGTTGTAGTTGGGCACAACCTTTTCCGCGGCGTAAAAGCTGAGCGTCATGATGCTGCCGCCCTCGGGCATCAAAGGCGCGGCGGCCCGCGAGACCGCGATGAGCGAGTAGACGCTCACGTCGAGAGCGATGCGGAAGCCCTCGCGGCTGGTATTGGTGAACGCGCCGCGCAGATCTTCTGCCGGCGCAAAAGCCACGGCATGAACAAGGATTTCAACCGTTCCAAACTTCTGCTTGAAGGCGGCGAAGAGCGTCTCGATCTCCGCGTCGTTTGACACGTCGCACTGGAAGCCGCTGGCTCCGGGCAACTCGTCGATGAGGCTCTGGGCCTCAAGCTTCATGCGTTCGTTCTGGTAACAGATGGCCAGGGTGGCGCCGGCCTCGTGCAGTTTTTGGGCGATTCCCCAGGCAATGGAACGCTTGTTGGCCAGCCCGAAGACCACGGCCGTCTTACCCGCCAAATTGATCATGCTTACTCGCTTCCTCCAGGGTCCCTTTTACGGGCTTGATCCAGGCTTGATCCAGAATTGCTCCAGGATCGAACAGGATTGAACAGAATTGCTTCAGGGGATGCCGGACCCACCGTTTCTTAGAATATCAGCCGCCGAGGTCCACAAGCTCGACTTTGCCCACGGGCCGATCCAAAAAGCGCGAGCCGAGGCGCTCGAACTTCTCAACAGAGTCGGTCGCGAAGCATCGCAGGACGCCGTTCCGAGCCTCCTGGCCGGCCGTGCGCTCGAGCGCGATGCCGCCGCCGAATTGGCGCACTGCTGCCTCCGCCGCCGCTTCCGCGGAGTCGATGACCCGCATCCCGGCCGGAACAGCCCGCTCAATCAGCGGTCGCAGCAGCGGGTAATGCGTGCAGCCCAGCACCAGAGTGTCCGGGTTGAGCCCCAGGGCCGCGGCCTCGGCATTCAGTTCATTGAGATAGATCCGGATCACTTCCGCGGTCACCGGTTGATCGGTCCAGCCTTCCTCCACCAGCGGCACCAGCAGCGGACAAGCTTTTTCCAAGGCGCGCAATCCCTGTGCGCGGCAGGCGGCTGCGTAGGCGTGGCTCTGCACGGTAGCATCCGTCGCAATCACCAGCACGTCCCCGCTCCGCGAGGCGGCGCGCGCCGCGGAAGCGCCGGGCTCGATCACGCCCAGCACCGGGACCGTCACAGCATCCTGAATGGCGTCCAGAGCCAGCGCGCTGGCCGTATTGCAGGCAATCACCAGGAACTCGGCGCCCTGCTCGCGCACCAGAAATTGCGCGCTTTGCGCGGCATACCGGGCAATCGTGCGGCGGGATTTGGAGCCGTACGGCAGCCGCGCCGTATCGCCGAGAAATGCGAATCGAACCTGCGGCAGCCGGGCCGCCAGCGCGCGAAGCACCGTCAGCCCGCCAAACCCGGAATCGAAAACGCCAATGGTTGGAGTCATGGATGTTAGACCGCAGATTTAGTGGGCGGGAAGAAAAAAGTGGTTAGACTCGAGGACAACCGGCACAATTCCATGAAGACGCTTCTGTCATAAGAATTGCGTGTTCCGGTTCTCACGAAAATCGAATTGAGCGCGCTATCGACAAGGCCATAGACCGTTAGCATTTGCGGCACGGACGGCATCGGGTCGCGCCAAAAAGCATTAGAAAGTTCACGGAGAACGCCTTCCGGTGTGCCGTTGTGAATGTAGGCATCGGTTCCGTTCAGATCGCTGGCCGATCTTTGGATTCGATAGGACTCCGACTCCCAAACGAACCAATCGTGGCGGCTGGGGTGAAGATTAGCCCAAGTAATTGTCATGCCTAATTCCAGCGGCATGTTGAATCTTGGCACGGCCGTTGGCGCAACGCTCATTTCTACCCTGGAAAGATCGTGGATGGAATAGCGGCAACTCTGGATGAGCTGAATGATTCTGTCCAGCCTGCGCCCTCCGCCTGGAATTTCCGAGGCAAGATGAGGAACCAGACCCAGTTGAAAGAGCCCAACGATGTAAGCAATGTAGAGGTCCTGAAATTCTTCATCGTAGGGGACATTCAGGAAAACGCCCTTTGGGTCAGGCAGCGGAGGCACGCTTGCGCCTCTTTTCCGGTTCGATGGAGTTCACAGACTCTTCTTCCCGATGGGAAAGTTGGGCCTTGAACTCGTCCACAAGTGCCTGTATCGCTCTCTCGCTAGCCTTGGAGATAGGGAAGAGCTTCTCCATCTCCTCAAGAGTGGGCCAGGGAGCCGTGATGTGAATGGGCTTGCGCATGGCTACTGCTCCATCTTACTGCGAATTCGGCGAAATGGAAACAGCTCTGGCGAGGTGCAGCGATTACGGGTGCGGGACCACCTCAGTCGCCAGATACGTCCGCGTCAAATCCGCGTGGCCGGCGAGGGTTGCGCGCGGCTGTCCATCCACCAGAAACCGAACCTCCGTGACGCGGGGCAGGTTGGCGTGCAGGGTTCCGCAGATCGACGTCACCGTAAGCATCTCGGTCAAAATGCCCGAGGGATGGCTGGCGACGAACGCACCAGTCAGGTTGACCACGGCGAGTTCGGGGCCCATCTGCATCGGGTCCTTTGATTGGGAACCTCGGCCCCCTGGACTAGCCCCGCTCTGACTGCCCCTGCCGTACCCATCCTGGGCCGGCAACAGAAAGACCTGCGCAATCGAGCTGGCGCCGCCGGGAACCGGGTGCGCGGCATCGGCAGCGGCGTACATATCTAGCAATTTACCCAGCACGGCGCGTGCCCGTGCGCCTGGGTCCTGGGGCAACGGCAGCGATTGCGCCTGGGCCAGCAATGTGCCGTCCGCGTCGCTGGCCAACAGGATCGTAGCCTGTTCAGACGGCGCCACCTCCGGAGCCTGCGTGGGCGCGGAGTCCTGGCCGGAGAGCAAACGCTGGTGCGCACGCTCGCGCAACTGCCATAGCGCCACGCCCATGCCTACTGAAGCCACCAGCAGCACGGTAAACAGGATGGTCTGGTAGCGGGGAATCCTCACGGCTGATGAGCCTCCGTCGTGCGCCAGGCATCTGTACGCCATTCCAGCAGCGCCGCCGCCAGCGTCTCGGCCACACGTGCCTGGTAGCCCGGATCGTCCAGTTCTGCAATCGGCTTCTTGCCGGCGTCGCGTTCCGGCGCAATCTCCACGGCCACTGCCGGGCAGGTCATGCTATCCACCGCGGGCAGCGAGGTGCGGCCCAGGGTCACGGTCATGCCGGCCTGCAGCAGCGCGCTGTTCAGCGTTCCGGCAAGCGCCAGGCTGCGCGTCACCCAGGCGGCCTGTGCGGTCTTCCACGGGGCAAAGCGCGCCGGCTGAACCGGCGCCATCGAGGAGACAAACAGGTGAACCCCGGAGCCGCTTTCCGATCCGTGCAGGCTCAGGCAGGCCTGTGCGTTGGCGTGGTTGGCTATCTCCGCCCGGCGATTCAAATCCACAGTCGCGTCCGATTCCCGGGTGGTCGTCACTTGAATGCCGCGCGCCGCCAGCAGCGAACGCAACCTTACGCTGAGAGCAAGCGTGAAGGCCTTTTCCGCCTGCCCGTTGCCGAGCCGCCCTCCTGCATCGTCGCCGCCGTGGGCCGCATCCAGCACCACCACAAACCGGCCCGCCGGAGCCGCCGAGACGGGCGGGGCCTGCGCTGCTGCAAGTTGCGATACT
The DNA here is from genome assembly GCA_003138365.1 of Acidobacteriaceae bacterium. GTDB lineage: Bacteria > Acidobacteriota > Terriglobia > Terriglobales > Acidobacteriaceae > Telmatobacter. Next base: position 30,069 of record PLFY01000042.1, read on the forward strand.
GTCATGCACGCCGTCAGAACCCAAATGCATGGGCTGGGCCGTAAAGCCTGGTTAATGGCTGCGAAAATAGACCGAATTTCGAGCCTTGCCGACAAATAGCGAACCTCAGGGGCTAAAACCCCGCCATACCAGCGGCGCTCTTTCAATGCAGTCAAATCCCCGCTCCTACAGCGACCACACCGCGTGCTCCTGGATTGCTGCGTGCATTGCATCTGGAGCGAGGTCCAATTCACCGGGCCACGATACGGCGCCGTAATCAAGCCTGACCTGCGCAAACAGCGACGGGTCGGCAAGCGCCGCGAATACCCCAGCCTTTGGCGAACGCACCATACGAGACAGATCGACCATCCCCGTGAGGCCATCGGCAAATGCAACCCGCAGCCGGAACCCCGGAAGAGCTTCGACTTCGGTCACCCGCCACGGCGAGCGAGGCGCGACCTCAAAAGCTAAGGTAGTTGGGGAATGTTCGTTGGCGATTGTTTCTGTGCGCATAGGCTCGGAACCTACGATGGCCAGCTAGAGTGCAGGGGCAAGGTCGTTGAGTTCCTCGATGCGGAGCATTCGTATATCACGGACACAGATCTTGAACCAGGGGTAAGTATTGCTCACGTCCTGAGCAGCTAATACGCACTTGACCGCGTTCATTTCCGCATCCCCGAAATAAACACTACCTTGCTGCCAATTGAACCCCCAGGGCTCAAGCGTCTTTCTGATATCCCCGTAAGCGTTCGTGTAAGAAGCATTCGGGTACACGTTTTGCAATTGTGCGGTATCGAGGTCAAACGCGATAGCGTACATTCGAATTCTCCCGGTTGGAAGCTCGCTAAGATCGCTCACGCGCAAATCAACTTGCGGTTCGTCCAGTAAAAGGCTACTCATTTGCCCCTCCAAGAGCCACCACCGCTATCTTACCACTCCTCTTCTCCAGAGGCCGCTTCAGCTCAAATCTTTCAGTTTGCGCGCTTACTCCAGCGCATAGATCGTCAGGCCGCTGAGCAGCTTGGGGAAGAAGTCGGTGGACTTTTGCGGCATCACGTCGCCGGCAAAGGCCACTTCCCGCAGTTGCTCCATGGAAACGGGGTTGGTGAGGAATGTGACGTCTGCTTCGCCGCGGCGGACCAGGTCCACCGCCTCGCCGGCGTCGCGCAGGTAGCGGATATTGGTCTGCTCACGAACCTTTTCCGCATCCAGGCCCAGCAGCCGGTCCAGCACGATCGAGTGCAAGTGACTCAGGTCGAGCTGCCGCTGACGCTCCGGCATCCCGGCCAGAGCCGCGGCTACGGCTTCCGGCTTCGACCGCAGCAGCAGAGCCCCGCCGCGTGTGACGGCCACAAAAGCTGTCCCCGCCTGGCGCCCTAGCCATTCCATATAGTCGATAGCCGCGCCCAATTCCGACGCCTCCACCGTGAAAAACTCCTCGGCCGCCGTGGCAAACGCCTCAGCATCGAAAGACGGCAAGCTGTGCACCACGCGATGCGTGGGCAGAATCACCAGTCCGTCGGAATCCATATTGACAAAGCTCATCATCACGGCCGCTTCAGGGTAAGCCGGCTGCGGCAATTCGTTCACACTGTGGTGGACCTTCGCCCCGGAGCCGTCCGCGTGATCCGGCGCATGTTCTTTGCAATAGTTCAGCGCGGTCTCGTACCTGTGGTGCCCGTCCGCAATGATCAGCTTCTTGTCGGCCATCGCCGTGGTCAACAGCAGGATCGTCGCCGGATCGCTGACGCGCCAAAGCCGGTGCAGCACGCCGTATTCGTCCGTGACCTCGGCCTCGGCCGGCCCGTTGCCGTCGTAGAGAATCTTCTCCACGCTGCGGGCAGGGTCAGAGTAGAGCATGAAAATCTGCCCAAAATGCGCATGCGTCGCCTTCAGCAGGCTCAGCCGGTCGTTCTTGGGCTTGGACAGCGTCTGCTCGTGCCGGAAGACCACCTGCTCGGCGTATTCGTGGAGCTTGCCCAGCGCTATAAACCCGCGCCGCTCCTTCACCACATCGGTGCCTGGAACCTTGAATCTTTGCGAGTAGGCAAAGATGCAGGGATCCTTCTCCTGCACCAGAATGCCCTGCTCCCGCCAGGCGGCCAAATCCCGCGCCGCTCGCGTATAGACGCTTTCGCCGCGTTCGGTATCGAACAGTTCAGGCAGTCCCAGGATGATGCGGACCAGGTTGTACGGGCTGCGCTGGTAATAGGCCTGCTGCATGGCCGGAGAAATCTTGTCATAGGGCTGGGTGACCACGTCATCCAGCCGAACCACTGTGGAATTGTAGCGCCAGGCGCGAAATGGATAAATGCGGGCCATACGGAAGGGCTTGCTCCCCGTCTAACAAAATAGATTTACGCGAGGGGTTCCCTGCTCGCTCACGCCGGGATCCCATCGCGCTTGGTCTCGATTGTATCCCAGTTGCCACTGCGGCTTTATCCTTCCAGATACCGGTACGTGGGAATTCATCGGGCCGGAACCGCTGCGCCGCTCTTGCGGCTGCCGTGCTAAACTCGCGTTCATTCTCTCGTTCCTTCTCTGGTGCTGCGCCATGACCATGCTTCCTCTCCAGCGGACCTGCACAATCGGACACGGCAAGCTGCGGTTCCCTCGCCGCTGGCTGTGGATCTGCGGGTTGGCGACGGCCTTCTGTCTGGCGGGCGTCCATGCCCGAGCTCAAGACCAGGAGGACCCGCTCAACAAGGTGCATGTCACCCCACCAGCCACCTCCACCTCGGCAGCGGGAGCTCCCGCGGGGGCTGAAGCGCCCGCCGTCTCCGGCCCCAATGCGCTGAAGATCCGTCCCGGTGAGCGCATCCGCATGAACGTGGACATGGTCCTGGTACCGATTACCATTACCGATCCCATGAACCGCCTGGTCACCGGCCTCGAACAGGAAGACTTCCAGGTATTTGAGAACAACAGCCAGCAGAAGATCAGCACCTTCGCCACTGAAGACGCGCCGGTTTCCATCGGCATCATCTTCGACCTCTCCGGCTCCATGACCTCCAAGCTCATCCGCGCCCGCGAGTCCATCCTCCAGTTCATCAAGACCGCCAACCCCCAGGACGAGTTTTTTGTCATCGGCTTCAACGACCGCCCTGAGTTGATTGAAGACTTCACCAATTCCGTTGAGGACATTCAAGCTCGCCTGGCAACGGTGCGCAGCGGCCATCGCACCGCCCTGTTGGACGCCATCTACTTTGGCCTGGTCAAAATGAAGGACGCCCGCCATGAGCGCAAGGCCCTGCTCGTGGTCTCTGACGGAGGCGATAACCGCTCCCGCTACACCGAGGGCGAACTCCGCGCGCAGGTGCGGGAGTCTGACGTCGAAATGTATTCCATTGGCATCTTCGATCCCTATGCCGCCACTCCCGAAGAGCGCACCGGGCCTCAACTGCTCAATGATTTGAGTGAGGAGACCGGCGGACGCCTCTTCCGCGTCGACGATATCGCCGACATGGGCGACATTGCCGAGAAAATTTCCACCGAATTGCGCAACCAATATGTCATCGGCTACCGCCCCAAGGACCTGACCCGCGACGGCAAGTGGCGTAAAGTGAAGGTAAAGGTAAATCCTCCACAGGGCTTGCCTCCACTTACTGTCCATGCTCGCACCGGCTACTATGCGCCTTTGCAATAACGCGGTTCTCGTGGTTCTTCTTGCCGGTGCGGTGCTCACGCTGCCTGCGCAACAATCCTCATCCCCGGCAAGCGGCGTCAGCGCAGTGAGTTCCGCAGACCCATCGCAAACGCCGCGAACTCCGCTAACGCCGCAAGCACCTTCTCTCACCGTGGACCGCGACCCGGTGCGTTCGCCCGATAACGAGCCGCCCGCCACTGCCGCGGGGCCCCTGCGCAAGGAAGGCGAGGGTTACGTCCTCCACACCGACGTGGAAGAAGTGGTTCTCAATGCCACCGTCCTTGAGGGCAACCGCCTCGTTCCCGACCTGAAAAAGGACAACTTCCAGGTCCTCGAAGACGGAGTCCCACAGACCCTCATCAGCTTCCAGCACACTGACCTTCCCGTCTCCATTGCCATGGTGGTGGACAACTCCGGTTCCATGTCCCGCAAGCGCCCTTCGGTCAACAAGAGCGCCCTCGACCTGATCCAGGCCTCGAATCCCCAGGACGAGGCCTTTGTCGTGAACTTCTCCGACGAGGCCTTCATCGACCAGGAGTTCACCTCCGACGTGAACAAACTCCGCGACGGCCTGAGCCACATCGAATCCAGAGGCGGCACAGCACTTTACGATGCCGTCGTCGCCTCGGCCGACAAGCTCGTCGCCGACGCCAAGCGCCCCAAGCAGGTGCTCATCCTCATCACCGACGGCGAAGACAACGCTTCGACCCTCAACCTGGAGCAGACCATCCGCCGCGTTCAGCAGCTCTCCGGCCCGGTCATTTACTCCATCGGACTGCTCTTTGGCGACGAGATGACCCGCGGCGAAGTCCGCCACGCGCGCCGCGCCCTAGAAATGCTCTCCACCGAGACCGGCGGCATCGCCTTCTTTCCCAAGTCAATCGAACAAATTGACCAGATTTCCGCCGAAGTCGCCCGCGATATTCGTAACCAATACACGCTCGGCTACCACTCCACCAAACCCACCACCGAGCCCGGTTTTCGCCGCGTGCTGGTGACAGCCGAAGCCAAGGGCATGGGCAAACTCAACGTCCGCACCCGCACCGGCTACTTCCCCGTCGTCCGCGTCCCTAAGCAGCCCGCAAAGCCGGAAAGCAAGTAAGGGCACATATCAATTTCCATTTCGCTACGTGATCCATGACGCCCCACCACGAAAAGCTAGGAGCCACAACACAGACAATGCCTGATTATGAATGCCGCACTCTAGCAGTTCCTGCGGAGCAAGAGTCGAGGGGCGGCCATTACGGACGAGATGAATCAGGCAGTGCGGGAGAAGACGCGGGCTTCGAGGCGTGAGAGCCGGCTTTCGTGATCTTTGCGGACTTCGTCCTCAATCCGGTCGAAACGGATTTCCATACGGTCGATGCGCGCGTTCACGGCGGCAAATCCGGCTCTCATCTCCGAGCGCAGGTCGTCGATTCGCTGACCGAGGTCGTCGATTCGCTGACCCAGAGCGTTGATGGCGCGATTATTCGCCACCGTCGAACCAAGCCACACGAGGAGGATCGAGAAGATGGGAAGACCGATCGCGAGATAGAATTGGGCGCTGGTCATAATCGCTGCTCAATTGTAACCCCGCTTAAGCCGCAATACCAAGGGCATTCGATTCGGCCGCCCCCGCCACGATAAGCTGGAAGCTAGGAGCTAGAAGCTAACCCATGTCCGACTACAAATACGCGACCCTCGCCGTCCACGCCGGCCAGCATCCCGATCCCCTCACCGGCGCTGTCAATGTGCCCGTCTATCTCTCCTCGACCTTCGAGCTCACCGGCATCGGCACCGACAAAGGCTGGGACTACTCCCGCGCCGGCAATCCCACCCGCGACCGACTTGAAACGGCCCTCGCCGCGCTCGAAGGCGGCGTCAGCGGACATGCCTTCACCAGCGGCATGGCAGCCATCTCCGGCTTGGTGGCCATGCTCCGCTCCGGCGACCACCTGATCTGCTCAAACAACGTCTATGCCGGCACAGTGCGCCTCTTTGACCGCATCGTATCCGGCTACGGCATCGACATCCAGTATGTGGACACCAGCGATCTCGACGCTGTGGCCGCGGCCATCCGCCCCTCCACCAAGCTGATTCACATTGAAACCCCCAGCAACCCGCTGATGGTCCTCACCGACATTGCCGCGGTCAGCCAGATTGCCCACGCTCACGGCGTCGAAGTCAGCGTGGACAACACCTTCCTGTCGCCCGCCTTGCAGAGTCCCCTGGCCCTCGGCGCCGACATCGTCATGCATTCCACCACAAAATATCTGAACGGCCACTCGGACGGCTTGGGCGGCGCGCTCATCGGTTCCACACCCGAACACAAGGAGCGTTTTGGGCTGGTGCAGAAGGCTGCCGGCGGCGTCATGTCGCCCTTCGAATGTTTCCTCGTCCTGCGCGGCATCAAGACCCTCCCCGTCCGCATCAGGCAGCACGAGGAGAACGGCCAGGCCGTCGCCGAATTCCTCTCCACCCACCCCAAGGTGAGCCGCCTCGCTTATCCCGGCCTCAAGAGCCATCCCCAACATGCGCTTGCCGTCAAGCAGCAGAAGGGCTTCGGCTCCATGCTCAGCTTCGACCTCGGCTCGCGCGATGCCGCCGCGCGCTTCCTGGCCGCCATCAAAATCTTCCTCAGCGCCGAGTCGTTAGGCGGCGTCGAATCGCTCGCCTCCCACTCCGCCACCACCACCCATGCCGCTATCAGCGACCAGGAGCGCGAGACCCTCGGCATCACCCAGGGCCTCATCCGTCTCTCCGTGGGCATCGAAGACAAGGACGACTTGATCACCGACCTGGAACAAGCCCTCGCCGCCGTGTGACGCAACAGCATCCGTTCTCGCCCGGGAGTATCCTGATGAGTGGGCTCGTACCAGTTCGATGGGGTCACATTCCGCGTATACCCGGAGGATCATGATCCTCCGCACGTTCATGGCCGATACCAGGGGATAGCTGCCATCCTTGAATTAGGCAAGGATGGTCGCGCACGAATAGCTGACCGGGATGATGCCCTGCGGCCTGGCGATGCCAAGAGAAACCAGGTGCGCCATATCTTGGATGTGGCGAATGCGCACTTCAGCGATCTAATGGAACTGTGGAAGGAGGCTCATGCCTGAACCTGCTCGTGTAGTGACAACAGACGCAGAAATCGATGCGGCAATCGTGCGCGCTCGAAAGTACGCAAAATATGATCGAAGAATAGTTAAAGCCACGTACTCAAAGACAACGGACACGCTCCGATTGGTATTTGAGGACGGCGCAACGTACACGCTCCCATGCACTCGAATTCAAGGTCTGGCTGGGGCCAGTGAGAAAGATCTGAAACGCATTCAAATTCTGGGAGATGGCACAGGGTTGCTGTGGCCGCTCCTCGATGTCGCACACTATGTTCCAGGGCTGCTGGCGGGCGTTTATGGGTCGGAGAAATGGATGACCGCCCTTTACAAGCAGCGGAAGAAGCCGAAGCTTGTTGACCCCGCGGGCCGCCACAAGCAAGAGTAATTGGCCTCACGTTAGAACGCACAAGAATTGGAGGGTAGGCAATGGGAACCGGACTTGACAGTCGCCATCGTGATTTGGACGGCCGCATTGAAGAAAAAAGAGGAGATACACTCGTTGCCACTCTTCGGAGGGCTTATGGCCAGGACTTCCTGCGCGATTTTCGCAGCGATGCCAGGCTCTCCACAGTGCGCGAACAGACCGATATGTCCTTAACGGAGCTAGTACGCCAGCACCAGCGCGGGAAAAAGTAACCCCGCCCCTCAGTGCCCCACCGGCACCGGTGGAGCCTTCGCCGGCCTCCGCATCAGAAACGGCAGCGGCACCAGGATCGCCGTCAGCGCTACCATCACCCAGATCACATCCACATACGACAGCAACCGCGCCTGCACCTGTGCCATCCCGTAGATCTGCGCTCCCGCCCGCTGCATCGCGTCCGGCCTGGCATTGCCGTGTTGCATCCACGCCCCGGCCAACCCTTTGCGGAACGCCTCAAACGGCCCGTTGCCATTCACCGTATGCGCGCCCAGCATGGCCAGGTGCTGCTGCGTTCGCCGCGCCAGCAAAGTCGTCACAAAGCTGATCCCCACGCTGCCGCCCAGGTTCCGCATCAGCGCTGAAAACCCGCTCACCTCGTTGTATTTCTCCTGCGGAATTCCCGCGTAGCACAGCGTATTGATGGGAATGAACAGGAACGGCAGCCCCTGTTTCAACCCCCTGAATGAGAGCGAAATAACGGGGCCTTTAGGCCCGGGCCCTTGTCACTTTTCTGGCAAAGACCGCAAGTACAACTGTAGTACTAGGGAATCCCTGAATAAGTCGACGTTTTGAAAGGGCACGACTTCAATAGCCCGCCCTGAGCGCAGTCGAAGGGTGCCAAAATGTCCCAACAATAACGCGGGCTTTAGCCCCTGAGAGAATATTTGTCGCCGGGAAGAATTTGTTCGGAGATTCCCTAAAGATTTCGCTTCCACCAGACTAACCGATTCCGACCGCGCCTGAACCCGCCAAGACTGGATGGTGGTGGCGCCGTTTCCGGCTTGCCTGCGATCCCGCTGCAACGACCCCAATCGGCGCTCGCTGACCGACTCGGCGATTTACCGTAAATCCAGAATTCATTCTGGCGACATGGGCGTTTACGGGGAGTAATATCGTTTTGACTGAGCTTTCGTGTCTCCCGGGCCCCGATTGCGAGGGACCATCCACCCTCAGCTAGGTTTGAGATCTTCACCTGAATCGTGGCCAGCCGCCACCTCATAGAGGAGAAAGGATGGACGCATGGATTGGTCTGTTAAGCCACAGCCTGTAATCGGCGAGTTACTTCCTGGATTTACGGCTATTTCAATTTTGGTTGCTCCCTATTTGCTTCACAATAGCGCCGCCCTTACGGAGTCGGAGCACTTGGCAAGTTCAGCCCCCATTCTCGCGGGAGGTCTGGCATTTTTACTCTTGACATCTTGGGTTCTCGGGACACTTTTCGATGCGATAAGGGATCTACTTGAGTGGCCCTTGGATTATTTCTGGTTTAAGCTTAATTGGAGTTTTCTATCAGAGGGCACCGAAGTGAAGGTTCAGCAAGTAGAGAGTCATTGGCTCGCCTATTACTTTTTTACGGGGAATGTCTCGATTGCGCTTATCGTGTGTCTGATTTTGAGTGTTGTAAATAGATCACTTGTTCCGCTATCAGACGAGTGCACAATTATCATCATGCTTGCCCTTTTGATTTTCATAGCGAATACGGCATCTCTAAGATGTGAGTTAAGAAAACTTATGAGGGACGACAATGCATGAATTGAGTAAACGGAAGCCCCATGATGGGGTGTACGCGAGGCTAGGTATTTCGACCGTCGCCGGTGCAGGTATAGGAGTATTTGCAATTTCGGATATCCCCTTTGGAGCCGACGTCTTTGGTGCAGACGATGCAGAAACTGTCATAGTAGAGAAGACGAAAACCCTGGCTCTCAGTCCGGAAATCCGAAAATTGTACCATGATTTCTGCGTTCTCAAGAATGGCACATATGAATGCCCGGTCAGCTTCAACTCTTTAACTGTCTCTTGGTATTTGAACACATCTGAAACGCCAAATGTCCGGCCAGACTCTGAGCTTCATTTCAAGGCAATTCGTGACATTAAGGCTGGCGAAGAACTTCTCGCGAATTACGACGAATACAGCGAGAATGAAGACGCCGAGTTTGTATCTTGAGGAACTTTACGGCCGGTGCCCCTGTCTCGATTTTGAGGCTTTGAAACCCTCGAAACTCGACGAGATAATCGTAAAGAATCATAACAGTGTCCAGACTCCCTTCACGGACCTGGCGCACCCAGATTTTGCAGATTTGTACTGACAAGTCGCCGAGGCTCCGCTGATCAGCTTGCGCGGAATTCTGGGTTGACGGTAACAGCCCGAGTCACTCATCGAGCCACAATTCGGCAAGATTCTCCGCGTCGCTGGCGTATGGTCGACCGTCCGGAATCTGCACCCCTGCCAACTGGAACCCCCGCCTTCCCTTGTGTCATGCTGAAGAATCATGCACCCCACTCCTCCACTCGCGGAAACCTGCACGCAACCCGGCCAGCTTCTGCTTGCCATCGACACCTGCGGCCCCAGCGGCTCGGTCGCCCTCGGTCGCCTCCATGATGGCGCAATCCAGCTCCTCGGCCAGATCGAACTCGAAGGCCGCAGCTACTCCTCAACCCTCGTCGCCGCCGTCGCCGATTTACTATCCCAAAACAAAGTCGAACTCAATTCCCTCGCCGCCATCGTCGCCGTCAACGGCCCCGGCAGCTTCACCGGCGTCCGCGTTGGACTCAGTGCCGTCAAAGGCTTGGCCGAACCAGCCCAGATTCGCGTCGTCGCCGTTTCACGCCTGGAAGTCCTCGCCTGGAAATCCGGTGTGCCCTCGGCAGCGATCGATGCGCATCGCCACGAAGTCTTCCTGAGGCTCGAACCGCCCGCCTCACCCGCCCACGAACTCCTCGCCGGCCCCACCGACCTTGCCGCAATAGCTCCAGTCCCGCAACGCATCGCCGTCTGCGACGATGCCGCCGCCCAGCTCCTGACCGCCGCCTGGCCAACCACCGAGCTCATCCGCACCCCAGCTCCCACCGCCGCCGATGCCCTGCGCCTCTGCGCCCCGCGCGTCGCCGCAAAGCAATTCATCGACCTGGCCCTCCTCGACGCCCACTACCTCCGCCGTTCCGACGCCGAGATCTTTGGCGACCCGGCGACGCCACAATCCAGATGAACTCCCCCGCCCAAGCAGTACGAATTCGCCCCATGACCCCGGCGGACCTCGACCGGGTGATTCAGATCGAGCGGAGTCTCCAACAGGCCCCCCACTGGCCGCATTCGGCCTACCTGGCCTCCCTCGATCCCCAAAGCACACAGCACCGAATAGCCCTTGTTGCAACAGTCGCCACACTCCCCAGCACCCAGTCCGTCGTCGCCTTCGCCGTAGCCAGCCTGCTCCCCCCCCAGGCCGAACTCGAGATGATCGCGGTCGCCCCGGAGCTGCAGCGCCGTGGTCTGGCACGTTCTCTCTTCGCCGCAATGGTCAAGGAGCTCAAGTCGCAGCAGATCACGGAAGTAATTCTCGAAGTGCGCGCCTCCAACCACCCAGCCCTCGCACTCTATCGGCATCTACAATTCGTAGAAACCGCCCGCCGCCCGCGCTATTATGCTGATCCTGTTGAAGATGCGGCTCTGCTTGCGCTTCGCCTCGCCTGACCGCCCCAGCGCCGCCCAGCCCCGGCCCAGCCATCTTTTCAGGTGACGCCCGTCACGCCTGCCCCGCTTTCATCCAAAATTCCACACCATCAAATGACTTTCGCCTTTTTTACCACTTGCAGTTTGCGCTCCTGCGGCGGTATATGTAAATGTTCTGTTACTACCGGAGGTGCTTGATGGACGAAGTACAAGATCCCACGCTGAGCGAAGAGATTGATCGCCTGCATGCCGAACATCATCGCTACGCTCAGCGGCTGGAAGATTTGCTTCAAAAACCGTATCTCTCCGAAGACGAACAGCTCGAAGAAGTCCGCTTGAAGAAACTCAAGCTGCATGCCAAAGACCTGATCTTTGCCCTGGAGCGCCG
>PLFY01000147.1 GCA_003138365.1 Acidobacteriaceae bacterium
ATCCAAATGCGATTGCCCTGGGGGACACCCAGGGTTCTATTGATGCGTAAATCGGAAGATGCTTTACGCGCCTGCCGGTTTGGGGTTCGCGCGGTCGAACTTGGCCAGCTTGATCCTCTTGGCGAGGCCGACCTTTGAGAGCAGCCAGATGCCATAGTAGTTTGGATCAATCTCATACCAGGCGAGGCCGTGGCGGGCGGAGACGGGGTGCGCGTGATGGTTGTTGTGCCAGCCTTCGCCACCGCTTACCAGGGCAACCCACCAGTTGTTGCGCGAGTCGTCGCGGGTTTCAAAACGGCGGCTGCCCCAGAGGTGAGTTGCGGAGTTCACAAACCAGGTCGCGTGCAGCCCTACCGTTACGCGCATGAAGGCTCCCCACAACAGCATCCCAACGGCATTCGTTGGACCGCCCGTGAGCCAGCCACCGCCAAAAAGAAGAACGCCGCTGACAACGAGGGGAATCCAGTGGTACTTGCTCAGCCAGACCATGAAGCGGTCACGGGCCAGATCGGGGACGTAGCGGCCTAGAACCTCCGTCTGCTGGTGCAATGTGTTGCCCCAAAGAAGCCAACCCGTGTGCGCCCACCAACCGCCCTCGCGGGGCGTATGGGGATCTCCATCCTGATCGCTGTGCTGGTGATGCACGCGATGGGTAGCCACCCAGAAGATAGGTCCGCCCTCAAGCGCCAGCGTGGCGCAGATGGCCATCAGATATTCCAGCCACTTGGGAACCTGGTAGCCGCGATGCGTCAGCAGCCGGTGATAACACATGCCAATGCCGATATTGATGGAAACGACATAAAGCACCACCATGACCGCCAGGCGCTGCCAGGTGAAAAAGAACAGCGCCGCCAGTGCGCCCAGGTGGAAGGCAACGATCACACCCAGAGTCAACCAGTTGATGCCTGCGCCCATGGATGCGGCGCGTCCCATGCGAATCTCCTCCCGAGCGGGCACCGCATGAGCCCCCGCGGAGGCGGATGTTTCAGGAACTGCGGGAACCAAAATGGTTGGGTTCGAGATTGCGGTTTCCGGGGGAAGCGCGGTCACGACTGAAGCCATATTAAGCAAAGGTCCTTGGAGGGTAGCAACATGCCCACCCTAATCTCATTGTATAGGAGATAACATCACTACCAGACGATGCGCCGCGTAAGTTGTAGCCGAAGCAATTAGATTTTCGCGATAAGTGAGCAATATTGCTCACTTATCCGGTAAGATGCCGATCCGCAGCCTGTAAATCCAATCGAGGCGGCGGGCCAGCCGCCCCCCGGTTCCTTACTCCCTCATTCCTATTCCCTTTTGTCTTCTCCGAACTCTCCGCCCCCGCTCACAAACAGCTTCTCCGCCTCGCCACGCAACACTCGGTAAAGGGCAAACTGGCGTTGCGTGGCGCCGCGCAGTTCAAAGAGCAGCTCGCCGCGGTTATCGGCCATTGCGTCAACGGCGTCCACGAGGCGCATCCGCGGCTTTTCGTCCAGGTGGGCGCCATCGGTCACGTTCTTCAACAGCACCATCACGTTGCCATAGAGGTCAGGCTGGGCTACCAGGGTTACAAACTTCTGCTGGGCCGGGGGACCGTCGGTGTGCGCCGACAGCACCATTGTGGCTCCGGAGCCGTAAGCCAGTTCAAAGACGCGGAACTGCTCGCCCACCAGCGGAGCCGGCGCAGGAGGGGGCGGCGCGGGCTTGGTCTTCCTGGACGCCGTTGTTCCAGTTGCCGTCCTCGTCGTTGTCCGCTTGGACGCCGGAGGAGCAGGCGTCTTCAGGCCCAAGGCGCCGCGGGCAATATCTTCCAGGGCCGACTTCATTTTGGCCTCGTCGTCAGGATTGGACCAGGAATAGCTCCACGGGTGCACCGGGTGAGTCTTGGCATCGGAGACGGCAACGGCCTGCTGCAAGTCCGGCGGCAAGCCCATCAGGGTGGGAACCACGTCGAGGGCAGGACCGCTGGATCTGCCACGCTTGAGCGTCGGCCGGTCGGGATCGCTGGTATCGGCCACCGATTCCGAGTAGGCCATGTCGTCCGGCTGCTTCTTTTTGGCCTTGTGGAGCACGGGCCGGTCGGGGTCGTCAGACGATGCACTGCCGGTTCCCGATCCACTTGCGCCGCTGTCGCTGGAATCTCTCCTGTGGAGCGTCGGCGCGTCAGAGGCTGAGCTCTGGCTGGAGCTTGCACTGCCCGTGCTTGCAGTGGAGCTTGTGTCGCCGGTGCTATCGCTCGATTGTTTCTTGTGCAGCGTGGGCCGGTCGGGATCGCTGGCTTGGCTGGAGCTGGTATCGGCCGGTGTCGCAGTGGAGCTTGCACTGGCCGTGCTTGCGGTGGAGCTGGCATTGGTTGTGCCTGGGCTGGAGCTTGTGTCGGCTGTGCTGTCGCTGGAGGTCTTTTTGTGGAGCGTGGGCCGGTCGGGATCTGCAACTGGGTCGGTATCCTGCGCCTGGCCGCCCGAGCCTGAGCCTGGACTGGTTCCTGGACTGCTGCCGGAACCACCACCGTTGCCCGCTCCCCCGCTGCGCCCATCGTCGGCATGCCTCTTGCGATGCAGGACCGGCTCATCGCTTTGCGCATCGTCGTCAATCCGGTTACGGGCCAGGTCCCGCGGGGACGGCCTGGGACGGGCAATGGGCATCTGTTTCCACGTCCCATACCCCACCCACGAACCCTGCTCCTGCCCGGCGTTGCGAATGTCGAACAAGCCTATGGGCTTGCCGTCCTGCTCAAGTTCGTACTCCACCTCGCCTGCCAGCGAGAGGGGCTCAGGCCGGGCCATGTAGATGCCGCCATCCTGCAGTTGGCCGCCATCGAGCACGGCAACGGGGACAAGCCGGCTGCGGTTTGGCTTGCCCGCCTCGCCGGTCCACTCCAGTACGGCGATGGCGCGCAACTCGGGAGTGTCTTTGGCGGATTTTGTCACTTGGCCGGGATATTGCGCGCATGCGGGGAGAACGGCAAGCAGGCCGATGAGAGACAGAACCGCTTTCCACGTCAATAAATCGAAACCGTCTGTCCTGTACGATGACATTTGCTGCCCACCTCGGGAATAATCGAACCTGATGGCCACGCTGGGCCCTCTAACTACCATACGAGGAATTTCCCCATGGAACTGAACGAGAAAGTCGCCGACTTCACCCTGCAAACCGACGAAGACAAGAGCACCAGCCTGTCCCATTATGCGGGCAAGCCTGTCGTGCTCTTCTTTTATCCCAGAGCGGACACTCCTGGCTGCACCATCGAGGCCTGCGGCTTTCGCGATACGTTCAAAAAGCTCCAGGCGGCCGGCGCCGTGGTGCTGGGCATCTCCCGCGACACACCGCACGCCCAGGCCAAGTTCCGCGCCAAATACGACCTGCCCTACACACTCCTTGCTGATGTAGACGAGAAAGTCTGCAATCAGTTTGGCGTGATGAAGGAAAAGAACATGTACGGGAAGAAAGTGTGGGGCATCGCGCGGACCACATTCGTGATCGGCCCGGACCAGACGCTGCTGCACATCTTCCCCAATGTAGTGCCTGAAGGCCACGCGGAAGCGGTGCTCGCCCTGCTGAAAGAATGGAAGAAAGCGCACAAATAGCGGACGCTCCTCTCCCACCCATCGAGCAAAAGACGCTCGATGGATGGGGCACCCTGCTTCCTCGTGGATTTTTTGAGGCACGGCCGGAGTTGGTGGCTCCAAGGCTGCTGGGGAAGGTGCTGGCGCATGTTTCGCCTACCGGAATTTTGGCAGGGCGGATTGTCGAGGCCGAGGCCTATCTGGGTCCGCACAACGATCGGCCCGATCCGGCTGCCCACAGCTTTCGCGGCCCCACGCCGCGCAATCGAGTTCTGTTTGGCCCTGGCGGGCACGCCTACGTCTACACGATCTATGGCCGTTATTTCTGCATGAACGTATCGTGCGAGGTGGAGGGCAAGGCCGGATGCGTGCTGCTGCGGGCGCTGGAGCCTTTGCTGGGTGTGGAGCAAATGGCCGCGAATCGCGGGCTGGCGGAGGGCGTGGCGGCGCGGCAGTTGACCTCCGGTCCCAGCCGGCTCTGCCAGGCCCTTGGGCTTACCCGGCAGAGCCACAATGGCCTCGATTTAGCTGATTCCGGCTCGGCGTTGCAAATTCGCGACGACGGTTATCCGGTGACTGAAGTGCTGGTGACGGCACGGATCGGCATCAACGAGATCAACGAGGCGGTGGACTGGCCGCTGCGTTTTGCCCTGGCGGAGCACAATTGTGTTTCCGGACCGAAGAGTGGGCCGAAGAGTTTGATCGGCAAACGCGTCCTTCTCGGGTAGAATTCCGTCCATCAGTAGAACGATCTCAACCTGCGAGGAAACATGCGCTTGAAGCCTTCTTCCCTGTCTCTGCCCGCCGCCGCAACGGCTTTGCTGACTGCGGCTGTGTTCGCCGTTACCACGGTTGCCCAAACCCCGCAATCCGCACCACCCCCCGCCGGCGGCCCACCGCCTCCGCCGATGCGCAGCTATCCCGCGCCCACCAACCTTAAAGTGCTGCCCAAGGACATTACCGGGGAGCAACTGCACGAGACCATGGAGAAGTGGGCGGGTTCGCTGGGCGTGCATTGCGACACCTGCCACACGGCGGACCCCAAGAATATCGCTCCCAACGGACGTCCGCGGCTCAACTTTGCCGACGACTCCAAGCCGGAGAAGAATACCGCCCGATTGATGTACGGAATGGCCGAGGACATCAACAAGAATTATGTAAGCAAGATCGACAATTCCGGCGCAGCGGTCACGTGCGGCACCTGCCATCGCGGCCACCTGAACCCCGAGCCGTTCGTGATCCCGCCCGATGAGCATGGCGGCCCGCGTCCCGCCCAGGGCGTGCCGCCGCCAACGGGCGCAACGCCGCCAATGGCGCACTAGTTCTTTGGCCGTATGAAAATGTTCCTTTTGGAAATGTAGCGCCGGCCTCCCGGCCCACGTTCGTCCATTGGATAGAACATCTTCATCCGGTCACGGACCTAGGAGCCTGTCGGAGATAGCCGACGCGATTTTATGGCTAGCCGTTGTGGGCATCGGTTTTTGATCGATGTTCACCGAAGGGAACGCCAGGCTGCCAGGCTGGGGGGCGTTCCATCCGGCCAAGAGCCGGGTGCCCCATCCAAGCCGCGTGTTTGCTTTTGTGGCTTGGGTGGGATACTCATATCTATCAGTTCTTATAGTCTTTAACTCTTAAAGACTCCGTCTGAATTCACGCCGCAAAAATCCCTCCGCACCAGCGGCAACTCAAGTTCAATCCGGTCATGCACAACCTTCGCGGCGATCCGTCCGCGCGGCCCACGTTCCAGCCGCACCAGCCCGTAATTGGCCATCGTCTTCAGCGTACGCGAGAGATTAGACTTCTTCCGCCCAGTAAGTTGTGCCAATTCCTCCAAAGAGCCAGGCGCCTTCCCCGCAATAATGCTCAACAGATCGCGGTTCCCCGCAGAAAGCACCTTGGCAAACGACTCCGTAGACGGAAACCAGACCCTTGGCTCATGAGGCGCGAGTTTGCGCTGGCCACGGGCGACAGCCATCGTAAGAGCCTTCATCTCGTCGTAGCTGGCAATTCCAACCTTCAATGTGCTCATAGTTAAGAAACACCTGAATAATGCGGGGTTTTGAAAGGGCACGACCGGGGCACCCTCTGGGTCACGTGCCATAAACGCAACAGAATAGACGCGGCCTTTAGCCCCTGAGGGAATGCCGGCCAATGAATCAGAGCTTCCGTAAATAACAAATATAGGTTATCACTTCAAGATAACTGCTGCAACCTCAGTCTTTGGGTTCCCTGCGGCCCGCGCTCCAATTGCACCAGCCCGTCGCTGGCCATCGTCTCCCTCCCATGATGTCTGCGCAGCGCCTTTGCCGATAATTACCCTCGCGAGGCGCAGAATGGCTGTATGCCAAATCTCCGCCAGATCGACGCGCCCGGTCCGTACCCCCCACGACCCCACCCCCCCCTCCCCCAAAACGCCCATTTCCCGAGAGGCATTTCCGCCATGGATTGCTAGGTAAGATGCATTGAATCATTTACTTGAATGGTTCTGCTAACGAGCTCTCCTGTTGTCTTAATAGTTAACAAAGGCCCCAAAAAACCGGGGCAATTGGTCGAAATGACCACCTTCTTTCATGATTTTGTGCCTGGGACGCGGCAATTTTGAAGGCCGCTGTGTTCTTGGCTTTGGCCTGGGACCGTGCCGAACAGCAACCCGTTTTGTTACTGTTGACCCATGCCCCAAACCGCGCCAGCCCCCGACCAAACCACGCTCGACCTCGAGTCCCTGACCGCCGACGTGGTTGCTCTGGCCGTGAAGGCTGGAGCCACCGACGCCGAGGCGGTAGTCCGCGAGGGCGACGAGTTCAGTGTCAATGTGCGCATGGGTGAAGTCGAGACCCTCAAGGAATCCGGCTCCCGCGGCCTCGGCCTGCGCGTCTTTCTGGGCACGCGCTCCGCTTCAACCTCCACCAGCGACCTGACCGTCGACGGCATTCGCCAACTGGTCGAAGGCGCAATGGCGTTGGCCAAAGTCACCGAAGAAGACCCCTGCACCGCCCTGCCGGAAACTGCCGAATTCGGCGCGATTCCCGGCGATCTGCACCTTTACTACGACGACGTCTACTCGCTCTCCGGCCCCGAGCGCATCGAGTGGGCGCGCCGGGCTGAGGCCGCCGCCCTCGCCGCCGACCCGCGCATTACCAACTCCGACGGCGGCAGCTTTGACGCAGCCACCGGCCGCAAAGTCATGGCCAACTCCCGCGGCTTTGTCGGCGGCTACCGCACCAGCTACGCCGGCGTCTCCGCCGCCCCTCTCGCCATGGACGTCAACGGCGCCATGCAGCGCGACGGCTGGTGGAGCGGCGCACGCCGCCTCGCCGACCTCGATTCTCCCGAATCCATCGGCCAGGAAGCAGCGCGCCGCACCCTTCGCCGCCTCGGCGCGCGCAAGGTGCCCACGCAGCGCGTCCCCATCGTCTTTGCCCCGGAGGTAGCCCGCTCCCTCATCGGCTCCGTCTTCGAGGCCGCCTCGGGCGACTCCATCTGGCGCCACGCTTCTTTTCTCGCCGGAAAGCTGGGCAATCAGATCGCCACGCCCACGCTGACCATCGTCGACGACAACGCCATGCTGCTGCCCACCGGTGCAGGCGGCTTCGGCAGCTCGCCTTTTGACGGCGAAGGACTGCCGTCGCTGCGTACCGCGGTGGTCGAAAATGGCGTCCTGTGCAACTACCTCCTCAACACCTACAGCGCCCGCAAGCTGGGCATGAAGTCCACCCACAACGCCTCACGAGGCTTAGCAGGAACGCCCGGAATCGGCTGCGGCAACTTGTATCTGGAACCCGGCACGCTGACACCAGATCAAATCATCGGAGATGTTTCAGCCGGCCTCTACGTCACCAGCTTGATGGGCTTTGGCGTCAATGTAGTTACGGGCGACTACTCCCGCGGCGCAACCGGCCTGTGGATCGAGAACGGCCAACTGACCCACGCCGTTGAAGAGGTGACCATCGCCGGCAATCTCGCCGAGATGCTCTTGAACATAACCGCCATCGGCAACGACCTGGTCTTCCGCGGCTCAGTGGCCTCGCCCACCCTGCGCATCGACGGCATGACCATCGCGGGAGCCTGACGGGGGTGGCCGTGCCAAGTCAATCGCTCCCTTTCGACCCGGCCGACCCCAAGGCTGCGCTAGCCCAACTGCCGCAAAGCCCAGCCGTCTTCGCTCTCTACGGTGCGGAAGCCCACTCTGAGCCCTACATCGGCCGCACCCCCAACCTCCGCGCGCGCCTTGCCCGCCTTCTCCAGCCCTCGCCCAAGCATCCCCGCCGCCTCCAGTTGGCCTCNNAGCCCAGCCTTTGTCCGCTTCCTGGGCAGTAACTCCTACCCGCGCATCACCGTCACTCACCGCCCCAGCCAGCGCGAAGCCGACTGGTCCTACGGTCCATTCCAGTCGCGTTCAGCGGCAGAGCGCTTTGCCGACGAAGCCCTCAAGCTTTTCTTGCTGCGTCGCTGCACCGACGATCTCTCGCCCCATCCCAGCCATCCCGGCTGTGTCTATTCCGAGATGAAGATGTGCCTCGCCCCCTGCTATCAAGGCTGCTCGGACGAGCGCTATGGTGAAGAGGCTGCCGCGGTCCAGAGCTTTCTCGCCACGCGCGGCGACAGCCGCCTCGTCGTTCTCCGCACCCAGCGCGACCAGGCCTCCGCCAACCTTGAATTCGAATCCGCCGCCGCCCTTCATGCGCAGTTCCAGCGGGTCGAAGCCGTACGCACCCTCGCCGCCGAGTTGGTCCGCCCGCTCAGCACGTTGCGCGCGGTTATTCTGCAAGCCTCCGCCAATCCCGACGAGGTCGCCGTCTTCCTCTTTGAAAATGGCCGCCTGCGCGGCCCGGTTGCGTTTTCCACCCTCGGCATGAGAATCCAGAATGAGCAGTCGGGGTCCAGCTCGCTCTTTGCCCAGCCGATGGCGATCGAGCCCGCCCTCGAAGCACCAGCAGCCGAAGCTCTACCTGCTGAGGCCGCACTCGAAGCCAGCGTCGCCGCACCTGTAAAGATTCCCCGCGGCGTGCTTGAAACCCGCATGGAGGCAGCGCTTGCCGCACTTGCAGAGCCCTCCGCACCGCCATCGCCAACCCTCCGCCAGGGCCACCTTGCGCTGCTCAAACGCTGGTATTACCGCCCTGAAGGCCGCCGCACCGGCGAAATCTTCTTCCCCGACCCTGAAGGCCGCTGGCCGGTAAAGGCCATCCTGCGCGGCGTGGGCCGGGTGGCGGCAAAGATGTTGGCGCCCAGCGCGCGAGAATAAAAACACAAAGGACATCACATGGCGAAATCCGGCCCCATCCGTGCAATGCTCAGCGAAGGCAGGGGGCGCATCTCGGTCGGCCGTGCTGAAGAGGTGGCTGCACTGGTGCTTGCGCAACCTGAAAAGTTTTCACGGCTGATGGAGTGCCTTTGGGACAGGGACCCCGGCGTGGTGAATCGCGCTGCCCATGCATTGGAACGCGTCACCCGCGATGCGATGCCTGTCTTTGGCCCGATTCTGGACTCCTGGAAGACCTCCCTGCTCGGATTGCTGCCCCAAGCAACTGAAAACAAGCTACGCTGGCATCTGGCCCTGATTGTTCCCAGGCTGGAACTCGACCGCCAGGAATGCCGCCGCACCGCCGCCGCATTGCGGTCCTGGCTTCAGGACGGAAGCTCGATCGTCAAAACCATGGCCATGCAGGGACTCGTCGATCTGACACACCAGGACGCATCGTTGTTGCCGGAAGTTCTCGACCTGCTCCGCATCCTCAGCCGCAGCGGAACTCCAGCCATGCGGGCACGCGGCCGTCTGCTACTCATAAAGTTGGAAGCCGCGCAAGATACCCCGAAAAGGGAAAGACCTCCACCGCGGACTATCAAGCCAGGCTCAAGCCGGGCCTCGACCCAAAGAATCTGAGGCTGATTGTTTTCGTCCAGGAGTCGGGCCCGGGAGAAGTGCTTGGGGCAGCGCTCAAAAAAATAAGCCCATCCAACCAGTAAGCAACCACCACCCCAAAAATCGCATCGGAGACGATCGCCAGTCGCCGCTGATACACTGACGGGCAAGGAGATACTCCGAAAAACCCCATGGTCGAGCTGCTCCCATCCATATTGTCGGCGGACTTTGCGCATCTCGCCGACGAAGTTGCCGCGGCTGAACGAGGCGGCGGCACGGCGATCCATGTGGACGTGATGGACGGCCATTTTGTGCCCAACATTACCCTCGGCCCCCCGGTGGTTAAGAGCCTGCGCAAGGCCACCAGCCTGCCCCTCGATTGCCACCTGATGATCGAAAACCCAAACGAATTCATTTCCGCGTTTGCCGATGCAGGGGCCAACTGGGTCAGCGTGCACTTCGAAGCCTGCACCCATCTGCACCGCTCGCTGGAGCTGATTGCCCAGCACGGCATGAAGCCAGGGGTGGTGCTCAATCCCGCCACCCGTATTGAAGTGATCCGGGATATTCTGCCCATGGTGCACCACGTACTGATCATGAGCGTCAATCCGGGGTTCGGCGGGCAGCAATTTATCGGTTTTTCTCTGGAAAAGATCCGCAGGCTGGCCCATTTGCGCCGGGAACTGGGGCTGGCGTTTAGAATCGAAGTGGACGGTGGAGTTGCTCACGACACGGTGGCTCAGGTCGTCCAAGCAGGAGCGGACCTTCTGGTGGCTGGCAATGCCGTCTTTGGCGCGGGTCATCCGGAGCGGGATGCACGAGCCCTGCTGGCTGCGGCTCGCCAGGCCGCAAACGAGTAAGATTTTAGAGAATATTGGAAAATCGCGAAGGTCTGGTCGACACGCCTTCGCCGCAATGAGGTGGTATGAACCGCTTGTCCACGTTGTCCAAGCTGTGCCTGAAGATTGTCGCGGTTGCTCTTGTCGCTCTGGTCCTTGCTGGAGTCTCGGCCGAAGCCAAGGAAAAGCAGCCCAAGAAAAAGAAGAATTATGACCTGAGCGCCAACCCGCTGAAGGACGTGAACTCCAAGCAGCCTGACAAGGAGCTCTTCGACAAGGCGATGATTGCCCTGAAGAAGGGCCGCTTTGACGTGGCGCGGCTTGATCTGCAGACCATGCTCAACACCTATCCAGAGTCCGAATACCGGATGCGCGCCAAGCTGGCTGTCGGCGACAGTTGGTTCAAGGAGGGCGGTACCGCGGCCTTTACCCAGGCCGAAGCCGAGTACAAGGACTTCATCACCTTCTTTCCCGACGCCCCTGAGGCAGCCGAGGCGCAGATGAAGGTGGCAGACATCTATTATCAGCAGATGGAGAAGCCCGACCGGGACCATCTGAACGCAGAGGAAGCCGAGGCTGAGTACCGGAAGATGATCAACATGTTCCCGGACTCGACGCTGGTGCCGCGCGCCAAGCAGAAGCTCCGCGAGACCCAGGAGGTCCTGGCCGAGCGCGAATCCTCGATCGGCATGTACTACGAAAGCCGCGAGAACTTCAACGCCGCTATCGCCCGGCTGCAGACGGTGGTCGATACCTACCCGCTGTACTCCAAGAGCGACCAGGCGCTGCTCGGCATCGGCGATTCCTACGCCGGCGAAGCTCACAACATCCAGATGCAGGCCAATCTTCCCGGCGCCGTCAAGGAGCGCCTGCGCTCGATCTACCAGGATAAGGCTGCCGCGGCCTATGCCAAGGTCATCACCCGCTATCCCATGGCCCCTCATGTCGAGGATGCCCGCGACCGCCTGGTCGCCATGAACCGTCCCGTCCCCGAGCCCACACAGGATGCAGTTGCCGAAAACGACGCCGAAGAGCGCAGCCGCCAGCCCTTGCACTTTACCGATAAGACTCTCGACCTCATCAAGCACAGCCCCACGGTGGTCGAGGCGGTCCACGTGGGCGAGCCCACCCTCGACGACCCCAAGCGGACCCTGGCGCCCGACATCACCAAGGAAAACATCGCCATCTTTGCCGCTGCCATCAACACCGGCAAGCCGGCCCCCTCGCCCATTGGCGCACCCACACCCACTGGTCCCAATGAGCCTCCACGCAGCGACCAGCCATCCACCGCACCGCTGCAGCTTGAGGCGCCGGCAGGCGGCACCGGCGTCGGCGCCCAGATTTTGAGCGCGCCTGCCACCGATCCCAACGCCGTGGTCAAGGCAGTAGGCCCCTCCAACGCCGTCCTGCCACCCGCTGAAAAGCCGGCCGAAGCCCCCATTCAGGTCAATGAGGTCAAGCCCGGATCGGCCCCAACCACATCCGTCATCGGCGATAAGACCAAGAAGCCCAAGGTCGACTCCAGCGACGAATCCTCTAGCAAGAAAAAGAAGAAGAAGGGCCTGGCCAAGCTGAACCCCTTCTAAGCGTTGGATTTAGTACATTCCATGGACGAGTCGAGGGCCGCCCGCCAGGCGGCCCTTCGCTTTTTGAATTCCGATGCCGATTCTCGCGCCTGGTATTACAATCAAAAATGAAGTAATACCGGGAGGACGGACCCCATGGAAACCACGCTCACTCGCAAAGGCCAGGTCACGATCCCCAAACACATTCGCGACTCCCTCAGCCTCGAGCCCGGATGCAAGCTGATTTTCGACGTCAACAATGAGGGAGAGTTGGTTCTGCGCAGAGAAGGCCCGAGGAGGCCAGACCGGTTTGACCGCGCTGTTGGGGCAGCCGAGATAAAGTGGGAAGGCACCACCGACGAGTACATGGAGTTCCTCCGCGACTATTCTGATGATCCTGCTTGATGCGAATGTGATCCTCGACATCTGGGATCGTGACCCCACCTGGTTCATCTGGTCAAGAGACCAGTTGCGAAATATGTCGCTCGTCGACGAGCTGGCGATTAACCCCATCGTCTATGCGGAAATCTCGGCAAGATTCGCGACCTCTGTTGCCCTGGACCAAAGACTTGAGGACCTGGGATTGATTGTCTTAAGCATTCCTCGCAGGGCAGCATTCCTCGCAGGCAAGGCGTTCGTACAATACCGCCGTCTGGGCGGAACGAAAGGCAATGTCCTACCCGATTTCTTCATCGGCGCCCACGCTTCTGTACTTGGGTGCCCGTTGTTGACAAGGGACACGCAACGCTACGCGGCTTATTTCCCAAGTGTCCACCTGATCGCCCCCTGATCCCCCCTCACCCCCATCTGCTAAAGTGAGGGCTGATCCCCTCGCTCGAAACCCCTTATTTAGAAGGGTCAGACCCACGGGGGCTCATTGACAAACCCCATGCCTCACGACCTGCCCAAAGCCTACGACCCCACCGCCATTGAAGATCACTGGGCCGAATACTGGGTCCGCGAAAACCTCTTCGCCCAGCCCGCGCCTGAACCAACTCTTGCGAGCGAAGCGAGCGTCCGCCCGGCCGGCGAGGCCTTTACGGTCCTCCTGCCCCCGCCCAACGTCACGGGCCAACTCCACATGGGACACATGTTCGAGCAGGCGGAGATCGATATCATGGTCCGCTGGCGGCGCATGACCGGCCTCCGCGCCCTGTGGGTACCCGGCACCGACCACGCCGGCATCGCCACGCAGTTGATGGTCGAACGCCAACTCGCCACGGAAGGCACGTCCCGCCAGCAGCTTGGCCGCGAGGCATTTGAAGCGCGCGTTTGGGAGTGGAAACGCCACTACGGCGGCGCCATCCTCGACCAGATGAAGCGCCTCGGCGCATCCGTCGACTGGCAGCGCGAGTACTTCACCATGGACGATCATCTTTCCGTCGCAGTGAGGGAAGCCTTCGTCCGCCTCCACGAGCAGGGCCTCATCTATCGCGGCGCATACATCGTCAACTGGTGTCCCCGGTGCCAGACCGCCATCAGCGACCTCGAAGTGGTTTACGACGAGCACAAGGGCCATCTGTGGGAGATTAATTATCCGGTGCTCGCCGCAGACGGAAAGGATTCTGGCGAGTTTCTGACCATTTCGACCACCCGCCCCGAGACCATGCTCGGCGACGTAGCCGTAGCCATTCATCCTGAAGACGAGCGCTACCTTCATCTGCGCGGGAAAAAACTCCGCCTGCCGCTCGTCGCCCGTGAGATTCCCATCATTCTCGATGAATGGGTCAGCCGCGACTTCGGCACCGGCGCCGTCAAGGTGACCCCGGCGCACGACCCCAACGATTTTGCTCTGGGCCAACGCCACCATCTTCCATCGATCAACGTCATGGACGACACCGGCCACATCAACGCGGAAGGCGGCGCCTACGCCGGCCTTGATCGCTATGTCGCCCGAAAGAAGATCGTCGCCGACCTCGAAGCCCAGGGCCTCCTCGCAGCCATCAAGGACCACACCAACAACATCGGCCACTGCGACCGCTGCAAGACCGTCGTCGAGCCGCGCCTTTCCACGCAATGGTTCGTCAAAATTCAGCCCCTCGCCGACCGCGCCATCGAAGCTGTCAAGCAGGGCTACATCCGCATCACACCCGAGCAATACGAGAAGACCTATCTCAACTGGATGGAAAACATCCACGACTGGTGCATCTCGCGGCAACTCTGGTGGGGCCATAGGATCCCCGCATGGCATTGTGCGAATTGCCACAAAACCACCGTCGCGCGTGTCGATCCCGCCGCCTGCTCGCACTGCGGTTCAGCGCAGATCACGCAGGAGACCGATGTTCTCGACACCTGGTTTTCCTCCGGCCTGCTGCCCGTTTCAGTCTTCGGCTGGCCCAATTTCAAAGCGCCACAAACACTGGGTGCCCCATCCATTCCGCGTCCTTCCGCGGAATGGGTGGGAGAGCAAGCCGATCGCGCCGACTTCGACGCCTTCTATCCCACCAGCCTGCTCATCACCGGGTTCGACATTCTTTTCTTCTGGGTCGCCCGCATGATCATGTTCGGCTGCTGGTTCTCCAAAGACGTTGCCATGCCCGACGGGAGCCCGCGCTCGCTTGCGGACTCGGTGCCGTTTCGCGAGGTTTATATTCACGCCCTGGTCCGCGACGCCAACCGCGAGAAGATGTCCAAGACCAAGGGAAACGTCGTCGATCCGATTGAGATCGTGAAGCAATACGGCACCGATGCGGTGCGGTTCACGTTGGCGTCAATGGCCTCGCCGGGCACCGACATTGCCTTCAACATCGCGAGAACCGAAGGCTACCGCGCCTTCGCCAACAAGATCTGGAACGCCGCCCGCTTCCTGTTCATGAATGTGGACCGAGCGGCTGAGATTGGGATATCCGTCAACCTCTCTTCAATTTCGCAGCGTCTTCATCTTTATCCGGATGAAGGAACGCTGGCGGATCGATGGATCACGTCACGCTTGGCCTCAACTGCTGGGGCCGTGAACTTGGCGCTCGAGGCATATCGATTTGATGAGGCAGCGAGCCTGATTTACCAATTCTTCTGGGGTGATTTCTGCGACTGGTATCTGGAGATCGCCAAGTTGCAATTAGACTATTCGGAATCTGCCGACAAAGCTGCAACGCAGAAAAGCCTGGAGATTTTCGTGGGCGTCTATGAGGCTGCGCTGCGGCTTCTTTCACCATTCATGCCCTTCATTACCGAGGAACTGTGGCACGCCGTTTACGAGGGAGAGCCGCCCACAAAGTCGATCGCACTTTCCGACTATCCGCAACAGGCCGTTGCTGTCACGAACAAGGTTGCCGAAGGCAGTATGGGAACCTTGCAGGAGTTGATTGTCGAGGCCCGTGCTGCCAGAAAGGACCGCGGTGTAGAAGAGAAGGCTACGGTACCGATGGTTTTCTATTCGGATGCCGCTGGGAACGGGATTGTAAGCGCGAACGTCAGTGTCATTCAGAGTTTGGCGAGAACATCGCCAATAGAGATCGCTGTGCACTCGATTCAGAGTCCAACCAAGCGAAGCACTGCAAAGTTTGACCTCGATATTATCTACGAAGCCATCGTGGACATCCCCGCCGAGCGCGACCGTTTGACTAAGGACATCGCCAAGTATGAAAAAGGCCTAGCTTCCGCCGAACGTCAGTTAGGCAATGAAAGCTTTCTGATGAAGGCCCCACCGCAGGTGGTTGAGGGACTGAAGAAGCAGGAATCCGAAACCCGCGCACTTCTCGAAAAAGCCCGTGCAGCCTTAGAATCGCTGCCTGAGCATTGACAACCGATCACTGACCACTGTTCACTGACCACTGACTATGGATTGGAAGAGCACCCGCATCGACGCATTGTTGGAGCAGGCCCTGGTTGAAGATCAGGCTGCCCGCGACGCCACCACCAACCTCACCATCGACCCCGACCTGCGCGCCGCCGCCTCGATCATAGCCCGGCAGGAGATGGTGGTCTGCGGTATGGGCGCGGTCCCGCGCCTGCTTGAAATCTTTGCCCGCCTGGATGCGAGACTTGACGCGCGCCCCTCCGCGCAGACCCGATTCCAGGTCGTCAGCCACCCTGAAATCTTCGACGGTGTGCGCGTCCATGAAGGCCAGGTCCTGGCCGTCATTCGCCATAATGCCCGCGTCCTGCTCAGTTGCGAACGCGTGATCCTCAACCTGATGCAGCACCTCAGCGGCATCGCCACGCTGACGCGGCAATATGTCGACGCGATACAGGGAACTCAAGCCAAAGTGCTCGATACGCGCAAGACTGTGCCCGGCCTGAGAGTCCTGGAGAAATACGCCGTGCAATGCGGCGGAGGCACCAATCACCGCATCGACCTGGCCTCTGGCATCCTCATCAAGAACAACCACATCTCTCTCGGCGGCAGCTTGCCCACGGTGCTCACGCTTGCCCTTGAAAAGCGCAGGAAGGGCCAGCGCGTGGAGGTGGAAGTGCACTCGCCCCAGCAACTTGAAGAGGCGCTCCAGTTCGGCGCGGAAGCTATCCTGCTCGACAACATGACGCCGGCCGAAGTGAAGCGATCCGTGGAACGCATCAAAGAAGTAGCGCCGGGACAACAGACTCAAGGGCATCCAAACAACGAGCCAGGCCGCGAGATAGCCGCGCGTTGGATTCCCACCGAAGCCTCCGGCGGCATTGTGCTCGATAACATCCGCTCCTATGCCGAGACCGGCGTGGACTTCATCAGCGTCGGCGCACTGACCCACTCGGCCAAGGCCGCCGATATCTCGATGAGCATAACCGCGGAGCCAAACTAACACCATGTTCGATCTTGCGGCGCTTGAAGCCGAGCTTGCGGGCACTATCTTTGCCGGCAATCTCCACTTCTCCCGGTTTACCGGTTCCACAAGCACGGATGCCCTTGAAGCTGCTCGTGCGGGTGCTGCGCACGGTTCGGTCTACTTTGCCGATGAGCAACTAGCTGGACGCGGGCGCGGCGAACACGCCTGGCGCTCGGCCGCCGGCGAAGGACTCTATGCAAGTGTCCTGCTGCGCCCTCCCATGCCGGCCGGTCGATTGCACCTGTTGCCGCTCGCCGCGGGCCTCGCCGCTGCCGATGCCATTCGCGCCGCCTCCGGGCTTACTATCGACCTGCGCTGGCCCAACGATCTGCTCATCGGCGGTCGCAAGGTGGGCGGGATTCTTGTCGAATCCAAGACCGAAGGCAGCGAGGTTGCCTTTGCCGTGGTGGGCATCGGCATCAACGTGCACCAGCGCAGCTTTGCTCCAGGATTGTCCACGCCCGCAACTTCTCTCGATCTGGCGCCGGGTCGCCGCATCTCGCGCCAGCCCTTGCTCGTCTCCCTGTTAAAATTGCTGGAGTGCGAGACGCTCGCGCTGCTTGATCCGGCAGCGGTCGAGGCGATTCCCTTGCGCGTGGAACAGGCTTCGACGTGGGTGCGGGGGCGGCAGGTTGAGGTTCACGGCCCGCAAGCGTGTATCGGCGTCACAGCCGGTTTGGACGAGCACGGTTTTCTGCTGGTGCGCACCGTTGATGGCTTGGTTATCGTGCAAACCGGCGGCATTCGCGCCGCGGATTAGGACTCAAAAGCAATGTTGCTAGCTCTCGATGTCGGCAATACGAATACGGTGCTGGGCCTCTACCGGCTTGATGGAGAAAAACCGGAACTGGCCGCGCATTGGCGCGTCACAACTCACCGCAATCAGACCGCCGACGAATACGGCGTGCTCTTCGTCAATCTATTCGAGATGAACGGCATGGCCCCCGGACAGGTGCATCACATCATCATCTCCTCGGTAGTGCCGCCGGTCGAGTCAACGCTGCGCCAGGTCTGCGAGAACTACTTTCACGTTCAGCCGCTGTTTGTTGAGCCGGGCATCAAAACCGGAATGCCTGTGCTTGTCGATAATCCGACGGAATTGGGCGCGGACCGCCTCGTCAACGCCATCGCCGCATTCGAGCGCTACGGCGGCCCCTGCGTGGTGGTGGACTTTGGCACCGCAACCACCTTCGACGTAATCTCCGCACGCGGCGAGTATTTGGGTGGCGCCATTGCTCCGGGCCTGGGAATCAGCGCCGATGCGCTCTTCTCGCACGCGGCGCGGCTGGGCCGCATTGACATTCGGCGCCCGGCCAAAGTCATCGGCACCAACACCGTCACCCACCTGCAAAGCGGCCTCTACTACGGATACATCGGCCTCGTCGACGGCATCCTTGCGCGCATGGTGGCCGAGCTGGGCACGCAGCCGCGTGTCATCGCCACCGGCGGCCTGGCGCGCCAGATCTCTGAGGACTCACGCTACATCTCAGAGATCGACGACATGCTCACGCTCGATGGGCTGCTCATCCTATTCGAGCGCAATCGCACCGCCCGCCCCCGCAGTCGCGCGAACGACAGCAAAGCCGGGGACGAGGCATCCCGGAAGCACAACACCCACGTTGACGCAACCATCAGGGAGCGGCAACCTTGAACCGCCTTCCTCGGGGAGTAGCATCCCCGGTTTTGCCGTGAGGCGCCCCGTGCTCAACTACTTCAACTACTTCACCGAGATCGAAGAGCGCTTCCAGCAGCGGCGCGGATCGCTCTTGCTGCTCTCCACGCTCGACTGGGCGCTGATCGAGATATGGCGCGAAGCGGGCATTCCGCTGGACGCGGCCCTGCGCGGCATCGATGCGGCCTTCGACAAGTATGAAGCTCGGCAAAAGAAGGGCCGCATGCGCCGCATCAATGGCCTGGCCTGGTGCGCGCAGGCCGTGATGGAAGCAGCGGAAGAGCTGCGCGAAGCCGCCGCTGGCACTGCCGCCACGCCAACCGAGAACCGCGAGTCTGGTTTCGAGCAGGAGCGTGTTGCCGCTCATCTTGAATCGGCCGCGGCCGCTCTGGATGCGGCTGCCGTCGCTCCCGAAGCGTGCAGCGCAACCGCCGTCCGCCTCAGAGAACTTGCCGCCGAAGTCCGCACCGCGACCCACGACGGCGCTGCGGCTCANNGATAGCGCTGCGGCTCATGACTTAGAGGCGCTGGAGCGCACCCTCACCGTCCTCGAAGAAAAGCTTTTTGCCGCATTGACCGCCGCAGCTCCGGAACAACTCCTCGTCGCACTCAAGGAGCACGCAGCGCGCGAACTGGCCCCTTATCGCAGCCGCATGGGCGCCGTGCAACTGCGTCAAGTGGAGCGGCAGTTTGTGCAGAAACAACTGTTGGTACACTACTGCCTGCCACGCCTCAGCCTGTTCTACATGAGCCAGCAATGAAGCCGCACAAACAATATCGCCCACGGAAGCAGCCCGCGGAAGCCAAACTCAGGCAACCCGGGCGCCAGCAGCACCCGCTTGTTGCTTCCCAGCCCACGCAACCCCAGCCCGTCGAACCGAAGATTGTCCAAATCGAAAAGCCGATTTATGGCGGCGCATTCCTCGCTCGTCTTGAGGGCAAGGCCGTCTTTGTGCCGCTTACATTGCCCGGCGAACAAGTGCGCGTGCGTGTGACGCAGAAGAAGCGTGGCTACGACACCGCCGACCCCGACGAAATTGTTGCCGCATCTCCCGAGCGAATCGCCCCTGCCTGCTCTCACTTTGGATCCTGTGGCGGCTGCGACTATCAACACACAAACTATGAGACGCAACTGGCCTTCAAGCAGGCAATCCTGCGGGAAACCCTGGAGCGCGGCGGCGTAACCACCTCAACCGAGATCAACGTCCTGGCCGCCGCGCCCTGGCATTATCGCAATCGCATTCGTCTCGCCTTCGATGCGGCCGGAAACCCCGGCTATCGCGGCCGACGCTCTAATGCGGTGATTCCCGTCAGCGAGTGCCCCATCGCCGCGCCGCTGCTGCTCAACTCCGCGAAATCCATTGCGGAAATCGCCCGCCAGTTCGCCCCATCCCTGCGACCCACTGAGATTGCGCTCTTCTGCGACGCCACCGAAACCGCGTTGCTTGCCAGCGTCTCCATCGCCAGCCCCGCCCAGTCCAATCCGGCAAAGACAAAGCCAAGCTTCGACGATTTTGCCCAAGCCATCCACGAGCAGATTCCCGCGCTCAAAGGCGCAGAGTTATTGGCCGAAGGCCACGCGGCGCAGCCGCCACACGCCATAGCCCAATGGGGCGCGCCTTCCCTTAGCTATCGCGCGGCCAGCTTCGACTATCGCGTAGACCATGGCGCATTCTTCCAGGTAAACCGCTTTCTTGTCGACGCACTTGTCCAGCAAGTCATCGCCGGCCACAAAGGCTCGCTCGCCTGGGACCTGTTCGCCGGCGTCGGTCTCTTCGCCCGCAGCCTCGCCCCAAGCTTTGACCGCGTAGTCGCCGTCGAGTCCGCCCCCTCCGCAACCCAGGCGCTCACCGCGAATCTCAAGGGCACAACCGGGACCGCTGTCCGATCCGCGACCCTCGATTTTCTCCGCCGCAGTCGCAAATCAGCGCATGTCGATTCAGCTCGACCAGATTTAGTTGTCGTCGATCCTCCCCGCATTGGCCTCGGCCCAGACATCACCGCGCTGCTTGCTGAGGTCGCCGCACCCGCGCTCGTCTACGTCTCCTGCGACCCGGCAACCCTGGCCCGCGACCTGCGCCCGCTCACCGCCTCGGGCTACACCATCCAATCCATGACCCTCGCCGACCTCTTTCCCCAAACCTTCCATTTGGAAACAGTGGTCCAGTTGCGCCGCGCCTGATAGGCTTGTCCCCCTAGAGCCTTTCCAATTCTCAGGCGCAATGCCAGTTGAGCCCACCACTTCCGCGCAAACCACCGACAGCCCAGCTTCCACCGGCCTGAGTGCCGTACCGCTGTTCCATGCGGCGTGGCTGTTTGCCGCCGGCATTGCCGCCACAAATTGGCTCTGGCTGCGGCCCAGTGTCGTGTTGGCGGCGCTGGCGCTGGTGGCCGTACTGTGCGGCCTGGCCGCCTTGCGCGCACTCCGCATCGCTTGGCTACCGTTGGCGCTTCTGTGGTGCCTGCTCGGGGCATGGTGCGCGGAAATGGAGCCGCGCCCTGCCCCAGCGCCTGCTCTGGCCACGCTCTCTGACGGCCTCCTCCGCACCGTCGAAGGCACTGTCGTCGATGCCGGCCCGCTACGCGGCGAGATCGAGCAAAACCTCAACGACAACGATCCCTCCGAGCCCGCCGCCAACGACCCCGAGCAACAACCCTCGCAGAGAATCGACCTCCGCGTCTCCAGCTTGGAAATCGTTACCGACGCCGACGACGCGCAGTCCCCGATCGCAGGCGGCGTACGCCTCATCGTTCGCTGGCCGGCAAACGCACCCGCTCCGCCCACCCCACAGCCCTTTCATTGCGGCGACCGCCTTCGCGCCGTCGTCCGCCTCCTTCAGCCCGAGACCTATCATGATCCCGGCGTCTGGAGCCGTCAGGATTTTCTCGTCGACCAGGGCATCACCTCCACCGCCACCGTAAGCATCGACCGGATCGAACGACTGAGCCCATCCCCCGCCGCCTTTCCAGCCTGCCGCGTCCACGCCCTGCAACACGCCTCCAGTTCCCGCTTGCTTGCCCTGCCCGCGGCCATGCGCCGCCTGCCCGTCCCCTTGCGCCTCACTCCAGACGACGCCGCCATGCTCGCCGCAATGGTCACCGGCGACCGCACTTACCTCACTCATTCCCTCCGCGTCGGATTTGAGCGCACCGGCTCCTTTCACATGCTCGTGGTCTCCGGCTTCCACCTGGCCATCGTCGCCGCCTGCATCTTCTGGGCCGCGCGCCGCCTCCGTCTTCCCCGCGTCCCGGCTACGCTCCTCACCATTGTTGCCTCCTTCGGCTACGCGCTCTTCACCGGCTTCGCCACGCCTGTGCAGCGCTCCCTGTGGATGGTCATGCTCTACCTCATTGGCCGCCTCCTCTACCGTGATCGCAGCCCGCTCAACACCGTCGGATTTGCCGCGCTCTGCCTGCTCGCCGTCAGCCCCCGCAGCCTCTTCGACGCCAGCCTGCAAATGACGCTCCTCGCCGTAATCTCCATCGCCGGCGTCGCCGCGCCGATCCTTCAAGCCACCATCCATCCCTACCTGACGGCAACGCGCGACCTCCGCCTCATCGCCATCGACAACAAGCTGCCTCCGCGTCTGGCCCAGTTCCGCGTCATGCTGCGCATGGTTGCTCAAGCGTTGCAGACTGCCATCCACCCCTGGCGCACTGCTTCCCCGGACTCCGACCCGCCCGCCCACGAAGACTATATGGGTCCCCAACTCTTCCTGTTCCGCGCCACGATGGGCGCCTTCGCCGCAGCGTTCCAGCCGACCGTCCACGGTCGTTTTGCCGAGTCCGTCGCCCGGCGGATCTTTCCCTGGACTGTCCGGTTCGTCGTCCGCACAGGCGAGTTGCTCGTCGTCTCCTGCGTAGTAGAACTGGCCATGACCCTTCCCATGGCCGTCTACTTCCACCGCATCACCATCTTTGCGTTGCCGGTCAACGTGTTCATCCTGCCGCTGCTTGCCATCCTGATGCCTGCCGCGCTGCTCACTTTGATCGTGCTCGCCGTCTGGCCCGCCGCAGCTGTCGTTCCAGCCATGCTCGTCGCACTGGTGCTCCATCTCGGCGTCGGCCTGGTCCATCTCTTCGGCTCCGTGGCCTTTGGAGATTTCCGCATCCCTGCGCCACTTCTTTGGCAATCGTTAGCCTTCTGCGCTCTTCTAGCGGCCGCCATTGCCATGGCCTCATTAGCCGTTTCTACGGGAACCCGCTGGCCCCGCCATGTTGCCTGGGCCGCTCTGTTCCTCGCCGCCCTCGCAGCCGTAGCCCCCAGGCCGATTGACCACCCCCGCAATGCGCTGCTTTTCGAGGCGATCGACGTCGGCCAGGGCGACTCCTTGTTGTTGATTACCCCCGACGGCAAGACCCTGCTTGTCGATGGCGGCGGCTTTGGCGGCGGACCCCACCAAGCCCCGCAAGACTTCGACATCGGCGAGGAGGTAGTCTCCGAGGCTCTCTGGTCGCGCGGCATCCGCCACCTCGACGCGGTGGCCCTCAGCCACGCCCACTCCGACCACATGGGCGGCCTGCCTGCCGTCCTGCGCAACTTTCATCCCGCCGAGTTATGGGTCGGCAACAATCCCCGCTTCGGAGCCTACAACGCCCTGCTCGACGAGGCCGCTAATCTCCACGTCCGCCTCCGCTCCTTCCGTGCCGGCGACGCATTCCCCTTCGGCGCAACCCAGATCACCGTCCTCGCGCCCTTCCCCGACTACCAGCCCGGCCCCGAGCCAACCAACAACGACTCGCTGGTTCTGCACATGGCCTACGGCGCAACGTCGGTGATGTTAGAGGGCGACGCCGAAGCCCCCATCGAGAAAGCCATGTTAGCCGAGCCCGGCCTGCAAAGCACCCTGCTCAAAGTAGGCCATCACGGCAGCATTACCTCCACCCGCCCCGAGTTTCTCACGCGCGTAGCCCCGCAGTGGGCCGTCATCTCCTCCGGCCTCCACAACCGCTACGGGCATCCCCGCCAGGAAGTGTTAGCCGAGTTACAAGCCGCCCACATCCGCACTTACCGCACCGACATCAACGGCGCCACCTGCTTCGTTCTGGACGGCAAAACCACCGCCCCGGAACCCAACTGCGGCTGGCTGCCTTAGTCTCTCAAAACCTCATCCTCAACCCCACCTGAATCTGCCGCTCCCGATAGAAGTCTGTCGCATTGATATTTAGCGGCTGCCCAAACGCCGTCGTGTTGGCCTTCAACCCGGTGAGAAAATTCAGCGTCGGGAGCGTGCCCGATAAGCTGCCTGACTCAAGGTAATAGCCGGTCGTTTCCAGCTCCGTCACGTTCTGGTGGTTGAAAAGGTTGAAGCTCTCGGCCAGCAGTTCCAACTGGCGCATGTGCCCAAAGTCGAAGCTCTTGCCCAACCGCATGTCAGCCTTCCATGTGGCCGGATAGCGGTAGGTGTTGCGCCCCACTCCGTATACTCGGTTATCTCCGCCGGAACCGTTCATTCCCGGCCCCAAACCCACAACGGCCACGCCGGTCGCAACATTGAACTCCTCGGCCAGCGAGCCGCTTGTCCGCATCGTGTAAGGCATTCCGCTGCGAAACTGCCCCGTCCCCGACAGCATCCAGCCGTTGGCCAGCCGCCCGGCTAGACCGTGCAGCTTCCAGGGCGCCTCATAGATCAGCATCGCCGCCGCCGAGTGGCGCATATCCAGATTGCTGGTCCCGTATTCCTGGCTGAAGTTAGCCGGATCCAGCACGTCGCTGCCGGCCACCGTCGTGCTCTCGTTGGGGTTCCAGTCCATCGCATGCGCATAAGTGTAGTGGGCGTGGAGGCTCAACCCGCGCCGCCCATAACGAGTAACCTTGACCATCGCCGCCTCATAAGTCGAGTTAGCCCGGCTCATGATCTCCGAAATCTGCTGATAGTCAGGGTTAAGCCGCCCCACAAATCCCGTTGCCGAACCCGCCGACGGCCACGAAGCATAGAACGGGACCGTAATCTGCGTAGTCTTGATCGGTCCTAGTCCGGTCCCATCCACCACGCCGTAAGTAATGGCCCTCGGATTGACCGCTGAGTCGAAGTTAGTGTCGCTCGAGATAGGGAGCCTGCGGCCTAAACTCACCATCGCGCTGGCAGTCAGTTGCACGTGGCCAGGCAGCGATTCCTCCAGCGCCGCCACACCCTGATCTACCTCAGGATTGCGAAACACCGGCGCAAACTCCACCGCTCCCGGCTTGACCATGCTGCCCGGCGGTCCGGTCAGCACGTAAGGAAACGGCGGAGCCCCACCGGCGTTTAAATTGTCCGTGGGCCGCATGAAGAAACTCATGTCGCCGTTCGGGCTGCCGGTCTGGGTCAGGGCCGTCTCCACAGTTGCGTTCTCCGTGCGCCCAAAATACATCCCATAGCCCAGCCGCAGCACCGGCCAGTGAGTTTCGGCGTTTCCCAGCGCCAGGCTCACTCTCGGACCCCAGTTATTGCCCAAACTTGGCAACTTACGCGTCAGCGGAAGCTCCGGATTGTCCAGCGCGGCAATCGGCGGCGGCAACTGCTCCCGCTCCCAGCGCAGCCCGGCGGAAACCACAAGCAGCTTCTTCGGTTGCCATTGAGTAGTCGCGTACCCAGCCCAGTCGTTGGTGCTCAGATGCCAGCCGGTGGGACCGATAACTTGCGAGTAATACGAATAGCAGGGAAGATAGCCCAGGCCGCGCAGCGTGCCCGTAGTATCGCGCCAAACCTTGCCCGTCTGGTCGCAGTTGTGCTGGTTATTGGGGTTGAGCTCACCGGAGGTTCCAAAAGCGCCAAAGGCCAGCGCGTCTGAAGCGAAATTCTCCACGTTTGAATAGGTATAAGTCCCGGTCTGGTTGCGCAACAAGTTAGTTACATCGGAGTTATGGCCCACGTCAAACCCCGCCTTCACCAGCAGACTGCCTCGAACCCAGTCCACCGATTCTTGAGCTTGATAGAGCCGCTCGTCAGGGTAACTCCCCTGGCCGAAGCGCGACGGGTTGCCGATGGTGAAGCCATAGCGCGAGTCCACCACCATCTGCGGCAACTGCCCCCAGAGGTTCGGACTCATAAACGTCTGCTCGAAGGCCGAAGGCGCCTCCGGCCGCGCGCTTTGCATGTTGCGCCCCATCGAACCTTGGGTCACCGCCAGCAGATTCGGCGTGACAAATGCCTCCCAGCGTCCCAGCAGCCACTCCTCGCTGGCTTGGCTCGATCCAAAACTGTTGGTCCCATAGCTTTCTGAAACCCGCGTCAGCCCTCCGCCCGGCGAATTCCACACTGCGCCAATCCCTTCCAGCGTGAACCGGTGCCGCTCCGCAGCCTGCCAGTCGATGCGGCTGAAACCCACCCACTGCATTGCCGTGCGCGGAGAGGGCCCGAGCAGCCCGTCCAGCGTTTCCAGCATTTTGGAGTAAGCCGCAAGCCCCGCGGCCACCGGATTGCTGCTGCTCAAGCCGAGCCGAGCGCTCAGCACCTGCATCTGGTCGTTTGAAGGCTGGGCGAAGAACTTATCCGGAGTCTTCACCGTTGCCAGCCCCGGATCGTTGCGCTGGTAGCTGTCCAGCGCCGCAAACCAGAACAGCTTGTCCCTGCGAATCTGGCTGCCCACGCCCATGCCCCAGGTCGTCTCGTGGTCCGGCGGCGTATACGACTCGGCCGTGAATACCGGCGTAGTCGTCTGAGTGGCCGGCGCCGTCTCCTTCACCCACTGGGTAAACGGGTTCTGTGCGCCCCAGGTATTCTGCCGGTCGAAGAGAAATCCTTGCCCATGCAGCCCGTTGGAACCTCGCTCGGTCGCCACGTTCATCCGTCCGCCGGCGGCGTGTGCTCCTTCGGCCTCCACGTTGCCGGCAACCGTCCGCACCTCGCGGATTGCCGCCTCGGCCACGGCGAATCCGTGCCCACCCGCCCAGGCCTGGCCCATGCCATTCTGGGCCGCCCCAACTTGTCCAGCTTGTCCGGTTGACCCCGACGCGCCCTGTCCGCCAAACGCCAGCCTGGTATTGGCGCCATCGACTGTGGTTTCAATTGGCTCTTGTCCCGCCCCGCGCAGTGAAGTCTGCGCCGTTCCGCCCTGCGAACTCGCTGCCGTGGGCGCATCCAATACAAAATCCTGCCAACGGCGTCCGCTCACGGGCAGAGCCTGCAACTGCGCTCCCGTCACCGTCGTCGTCACCACCGGAGTCACCGGATCGACTTCCCGCCGCGCTGCCACCAAGGTCTCAGCCCGCCCTGTCCTGAGCCGCAACTGGCTAAACTGCATGGCTGCCTGCGCCGCGCGCCCCGCCGCCTCGATCAGGGCCAAACTGTTTGGGGCAAAACCAGGCAGGGCCAAACTGCGTTCTTCGCCCAAGAGCTGACCCGTCAACGCCAGCGTCTGCAACGGCTCAGCAGGTATTGCCGCGGTCACCACCGGCGACCCAACCGCAGGCTTCTTCACCGCCAGTTCCGGCCGTACCGGTCCAGGCCACAACTGTCCAGCAAGTGAAATCGTCTGCAACGGCTGCGCAGCTACTGTTGCCGTCACCACCGGGGTCACCACAGCCATAGCTTGAGACGCAGCCTGGATGGACCGAAGAGACTCAGTCTGGATCGGCAGATGGGACGCAGTCTGGATCGGGTTTGGCGGAAGGGCTTCAAACTGCATGGCCGTCTGCACCCGCGCCTCGTGCCCGGCGGCCACAAAGATTCCCTCCAGCCGCCCGCGCCCCAGTTGTCCACTTTCCGCCTCGAGCGAGTACTCGCCGGCATCCAGCCCGGTAAACCGGTAGCTCCCATTTCTGGCCGTTGTGGTGCGCGCCTCCGCTCCGGTGGCCTCATTCCGCACAACCACCGTAGCCCCGTCCAGCGGCGCCGAGTGCAAGTCCGTAAGCCTGCCCGTGATCACCCCGCCCAAACCAGCCGCGGAAGCCTGCGCCACAGCAACTCGCCCAGGGCCCCCGGCCACAAGCAGCACTGCCACCATCAGCAGTTTTGCCCAACTCCACTGAATCCCTGCCATCGAGACACCCGCTCGCGGCAGACCGTAGGAAAACGCAACACACGCTTACTTTCCGCCCGCTCTACCGGCGGGTCCGGAATCGACACCTTTGCCCAAAAGTGAACTTGCAACCGATTGTAAGCCTGATTCGGTAAACTGGAAAGACGGCATATCGGATTTAGTCCAGCCAGTACGCATTGGAAAGCTGATCTCTGATCCCCGATCTCTGATCTCCGGTCAATCATGTTCATCGATGAAGCAAGAATTCGCGTCAAAGCCGGCGACGGCGGCAACGGCTGCATGGCCTTCCGCCGGGAAAAGTTCGTTCCCCGCGGCGGTCCTTCCGGCGGCGACGGAGGCCGTGGCGGCGACGTCGTCATGGTCTCCTCCCAGCGCCACAACACCCTTATTCACTTCCGCTACAACCCCGAGCACAAGGGCCAGCGCGGCGAACACGGCATGGGCTCCAATTGCTCCGGCTCCGACGGCAACTCGGTCACCCTCCAGGTCCCTGTAGGCACAACCCTTTACGACCAGGACACCGGCGAACTCATCCATGACTTCCAGTCCCCCGACGAGCAGGTGGTCATCGCCAAAGGCGGCCGTGGCGGCCGAGGCAATCAGCACTTCGCCACCAGCGTCCACCAGGCCCCGCGCGAGCACGAGCTCGGAAGGCCTGGCGAGGAACGCAATTATCGTTTGGAATTGAAGCTTCTGGCCGACGTCGGCCTGGTCGGCTACCCCAACGCCGGCAAGTCCACCCTCATCTCCCGCATCTCCGCCGCCAAGCCCAAGATTGCCGACTACCCGTTCACCACCCTCGAGCCCAACCTCGGCGTAGTCACCGTAGGCGAAGAGCCGGACCAGGAGTCCTTCGTTGTAGCCGACATGCCGGGCCTCATCGAAGGCGCCCACCTCGGCTCCGGCCTCGGCGTCCAGTTCCTCCGCCACATCGAACGCACCCGCCTGCTGCTCCACTTAGTCGATGTTAGCGACGCCTCCGGCCGTCCCGACCCCGTCGAAGACTTCAAAGTGATTAACAAGGAGTTGGCCAGCTTCACCAGCAGCTCGATCGAAAAGGAGTTGGACCCATTCTCCGACAGCTTCGGCGATCCGTCTGTGCCCGAGCACCCACTGGCACACAAGACCATGATCGTCTGCGCCACCAAGATCGACTCCGCCAACCCGGATAAGTTAAAGAAGTTATCCGCCCACATCAAGCGCAAGAAGCTGGAGTTCCACCAGATCTCCGCGGTAACGGGTCAAGGCATCGAAGAGCTGAAATGGTCCCTGGCGCGTCACCTGCGGCCAACCGACGAGAGCTGACGCGGCCTTCCTTTGCTCGTCTTCTATATACCAGTGTGCGCCAACTGGGAGTTATTTTCCGCAAAACGAAAACTGAAGACTGAGAACCTTTCCAAGTTTCGGAATCGAGACCTTCGGCTGGTCAGATGCGGGCCACCCGCCACAGGGCGGAAAAGACATGCTTGTAC
Source organism: Acidobacteriaceae bacterium (assembly GCA_003138365.1). GTDB lineage: Bacteria > Acidobacteriota > Terriglobia > Terriglobales > Acidobacteriaceae > Telmatobacter. Next base: position 28,687 of record PLFY01000147.1, read on the forward strand.
CCATATTGGGAACATGATACAGTGTTTGTGTGCGCATTATTGCCCGAAGCACGTTGACTCGGTTTCTCGACAGGCTGGAGGGACACAAGGACCACCGTGCTCTGAAGGCTGCACTCGACGCCTGGTTTCAGGAGGCGCGGCGGGCAGAGTGGAAGAATTCTTCCGACGTGAAGGCCAGTTACGCTCATGCAAGCATTGTTGGGGCGGATCGGGTTGTCTTCAATCTCAAGGGAAATGCCTATCGCCTGGCGGTCGCTGTGGATTATCGGCGAGGCACGGTCTTCATCAAATGGCTGGGAACGCACAAGCAGTACGACGCAATCAACGTGAGGACGATTCAATATGCAACTGAAACCCATCAAAACTGATGCCGACCACGAGGCCGCCCTCAAGGAAATCGAACGGCTTTGGGGCGCGGCAGAAGGCACCGCCGACGGGGACCGTGTGGAGATTCTCATCACGCTGGCGGAGGCCTACGAAGAGGCGCATTTCCCCATGGATATGCCGGACCCGATTGAAGCCATCAAGTTTCGCCTGGAGCAGCAAGGCGTAGACAAGAAGGCTCTGATCGGAATCCTCGGCAGCCGGACGCGGGTTTATGAGGTTCTGCGCAGAGACCGTGCCTTGTCGCTGACCATGATCCAGAAACTGAATCAGCAGCTCAAGATACCAGCGGAGATTTTAATTCGACCGATTCGTGTGAGGAAGAAGAAGCTGGCGGCTTGAAATTTTTTCTTCTGGCGATGCGAAGAGGCTCGTGGTCTCCCAGGTCTGAAAATCCAGACATGGGTCAATTGCGAAACCAGCGAAAGAACGGCCTTTTCTGGTTAAAAGTGCGCCCTTTGGGGCTGAAAAATGGGCAAAAACTACGGTTTTCGGTTACTGATAAGTCAACAGGTAAGAATTACAAACTCTTGAATCCGTGCAAGTTACACGCGATGGAGGGATCGATAAATGACCTTCACAGGGTAGGGGGGGTGGGGTCGGCTCGGCAGAAGGGTAGACGGCGCGCCGAATCTTTCTGCTTCTCCGCTGGCCGTGGTGCAATCTCATCGCCGTCCTCTTCTATTTTCAATATGCGCGAACGGGAAGTAATTTTCTGCAATGCGGGATCAAGATTTTGGGGAATCGCTGCTGGAAGGCGAGGCGCAGGAGGCAACTCCGGAATTCTGGAGCACGCTCCGCGCTGAATTGGGCAAGCGGGCCAAGACCCGTCAGACGGCCCGGGAGCAGTGAGTTGGCGGAAGTCTTGCTTGACAGTCCACAAAGCCGCTGCGAGACTTTGGCTATGGAAGTACAATTCACTCCCGAGCAGGAAGCCCGACTGGGCCAGATCGCCAGCGTGGAGGGGGTTGCGCCGGCGCGCCTGGTGCAGGATGCCGCGCTGCTGCTGATCGAAGACGATGAGCGCTTCCGCGCCGGTGTGCGCAAGGGAATCGACCAGGCAGACCAGGGGATGTTTATCGATGAGGCTGAGATGGAAGCCCGCATCTCCCAAATTCTGAGCATCTGATGCGGCTACGTTGGACCCCGGCGGCGGCGGACGATCTGGAATCTATCGGGGATTATCTAGCCCGGCATCTTCCATCGTTTTCGCAATCGACAATTCTCGAAATCTACCAAACGATCCTTACATTGCGTTCCACTCCCTTTCGCGGCCGCCCCGGACGGGAAGAAGGAACTCGCGAGCTGGTTCTCTCGCGCTTGCCCTATATCGTGGTTTATCGCGTAAAGGATAACGATGTTGAAATCCTGCACATCTATCACGGCGCACAACACCGGCCATGATGGCTGGGAGCAGGGAGACGGACGGTTGGGTGGCGAAGCCGGGGGGCTCCCACCCTTTCGCCAAGTGCG
>PLFY01000041.1:0-34434 GCA_003138365.1 Acidobacteriaceae bacterium
AATTCTCGAAAGCGCCGAAGCCCTCTATCCCATTGGGTTCGTTTCCGTTAGACTGCCGCGGCTTCGGAAGCTTCGAGAGGTTCGGACCGTTCGGTTGATGCTAAATCGCCGAGTATTAAAGCGATCGATTGCCGAACTCTCGCGGTTTTCGTCCTATCACCACCGATCCGCAAGCTATCCAAGTTAGGCGGGATGATGCCGGTTGTGGGCCACACCTTTTCTGCATAGTGCTGTGAGATGAACATCACGCAGTACCTAAGATCATGACCGTGCTGGGGGGTCTCGCCGAATGAGCACGAAACTGGTCAAGAAGGACTCCGAATTCGCTGAGGTGCTTGGCATCATTCGGGCTGGCCGCGCCAAGGCCTATAAGGCCGTAAACGTTGCGTTGATTGACACTTATTGGGCAGTTGGCGCGCACTTGTCGAGCAGAGTGGCGCAAGGAGGTTGGGGCAAAGGGATTGTCCGGGAGTTGTCCGATTGGCTCCTCAGTCAGGCTCCAGATCTCGAAGGATTCTCTGCCTCTAACCTCTGGCGAATGAAACAGTTCTACGAGATTTACGCCGATCAGCCAAAACTCGCACCACTGGTGCGAGTTTTGCCGCAGGATGCGACCGGCGTCCTCAAGGACAGCCCGGACGGCGTCTGGGCAATTTGGGAAGCAGGGAATTATCCAGACGCTGTCTGGATAATCTTCGAGACTCGTCCCGGACACGCCACAGGATAGCTGGGCATCGGCTACGCTGCGGCGGAATCGATGCTTGTTGTCTTTGAGCGTTCAGCCTTTTCCTGCTCTCGGCGATACTCGGCTAGTCTGTCTACCGCCGCCAGCTTGTGCGCTGGCGCAAGGTGAGCATAGCGAACAGTCATCTTGATGTCTTTGTGTCCGGCGAGTTCCTGTACTGTCCTCAGATCGACCCCGGCCATGACGAGGCGCGAGATGTACGTGTGTCGAAAGATGTGCCATGTAACGTCCTTAAGCGACGGATTCTTCTTTACTGCTTCCTCCATGACCAACTCGAACCAGGCTCGGGGCGAGACCATGGGCTCGCCATAGCGGGTAAGGCAGACTTTGGGCGAATCCGGATTCCGGCGCTTCTGTAGTTCCTCAAGGGCGCTGACGGCGGCGGCTGTGAGAATCACCACGCGTGCTGTTCCGTTCTTGGTTTTCAAGAGCAGTAGCTGCCTGCGGCCCAGATCGACGCGGTCCCAATCGAGCGAGTACAGCTCTCCCCGCCGCATTCCTGTTTCGAGGGCCAAAGTTAACTCGGGTTCGTGAATCGGGCACCGCTCGCGAATGATGGCGCGGATGACTGCCTCTTCCGGATAGGTAACGAATCTGACCCTGCTGTTGTCCTCCCGGTGGAGGCGCACCAGCCGAGCAGGGTTGGCCTTGGCTTTGCCGTTGCGGATGGCCTCCTGGAAGATCATCGATATTGTCCCGCGATAGCGGTTGATCGTCGTTTTGGTGAGATCATCACGTGTCTCCAGGTACGCTTTGATGGTCTGCGGCGTAATGGCGTCGAGGGGAACCTTGCCAAAGACGGGGAGGAGCTTCCCGACTGTCGAGCGGTCACCAGGGTACGAGGCTTTGTGCTCCTTCGAGTAGACGAGAGCATCCGCCGCGATCTCCTCGAAGAGCACCGCACGGCGAGCCCGAACCTCGGGCATTTTGACGCCCATCCGGGCATCAGTCTTGCGGCGCTGATAGAGAGTGACCGCGTCTGACCGCCGACCGACCTTTTCGCGGAATCGCCGGCCCTCTATGTAATAGTTGATCCACCAGATGCCACTCTCGGCAGGCATCTCATAGACCCCTTTGATCGGTTTCGGCTTCTTGACCGTCCCGTTTGCCATCGTCTCCCACCCCCATGTTTCGCTGTATTTAACTATGACACCGAAGGGGGGTAGTGGTGGCTGTTTTGGTGGCTGTTCGGATTGAGAAATCATGCTTTTGGGTGCGTCGCGGTGCAACGAGAGTACAAGTAAGTCATTTGTAATCAACGCATGTGCAATCCGGTGCAACGCTGTGCAAACCGGAAAATTCCCCTGTTAACCGAAGGGTTGTAGGTTCGAGTCCTACCTGAGGAGCCAAAAAATCAATAACTTAGCTCCCGCCGCGCTCTGCTTGCGCTCTGTTTCCCTGGAAGGCGAGTTGAGCGACTTTGATTCCCGCAGTGGTCATCTCGTCCGTTACAACGTCCCCGTAAATGCTCATCGTGGTTCTGATGTCCGCATGGCGCATCATCTCCTGTTGGACTGCAACAGAGGTGCCCACAGCGTCCAGCCATGAGCGGTGAGTGTGCCGGAAAGAGTGCGGTCCTTGAATTCATCAGATGCCCGCCCGCAGACGTATCGCCAGTCTGGGAGTGAGAAGTTCTTTCTGCGGTCGGGGTTGTACTTCGGCAGGCGGCCAGCGGGGCGGGACTGTGGCGACATGTCCGGCAGCGTCCAGCCGAGCGCAATCATCCCCAGCACTGGGTAGGTTTCAATCACCATCGTGCCGGCGACCGGCGCCATTGGGTTCGCCGAGCCGCCGAATCGATTCAAGAATGGCCACATCGGCGCATTCGGGCCGAACATCTCAGTCTTGGATGTGTTGGCCGGCAGGCTCATTATCGTCAATATCATTCAAGGATGGAACTATATTGACATGGAGACATTCAACGAAGAGAAGCGTTCAACGTGGCTCATTCGGAAAGAGAGCCGGTAAGTATCCGCAGGTCTTAGAGAGTGGGGTCGCCGTAGAAGACGCCGCGGCCGTGCGTGCCTATGTAGACTCGTCCGTAGAGTCGAGGGTCGCCGGCAATCTGCAGGACCAGTCCCCATTGGTGCTGGTCGTCGTTGATTCTGACCCACGTGCGCGCTTCGTCGATGGACCGAAAGATGCCGGGCTGCCCGTGAACGGTTCCGACTAGGTAGAGAGCCGGATAGGACTGGTTTGGCGCTGCCTTGCCAAAGCCGAAGGCGTGGATTTCCTCGACGCCTGGGAGGCCGACGAAGGAGACGCTGCCGCTTGCCTGTGGGTCGGCCGGAATGGCTCGGTAGAGGCCGTCAAAGGCGCCCAGCCAGAGCTCCGCGGCGCGGCCGGGCGTGGCGTAGATTCGGTCCTGGCCTCCGCGGTTGTCGCCTCGCGAGGACAAGGCCGGCGCTGGCGGGGCATCTGGCAAAGTAAATTCGTGGGCGGTGAACGTGGCTCCTCCGTCACTGCTCCGGTAAAGAGCGAGGCTGGAGAGAGAGATAGCGTAGAACGATCTCGGGTCCAAAGGGTCGGCGATGGCGCGAAGGCCAGCGGGAAGTCCCTGCGCGGCGGTCCAGGTTGCGCCCAGGTCCTGAGTCGCGTAGGCCGCTTCGCGTTCGGGGGTCCAAATCCAAGAGCTTCCGTCGGCGGAGACGGCGATCGTTCCAGCGCGGCTCGTCGGTGTGGGCGCGGCAGCGGTGGGTTTCCAGGTGCGGCCCGCATCGAGCGAATAGCCGATGTTCTCGCCTGGTTTGTGCGCGGCGCTATTGCCAACGCGGACGACGATCTCGGGGTGCAGGGCCGCGGAAGCCACGCCGGTGGTGTTGCCCATGCGCGGCGGCGCTGAGGCGCCTTCGGGAGCTGGGTGGTCCAGGTCCCAATGAACGTAGCTGCCATAGTCGCCGATGGCGGTGATAAGGTGAGCGCCTTGGGCGGGGCTCAAGAGTTCGAGAGCCACAGTCTCCTCGATACCCGTGGCGAGGATGCTCCAGTGCGTGGGCTGGCCGCGATCCGAGGCGGTCAGGTCGAAGGTCTCCCACCCGCCGTAGCCGGTGGTGAAGACAGCGTGGTCGGAGTTGGTTGGATCGATCTCAATGTCGAAGAGCCAGTGGATGGGGGTGCTCTTCACATAGGGCGCCAGACTGTAATCGTAGACGCCGCCGCCGCCGAAAATGGGCTTCCATGTGGCGCCTCCGTCCGTGGACCGGAACATGTCTTCGCCCCCTGCGGATTTTGGGCGGCCGAACGAACTGGCGATCACGGTCTGCGGATGCTGCGCATCGACGGAGACGCCTGCGTAGCCGAACTCCTTGCTGCCCGCAACGGGACGGTCGGGAGTGATGTCGGTCCACGCGCCGGTTTGGATGTTGAGCTTCCAGACGGCCCCATCGGTCATGCGGGAAGGCCCTGGAGCGGTGCCGTATGCGATGTAGAGGAATCCATCGCTGGAGACAGCGGCGCGGGTCGGCCGATACTTGGTCGGCTCACCCGCCACGTCCTGCCAGCTTGCGCCGCCGTCGGTGGAGACAAAGAGGTTGGGGCGGCCCATGAGAGACACGCCAGCATAAATTGTCTGCGTGGCCGAGGCCGGATTTTGCGAGCCGGCGGTGGGCACGAATTTGACGAAAACGATGCCGCTCCCGCGGACAGGCATACGCCGCCAGTGCTGTTCGGGTGTCTCGCCGGAAACGGGGATTGGCGCAGGTGGAACGGCCTCGGTGACATCGGGAAAGCTGCTGACTCGCGTCCACGTTGCGCCGGAATCCTGTGAGCGCCACAGTCCGTCGTGCCGTGTGCCAAGATACAAAATGCGGCCGTCGTGCGGATCGACGACAAGGCGCTCGCCGTTGCCGCGGCCGTCTTCGTTGCCTCCAAATTTGAAGGGCACGTCGGTGCGCTGGAAGGTGTGGCCGCTGTCATCGGAGCGCAGGATGGCCCCGTTGGGCGTGCTGGGGTTGGTATACGTGCCGCAGGCCAGGTAGACGCGCCTGGGATCGGACGGATCCAGCGCGATGGATTCGATGCCCATCAGATTCAGGTCCTTGTAGGGCACCCAATCCAGCATGGGCTGCCAGCGATTCGCGGCGGTGTCCCAACGGTAGGCGCTACCCATGTCGGTGCGGGCATAACGAACGCCGGGAGCTGTGGGGTGAAAGATCACTCCATCGACAAACCCACCGCCGACAATCTGGACGCTCTTCCAGGTGTAGGGCGTCTGTTGCGGAAGCTGCGCGGGAGCGACCAGTGCGCCGAGGAGGCATAAGGAAGCGGGCAGATGATATGACTTCATGACGGTGATCCTTTTTTGCCGCGGCAACTGAGTTGCGTTTCGGGGCGGGTTATTGCAGCTTCAGGTGAATTTCAGCTCCCGTGTAATGCACGCTCCTCAGCGGTGTGGGCGTGAACGAGAAGCCTTCCGGATGCATCCTCGAAACCAGTACCACCTGGAAGGTGCGGCGAGCCAACATGCCTTCGTAAGAGCCGGTTCGTTTGCCGATGGAGAGCGTATTGGTGTTGTCATTCCAGCGGATGGGAATCTCCGTGAATGCGCCCTTTTCGTAGTCGAAGGTTGTGCCTTGATCCTCATAGAGCGTGAATTGGCCGTCGCTTCCCGCGTAGACGTAGAGCGTGGTGGGATCGGAGGGTTTTTCCCCGACATACTGCATTGCCGGCCCGTAGGGAATGATCGATCCTGCGCGCACAAACACAGGAATCTGGTCGTACGGCGAGGGCGCGGAGAACTTGCTCGACAAAGCCTCCTTGCCGGTCCAGTAGTCGTACCACGTGGTGCCTGTCGGCAGGTACACGGGCCGCTCGCGCTGTTGGTATTGGGTTATGGGCGCCACCAGCAGGGCGGGTCCGAACATGTATTCGTCGTTCAGATCGCGCGCCATGCGGTCGCTGGGAAAATCCATCACCAGCGGACGCATCATGGTGTAGCTCTGTTGCGTGGACCATCCTGCCATGGAGTAGATGTAGGGAAACAACGCATAACGCAGGCGATCGAACTTCAACTCTGCGTTGTATGCGGGCGAGTCATTGCCGAGGGTCCACATCTCGCGCACGCGCAGTTCGCCGTGCACGCGCAGAATGGGCGTGAAGGTGGATAGCTCGAACCAGCGGGCGTTGAGCTCGCGCCATTCTTCTTCATCGGCGGCGCTCATCGGTTCATTGGCGTACCGCCGCTGCATGGTGTAGCCGCCGGTGTCCATCGTCCAGTAGGGTAGGCCCGAGATGCTGGCGCCAAGGCCGGCAGGAATCTGCTTGGCCATTGCAGTCCACGTGGATGTCGTGTCTCCCGACCACGTAACCGTGGAATAGCGCTGTTCGCCGGCAAAACCGGAGCGGGTGAGGATGAATACACGCTGGTTTGGCGCTGCCTCGCGCTGCCCGGTGTAGACGCCGAGGCTATTTTCCAGCGCATAACCGTTCAACATGCGCGAAGCCGTTCCGAGGAAGGTGGGTTGCATGTGCGTCTGCTGGCCTTCGAGCGTGGGCGGAGACGGCAGCAGATCAGGCTCGGTCGCATCCATCCACCAGGCGTCCACGCCCTTTTGGAAGAGGTGCGAATTGACTTGCGACCAGAAGAGCTTCCTGGCGCCGGGGTTGAAGGCGTCGTAGAAGGTGTAGGGCTGGCCAATCCAGTCCTTGATGTTCTCCTTGAGGTTCAACCGATAGAGATAGCCTTGCGCGTCCATCTCTTTCGCGTTCTCAGTATTGGGATTGAACTTGCCCCAGACGGAGATCATCATGTGCGCGTGCTGGTCATGGATGGCCTTGATCCAGGCGTCGGGATCGGGAAAGCGCGTGGGATCGAACTCATGGGAGCCCCAGGCATCGGGACGCCAGTACTGCCAGTCCTGCACGATGTTGTCGAAGGGAATCTTGCGCTCGCGGAACTGCTTCACCACATCGAGCGACTGCTCGGCCGTTTCATAGCGCTGCCGCGATTGCCACAGGCCGAAGACCCAGTTGGGCAGCATGGTTGCTTTGCCGGTTAGCATGCGATAGCCGTCGATGACCTTGTCCATCGATGGGCCGTAGACGAAGTAGTAATCGATGCCATCGCCAACGTGCGACCACAGCGAGGTGTCCGCATCCGGCGCGGGAGTCTTCCACTTGAATTCCAGCGTGCTCTCCTCCTCGGTATCGTTTTCAATCTTGATGGGATATTTGTGGCCGGCCTCAAGATGCACTCGAATCTGGTCGTGTTCCGTGAGCCAGTTCTGGCGCCAGTGGTTCATCGCCAGGTTGCCGTCGAGCCAGACTTTGATTCCTCCGTTGGAGTAGGCCTGAAACTGGTAGTCGCCGGTCGTGGGAGCTAGGATCGAGCCAACCCAGATTTGCCGGGTTAAATGCCCGGAGCCGGGCGCGGCCTCAGGCTGATCGGGTTGGGTGCGATGCGGACGTAGATGAAGAGTGATATCCGCGGTTTGCCGGGGCGTTTCCGACCCATCCGCCGGCGTCACGGTAAGGCCTCCGGGCTCGCCGCCTGCGTCATATAAGTCGACCGCGGGAATCGCCTCGAAGGGGCGAAGATCTCCGAAGCGGGTGAAGGAAGTGTTGTCCCAGAAGATGCCATAGCCGTTCGACGAGACAAGAAACGGCACCACCACGTTTGTGTTGTGCTGCCACAGATCGAGGTCATATCCCTTGATATCGACGCTTCCCAATTGCATCTGTCCCAATCCATAGAGAGACTCGTCTTTCTGCTCGCGCCACTTCTGATGAATGTGAAAGGTGCTCTCGCCCTGCACGGTGGCGGGCTCCAGGGTCCGGCTACCAGGGACTTCAGAGAGCAGTTGATGCCTGGCAGTGTCGAAGAATGACACAGATCCGGTCTCCCGGTCGACAATCACCCGCAGCTTCGCTGTGGTCAGGGTGAAGTCCTCGCGCGATTCGCCGAGCTTGAAACTGGTCGAGGCGGGAGGCAGAGGAACCCTGTCGATCGAGGTGCGGCTGAAAAAACTCGGAGAGCCGGAAAACTCGATGCGGACCACGGTGTCGGAGAGAACCTGGATACGGAGTTCGCCGGAGGCCATGTGCACAGCCATGCCATCGGGTTCTCGTTCTATCGTGGGTGCAGCCGCCGCGGCAAATCCAAGCGCCGGAACACTCAAGCAAATAGCCATGATCGCAAAGCTTCTGTGGCTCATGGAAGAAGGATAGAACAAGAGGGCGCATGGTTGTTCTTGAACCGTAGCCCACAACAGGGCAATCGCAGAAACGGGATGTACCAGGGGGAGCCTCGGAGGCAATTGCGGCGATTCCCCGCGGTTGATCTTATCTGGCGCGGGAACGGCCGAGAAACCCTGTGCCAATGGGTATAAGACAGAGGGTTTGGATGGAGTTCGTTCCTTGTTTTCTTGACATATTTCACAAAACGTCCGCAGCGGAAGAAGTGCTTGTCTTGCTTGTGTTCATCAAAGTGAGACTTCTTTTCCCGCCCTACCGTAATTGTTGAGGGGCTACTTGTCTCACTCATCTTGGCACAGAGGGCTGTCGCGCCGGAGCCAAAACGGCCGAGTACCTTGGAATCGGATGCGGCGCTTGATCGACCACTGGCTTCCTCCTGCGCGAGTCCATCATCCTTTTCCTCTGCGCCGCATGGGCGTCATTACCTGAGGAAGGAGCCGGATGCGGGAAATCCGCTCGTCCGGATCTGTGCGGGGGGGACGGAGAAATCCGTATCCCTACCGCGACTCGGAAGGCCTGATCCTGACGTTCATAGAGAAGCGGCTTTTGCTCGCTGTCTTCAAAGCTGTGATTCAATCTAATGCTTCATACAACTGGGCTCCTGATTCCGTCATTTTGCCAGTTTTTCCTCAACTGGCCGGGATTTCAACCGATTTTCAGCCCGGTTGTGGAGACCTCCCGGCGACTAAAATCGTAGTCCTATGGCTGAATTTACGCATCTCCATTTGCATACCGAATACTCCCTCCTCGACGGCGCCTGCGACGTCCAAAAGCTCGTTGACCGCGTCGCCGCCCTCGGCCAGAAGTCTGTCGCCATGACCGATCACGGCAACATTTATGGGGCCGTCCACTTCTTTGAAGCGGCAAAGGCTAAGGGAATCAAGCCGATTCTGGGATGCGAGCTCTATATCTGCAAGAACGAGGACCACCGCGCGCCCGGCGACGGCGATGAGAACAATCACCTGCTGGTGCTGGCGGAGAACGAAGAGGGGTACCGAAACCTGATTCGCATTACCTCGGAGGCTTCCCTCCATGGCTTCTATCGCAAGCCTCGCGTGAGCAAGCGGTACCTGGCGGAACATGCTGAGGGGCTGATTGGGTTTTCAGGGTGCCTCAGCGGCGAGTTATGCGAGGAGTTAGTCGCGGGTAACTACGACAAGGCTCGCGGGGTAGCGCAGCAGTACCAGGACATCTTCGGCAAGGGTAACTTCTATCTCGAAATTCAGGACCAGGGGCTGGAAGACGAGAAGAAGATTCATGAAGCGCTATTCCGGTTGGAGCGGGAGCTGGAGATTCCGCTGGTGGCGACCAATGATTCTCACTATCTGTGCGGGGAGGACTCGCACGCGCACGACGTGATGCTCTGCGTGCAGACGGGATCGAAGGTCCACGACAAGGAGCGGTTCCGTTTCGACAGCGACCAGTTCTTTGTAAAGGGCGCCGACGAAATGGAGCGGCTCTTTCCCGACTCGCCTGGTGTATTGCAGCGGACGATGGAGATTGCGGAGCGGTGCAACTTCAAGCTCCACGCGGTGGACAATCCGTTCCCGGAGTTTGCGGTTCCTGAGGGACACACCATTGACAGCTACTTCGAGGAGGTGTGCCGCGAAGGACTGAAGAAACGCCTGGAGACGTCGGTGCGGATGCTCGAGCTGCGCGGTGTGCTGCGATCGACCATTGAGGCATACCACGCCAGGCTCGATCGCGAGATCGCCGTCATCAAGCAGACGAAGTACGCGGGGTACTTCCTGATCGTGTGGGATTTCATCAAGTATGCTCGCGACCATGGCATACCGGTGGGACCGGGTCGCGGTTCAGCGACCGGCTCGTTGGTGGCGTATGCCATGGAGATTACCAACGTTGACCCGCTGCAGAACTCGCTGCTGTTTGAGCGGTTCCTTAACCCTGAGCGAGTGACCATGCCCGACGTGGACGTGGACTTTTGCCAGAACCGGCGGGGAGAGGTGATTGAGTACGTCACCCGCAAGTATGGGCGCGAGCAGGTGGCGCAGATCATCACGTTCAATACCATGGCCGCGAAGGCTTCCATCAAGGATTGCGGTCGCGCGCTCGATATGCCCTATGGCGACGTGGACCGGATCGCCAAGCTTGTTCCGGCCACAGTGGGTATGACCCTCGATCGCGCGCTTGAAGATGTGCCGGAACTGAAGAAAGCATATGAGGGCGACGCCGTCATTCGTGAACTGATCGACACCGCGAAGAAGCTCGAAGGCCTGGTGCGCGGAAGTGGTGTTCACGCCTCGGCGGTGGTCATTGCGCCGCGCCCGCTCACTGAATTGGTGCCGCTGTCGAAGACCAAAAACGACGAAATCGTGACTGCCTATGATATGAAGTCCGTCGAGAAGATGGGTCTGCTCAAGATGGATTTCCTGGGCCTCGCGACGCTCACCGTCATCGACGATTGCCTTAAGCTGATCGAACAGAGCCGCGGCGAGAAGGTTGACATCGAAGCGATTCCGCCCGATGACGACGAGACCTTCAAGAAGGTGTTTCACTCGGCGCTTACTTCGGGCATCTTCCAGTTTGAGTCGAGCGGAATGCGGGACATTTTGCGGCGTTACAAGCCGGACAGCGTGGAGGAACTGACTGCACTGAATGCACTCTACCGGCCCGGTCCAATGGCGATGATCGACGATTTCATCGAGCGCAAGTGGGGCCGTCGCAAGGTCGAGTACATGCTTCCGGAGCTTGAGGGGCTGCTGAAAGATTCTCTCGGCGTCATCGTCTACCAGGAGCAGGTGATGCAGATTGCGCAGTTGCTGGCCAGCTACTCGCTTGGTGAGGCTGACAAACTACGCCGCGCCATGGGCAAAAAGAGCAAGGAGGGGATGGCCGAGCAGAAAGACCGCTTCCTCGGCGGAGCGGCTGAGCTTGGCTATAACAAGAACGCGGTGGGCGAGATCTTCGAGCAGATGGCGAAGTTCTCCGAGTACGGGTTCAACAAGTCGCACTCGGCAGCGTATGCTCTTGTGGCTTATCAGACGGCTTACTTGAAAACCCATTATCCGGTGGAGTTTATGGCGGCGCTGCTGACTTCAGAGACATCGAAGCCGGAGAATGTGGTGAAATATATCGCCGAATGCAAAGAGATGGGCATCCGCGTGGAGCCGCCGGACGTGCAGACATCCGGTGCGCAGTTTACGCCGCATATTACCCCCGATGGCGAGGCGATTCGGTTTGGTCTGGCGGCGGTGAAGAACGTGGGCGGGAATGCGATCGAGTCGATTTTGAAGGCGCGCGAGGAGGTTGGCGGGCGGTTCAAAAGCCTGTGGGAGTTTTGCGAGAAGGTCGATCTGCGGGTGATGAACTCGCGTGTAATTCAATCGCTGATCAAGGCGGGTGCGCTGGATTCGCTGGGCGGTCGCGCTTCGCTGATGAAAGCGGTGGACAAGGCGATGGAGCGGGCGCAAAAGGCTCAAAAGGACGCGGCGCAGGGACAGAGCGGGCTGTTTGGGCTGTTCGATGAGGGTCCAAAGGCGGCACGTGGAGTGGACGACCTGCCGCGCGTTGCGGATTGGGAGGAAGGTGAGCGGCTGGCCAATGAAAAGGAGGTGCTGGGCTTCTTTGTCTCAGGGCATCCGCTGGATAAGTATGCGGAAAAGCTGCGCAATTTGATGGGCGTGATTTCGACGGCGGAAGCGCTGGAACGGAAACCGCCGGAGAAGCGCTGGGGCACGCAGGCGGACCCGGCGGACGAGATTCAAGTGGCGGGGATGATTCTCGGATTGCGGGTGCAGAAAAGCAAGCGCGACCAAAAACTCTATGCCCAGGCAGCGCTGGAGGACGCAACCGGCAAGATCGACCTGATCTGTTTTTCGCGGGACTATGAAAAGTTACAAGGGCAATTGAAGATGGAGGCGCCAGTGCTGCTGCGCGGCGTGCTCATGGGCGATGAAGATGCGGCGCCGAAGATTGCGGTGAGTTCGATTGTGTCGCTGGAAGAGGTGCAGGTGAAGCTACCCGTCGGCGTGCGCATCCGAATCAACCTGGAGCGGGCAACGGAGGAGATGTTTGCGGGACTGAAGAGTGCGGCAGACGCGGCGCCGGGACCGGGGAAGGTGATGCTGCATCTGGAGAAGAAGGGCGAGTTTGCGGTGATTCTCGAGCCGGAAGGAATGAGCGTGGCTGCGGATCGCGGCTGGGTGGAGCGCGTCGAAGAACTCGTCGGCAAAGGGACGGTGCAGGCGCTGGGGTGAAGGCGGCGGGTGACGTCCGGCGCGCTTCGACGCAACCTTATCGAAATATGTGTCTATCCGGTAAGGTCTGCATGGTCTATTGCATTGAGTTGAGAATTCTCCATTTGAAAGTGCGGCTGGCGCAAGAGAAGGGATCAGGTCTCGATTAATTCCAGGTTGGCGGAAAACTCATTGCCGGCCAAGTGGCGGATTCCGCGGTCCAAGGTGGCGAGCTTGCCCTTGTTGCGGATGGCTAGGCCGAGTAAATAGGCATCGGTGGTTTGGCGGTGGCCTTGCATTCGCGCAAAGATGGATTTGGTGCTGTCCAAGTAGGCGGGAGTATCTGTCCAGAAGACGTGGCCTGGAAGTTGGACGAAGCGTTGCAAGGCGTCGCGGGCCTCTTGCATATCGAATGGGTCTAACCCGGCGATTCCCTGGAGCAATAAACGCATCATTCCCGATTGAGTTATCGGGCAGGTGGCAAAGGCCTTGCCGGCTCCCGGCCGGAACCATCTATCGACGTGTTTGTAATCCGGATGGAGGGGCTGATGGAGGACGAAAAGCAGATTCACGTCGAGCAGGAAGGTCATTTCCGTCGTCCCCTGCTGTTCCCCTTGGAGGCAGGCTCTTCCTTGCGACGCATCAAGCGTTCTACGTACTCGCGGTCCATCTCGTCCTCCGCCCTCTTAACGTCTTCAAGAGTGACGTTCACGTGGCGAAAGGGCACATCGAGGACCAGAAGGCCGATGTCGCTCACCTTGAGACGGGAAGGCTTCGGATCGCTGCGCTGGATGATTTGATCGATCGCCGCGCTGGTGGATTTGCCGCTGGCGCTCTTGAAGCGTTCGACGATTTCCTGTGCCTCTGCAGTGAGAGTTATGGTGGTTCTACGGGAAGCAATCTTCCGGCGGGGAGCATTGACAGCACCGCCGCGCCTGGGGGGATGGTCAATGACTGCCGAGGGTTGGGTGGCGATGCTCATATGTTGATTATTATGCATCTTGGAAGAAAAGTATGCAAATGAGATGAAAAAGATGCGCAGGGTAGGAATATGGATCACCGAGAGGGAGCAATTTTGCAATATCGTCGATTGGGTTACGGGCCGCTGGAAGTTTCGGAGTTGAGCTTCGGGACGTGGCTGACGGTGGCTGGAGGGATCGGGCGGGAGCAGGCGATCCAGTGCATTCATGCGGCGGTGGACCACGGGATTACTCTCTTCGATACGGCAAACCAGTATGGAGCCGGCGAGGCCGAGCGAGTGCTGGGCGAGGCGCTGAAGGCCTATCCACGGGACCGGTTCATGGTCGCGACAAAGCTGTATTTTCCGGTCGGCGGAGAGCCGGACAGGGGGCTTTCAGCCGGACAGATCCAGAAGCAACTGGACCGCTCGCTGCAGCGGCTGGGTGTGGATACGATAGACCTTTACCAGTGCCACCGATATGACAAGGAGACGCCGCTCGATGAGACGCTAACCGCGTTTGACATGGCTGTGAAGGCGGGCAAAGTGCGGGCCATCGGCTTCAGCGAGTGGACTGCGGAGCAGATCGATGCGGCGGCTGCGATTACAGGCGGGACTGGGCTGATGGCGTTTTCGTCCAGCCAGCCGCAATATTCAATGCTTTGGCGAAAGCCGGAAGCCGCTGTTTTCCCGGCCTGTGCGCGCCACGGAATCGGGAACCTGGTCTTTTCCCCTCTGGCGCACGGTGTCTTGAGCGGGAAATATGCGCCCGGCCAGCCTCCGCCGCCCGGTAGTCGCGCAGCCAGCGAGGCCATGAACGTGTTCATGGAGACTGCGGGAAGGCATTTCCGGTCGGACTACCTGCTGGAGGCGGTTTCACAACTCAAACCGATTGCGGCGGATCTTGGCCTGACCATGGCGCAGATGGCGCTGGCCTGGGTGCTCCGGCGTCCGGAGGTGGCATCGGCGATTATCGGGGCTTCGCGGCCTGAGCAGGTTGCGGACAATGTGCGAGCGGTTGGGGTAAAGCTGCCTGCGGAGGCGCTGGAGCGGATTGACCGGGCGGTAGGCGGGGTTGCCGTTTTTCCGTGATGGATATGGGAAAAGGGCACATAGAGAACAAATACTTCAAAAAAACAGCAGAAACATATTCGATCTACAGATTCCTGACGCATTTACCCACCAGTTAGCGCCTTCTGTCCAGGGAGGGTTATCATGGGCGCACCCCGATGGAAATCCTCTGAGCGCCCTTGGGTAGGGCAGCTTGAGGCGTTTTTTCCATGGAACGCGCGAACCATACAAGAGATTCCCCTGACCGGCACGCCCCCGTCTGGTTTGCCGGCCTGGCGAAGACGGAGCTGATTTCCAACGCCGTCAAAGACTTTCAAAAACCAATCAACGGCTACCAAGCCCACGGAGGATATCAATGATGGGAACCAAAGGAAGACTAGCAACGATTCTGATCGCAATTACCTTCTTCGGCTGTAAAGGGCCGGTGCAAACATCGGCGGCAAGCTCAGGGGATGGTGGGAGCGGCGGGTCGTCCGGAGGCGGAATTTTGGCCGCGGCTTTTGGCGGAGGAACGCGCTCAGAAAACGTGATGGACACCACAATGAACAACATGGTCGCGTTTTCGGTCACGGTGCCAGCGAACTGGAAGTTTCAGGGAACGCTGTTTCAGGGCGGGCTGGAGACCTGCGACTCGAACGCGTTCGGCGTGTGGCGGGCATCGAGCCCAGACGGCAAGAGCATGATCGAGCAGTTGCCGGTGATGCTTTGGGCATATGGAACGGGGCCCAAACCCACAACCGGGTGTCTGCCCATTAATGGACCGGTACCTGCGCAGAATCTGCTGCGCATGGTCGCCAAGCAGATGAATCTGGGAGGCGTGAGCGACGAGCAAGTTCCGGCATCGGATGTGGCGGAGGCGCAGAAATACGCTGCGCCCGGGTCCACACCGGACCTGGCCCAGGGCATGGTTCACTACCAGAAGGACTCTGTGGCGATGCAAGGGCGGCTGAAGGTCTCAGTGGATTGCGCAGTGCGGAACTTCCCAGGCTTTCATTCGATCCTGCGCGGCATGCCCGACCGGCCTGCGACGTCGACAGACAGGTGTACCGGGGCGGTGCTTTTCATGGCTGCTCCTGAAGGACAGTTGGCGGCGGTTACGCGGCTATGGGCCCCGCCCGCAATGGGACCCCATACCAACAACGATTGGGGCTGGGCATGGGTCAAGCGCAAGGCCGACCAGGGAAACCAGATGAATGGCGCAATGATTGCGGGCGCGGATGCGAGGTTCAAGGCGCAACACGATGCGATTGCGCGCACCATGCAGATGCAGCAGCAGATGCACGACCAGTTCCTCCAGACCATGCAGGACAGCACCAACGGCTCGATTGCCAATGCCAATGCGAGCATGAATGCGCGCACCACGGCGGCGTCCGACATGGTCGACTATTCGCTGAACCGGCAAACAGTGATGGATACAACCACGGGGACAATCTACAAGGTTCCCAACCAGGTAACCGTTGGGGGGTCTCTGCAACAGGTGCACGGCAACGGTCAGCCATAGAAACACGATTCAGCCAGCCGCTGCTTGCCTACGCTCGTCCGGCCAGCAGCGGCCATCATTCACAGGAAGCAGGAGCTTATCAGCACCCCGGGGGGTTTCAAAAAATGGGCACCAAGGGAAGACTGGCAACAATTCTTATCGCGCTTACCATCTTCGGCTGCAAAGGGCCGGTGCAAACATCGGCGGCAAGCGCCGGAGACAACGCAAGCGGCGGTTCGTCCGGTGATGGCGCGGCAGCCGCGTCCTCGTCTACAGGCGGGACACGCGTGGACTATATCAACGACCCGTCTTTGGGCATGAACGCGATTTCCGTCACGATTCCGGCGAATTGGAAGTTTGACAGCGTGTTTATGCAAGGTGGCGCCTGCGCTCCAACTCCCTTTGGCGTGTTTCGCGCGGTGAGCCCAGACGGGCAGAGCATGGTGGAGCGGATGCCGACGCTGGCGTGGCAATGGGGTCAGGGGCCGATGATCGGTTATGCGCCCAAGACCGACTGCCTGCCGATGCAGAAGCCGATGAGCGCACAGGAATTCCTCCAGTACATGGCGACGACGATGAACGTGCATTATGACGGACCCGCGCAGGTTCCCGCAGCGGAGGAAGCGAAGGCGCAGAAGGCAATGAGTGACGCCCAGGCGGCCTATGCCGGCAAGTACGCGGCCATGCATACCGAGCCTCCCAAGCAGCAGCGGCAACTGGCGCGCGCGGCGGTCAGTTACAACCGGGGATCTCTGCCGATGAAAGGGGTTCTGGACGTGATGGTGGATTGCACGGAGACCAAGTGGGCGGGCCAGCAGGGGCTTTCCAAATGGGCGCCAGGCCATCCTGCTCAGATCGTTCAGGGTCCAGGGTCGGTAACGGACAAATGCTTGGCGTCGGTTACGTATTACACCGCACCGGATGCGAAGATTGCCGGGTTGATGCGGCAATGGGACGCGCCCGGGATGGGAACGAAGCCTGTGGATGCGTGGGTGCAGGCGTGGCTTAACCGGAACAACCAGCAGTCTGAGGAGCGGATCTCCTCAATGAACCAGGCTGCGGCGGCGCAGCGGCAGGCGAACGCACAGCAGTTTGCGCACTCCATGGCGGTGCAACAGCAAATGCACGACCAGTTCATGCAGACCATGCAGGAGGGCCATGAGCACTTCATGGCAGGACAGGCTGCAAACATGCAGGCGCGAGAAACATCGACCTCGGACTGGGTAGACTTTGCGCTGGACCGGCAGACGGTGCTGAATACGAACACGGGGCAAGTCAACAAGATATCGAACCAATACACGCCCACAGGGCCCGACGTGCAAGTGCATGGGAACGGAACACCGTGGTGAGATTCGATTCGACGAGGCCGCTGCTTTCCCTCGGCGGCCGCGTGCAACCCAGTTCAGATTTAGACATTTGCAAGAATTCTCATGACACAGGAGGTCAACAACGATGAGTACCAAAGCGAGACTGGCAACAATTCTGATTGCACTCACATTCTTCGGTTGCAAAGGGCCGGTGCAAACATCGGCGGCGAGCGAGGGAGATGGCGGAAGTGCCGCGCCTTCCGGGGAAGGCGTGAGCAGCGCGTCCGCAAGTGGATCGGGGATTGGTGGAGGCACGCAGGTGCAGCACATTCCCGACCCGTCGATGAACAACATGAACGCCTTTGCCATTACGATTCCCGCCGGGTGGCGCTTTGACGGCATCCTGATGCCGAGTGGCGACTGCACGTCGGGTCCATTTGTGGTCTATCGGGCGAAGAGTCCAGACGGGCAAAGCAAAGTGGAGCGGCTGCCTGTGCTGGGTTGGTCCTGGGGAACAGGGCCAGCGGCCCCTCGCAAGGAGAATAGCTGCTTGCCGCTTTCGGGGCCGATGAGCGCCCAGAATTTCCTGAAATATCTTGCGGCGACCATGCACCTGGATTACGTAGGCGACGAGCAGGTGCCGGCTGAGGATCTGGCGGCTGTTCAAGGGCAGGGGGAGAAGGCCGCTGGCTACTACGGGGGCAATGCCAGTTCCGGGCCTCGCATGGAGCTGGCTCGGGCTAGGGTCCGCTCGAAGAACGGGTCGACGACGGTGATGGGCGAGTTGCGCGGAACATTGATTTGCGGGCAGCTGAACTTTCCCGGGATGCGGTCAGGAGTTCGCGGAGTGCCCGACAGGGCTCCTTCCACTTCCAATAAATGCTCGGGGGGAGTCACCTACTTCTCAGCGCCTGAGAACCAGTTTGCGGGCTTGATGCATGCGTGGGACTCGGAACACATGGGTGGGCGGCCCGAGCCCGCGTGGAGCGATGCGTGGGTGCAGCGGAACAAGGAGCAGACTGCTCGGATTGTGGCGGGGATGGCTGCGCAATCCGAGGCATCCCTCGCGGCGCAGCGGCAGCAATTTGCGCACAGCCAGGCCGTGCAGCAGCAGATGCACGAGGATTTCATGAATACTTTGCAGCGCGGGACGGATATGTCGATGCAGAGGACGGCGGACAGCATGAATGCGCGATCGACGTCAGCGTCGGACTGGGTGGACTATTCGCTGGACCGGCAAACGGTGATGGACACGAATACCGGGCGCATCGGAAAGATATCCAATCAGGTGACGGTGGGAGGATCTCTGCAGCAGGTGCATGGGAACGGGACGCCGTAGTAAGACTCAAAGCAAGCGAAGGCCGCCGTCCGGTCTGCTCAAACAGAGGCCGGCTTCAAAGCCCTTTAACCAAGTGTCACAACCACGGAG
The DNA here is from genome assembly GCA_003138365.1 of Acidobacteriaceae bacterium. Lineage (GTDB taxonomy): Bacteria > Acidobacteriota > Terriglobia > Terriglobales > Acidobacteriaceae > Telmatobacter. Next base: position 18,378 of record PLFY01000041.1, read on the forward strand.
GTTATCCACCATGACTACCAAAGGAAGACTGGCAACGATCCTGATCGCACTCACCTTCTTCGGCTGCAAAGGGCCGTTGCAAACATCGGCCGCCAGCGCTGGGGAGGGTGCGAGCGGCGTAGCGCCGGGCGACGGGGCCAGTGGCCAGTCCTCGACAGTTGGGGGCACGCGCATTGAGTACATCACCGACCCGACGATGAACAACATGAGGGTGATGCCCGTCCAGATCCCGGCGTCATGGCGCTTCCGTGGCGTGCTGGTTCCAAAGGGCCCCTGCACAGATACCTCTGAAGTGTTCCGGGCGACAAGCCCGGATGGGCGCAGCTTTGTGGAAGTAATGCCGCGGATGGGCTTTGTGTGGGGAAACCTGTATGCGGGTTCTAGAAACCCGGGTGGATGCCTGCCATTCGACAAGCAGGTCAGCGCCCTGGAGTTTGTGAAGTACATGACCACGGTCCTGCAGGTGGAGTTTCTGCAGGAGCAACCGGTCCCCGGATATTCGGGCCCTGCACCGTACCCGGGCGGGATGTGGACGACGGCCAGGGCCACCGTGCGTTTCAAGAACGGATCGTTGAACATGATGGGGAGTGTGCAGGCGGGCCTGTTTTGCAGCCAGTATCACCCGGCGGGGAACCAGGCTGCTCCGAACGGGGGCCGGGGTTATGCTGGTCAGCAGAATGCCAGGCCTGGCCCGGAGGGTGGGCACTGCGATGCGGTGGTCACATACATCACCGCACCGGAGAACCAGTTTGCCGAAGTCATCAAGATTTGGAGTGGTCCGGGAATGGGCAGGCACAAGGAGCTTGACGACTGGGTTGCGATCTATAGCCAGCGTTACGCCAATGAGGTGCAGGCGAGAACCAACGCCTTCCTGAATGAGTCGAACAATGCGTTTGCGGCGCGCCAGCAAATGTATAAGGATCAAGCCGCAGTGCAGCAGCAGGCGCATAACCAGTTCCTGCAGACCATGCAGGAGGGCACCGACAGGTCGATGGCGAACGCAGCGCGGATTGCCAACAGCAACCACACCATGGCATCGGACATGGTGGACTACTCGCTGGACCGGAGGACACTGATGGATACCAATACCGGGGTGATCTACAAGACCGGAAACCAGGTGACGCCGGGAACGAGCCAAGTGCAAGTGCATGGGGATGGGACGCAATATTAAGGCCGAAATCTGCAATGGAAGCGAAGCCAGCGGTCTGGATTGCTCAAAAAGCTGCTGGCTTCAAGAACCCTTAACGGCGCTTCAACAACGCGGAGGATATCGACAATGACTACCAAAGGAAGACTGGCAACGATTCTAATTGCACTCACCTTCTTCGGCTGCAAAGGGCCGCTGCAAACATCGGCCGCGAGCGCTGGGGAGGGTGCGAATGGCGGGGCAAGCAGCGGCTCCTCCGGCGAGGGCGCAACTTCCGATGGCGGGACGCGCACGGCGAACATCGTCGATCCCACGATGGACAACAAGACCGCGTTTTACGTCACCATCCCCGCGAAGTGGAAGTTTCAGGGGATTCTGCTGCAAGGCGGCGTGGACGCCTGCGACTCTGGATTTAGCGCGGTATTTCGCGCGACCAGCGAGGACGGGCAGAGCTTCGGCGAGGCACTTCCGCAAATGGTGTGGGCCTATGGCGATGGCCCCAGGCCGAAGACCGGATGCCTGCCTCTCGACAAACCGATGAGCGCGCAGGATTTTCTGAAGTACCTGTCAATCACGATGCGGGTTGACTATATAGGCGACGCGCCCATGCCCGATGGATTGGCGAAGGCGGTGAAGCAATGGAGAGACGGTTTTGCCCAGCATCCTGCCCCTGCAGCGAACTTCTATGCAGCGCACAATCTGCCGCCGCCTCACAACACCGCGGACGGAGCGGCCGCAACGGTTCGCTACAAACGAAATGGAGTCTCCATGGAAGGGCGCTTGGCCGTGCTGCTCTACTGTACTGAGGCTCCCCCCCCGGGCTTCCAGACCGCCTCGGCCGGCATGCCGAGGAAATCAGCAACGATTTCAGGAAAATGCACGGCGAGCTCTGGCTACGTGACCGCTCCTGAAAACCAGTTTGCCGCTGTGCTGCGGCTGTGGGACGACCCGGCGATGGGCGGCAAGCAGAACAAGGAATGGGGCGATGCCTGGATGAAGCGCTTTGCCGACCAGCGGGCTGCGTCTGAACAGCGCTTCGAGCAAAACGTGCGGCAATTGAACCAAACTTACCTCGACAATTCGAATAGGAATTTCCAGGCCCAGCAGGATGGGTACCGCCGTCAGGCTGCCGTGCAACAGCAGATGCATAACGAGTTCATGGATGCCATGCAGCAACGGACGGACAGTTCGATGGCGAATGCCCAGGCGAGCACCAATGCGCGAACCACGGCGGCTTCGGATTGGGTGGACTATGCGCTGGATCAGAAGACGGTGATGAATACGAACACGGGTCAGACCTACAAGATCTCCAACCAGGCGCCGGTGTACGCCCCCCAGGAACAGCAGGTGCACGGGAACGGGACGCCGTAGCGAGCTGGTACAGGCTCTAGGCTTGGCAGAGAATTTTGGCCCACTGGCGGACAGATTCGGGGGTGAGTGGCGCGCCTTCTGTCTGGCTGGCGGCGAGTTGGACGGCGAAGTTGCCGATCGTGGAGCTTTCCGTCTCTCCGATTTCGACGGGCAGGCCGGTCCGTTGCGCGGTCAGCTCGGTGAGCAGCTTGTTGCGGCTGGCGCCGCCCAGGATGTGGATTCGCTCGAGCTTCCGGCCCAGCATCTCTTCCAGGTTTTCGAGTGCAGTTGCATAGCGCGCGGCAAGGCTCTCAAAGATGACGCGAGCAAACACAGGCTCGTTTCCGGCAACGTCGGGAATGGTGGCCCAGCGGCGTCGCCACAACTGATGGTTGATGCGCTCCGGCATGTCGGAGTCAAGCAGCAGGGGCTCTGCGTCCACGTTGATGATTCCGGGAAACCCGGAGGAAGCTGCCTGCGCGATCAGGTCTTCAATGTTCCAAACGCGGCCCTCGGCACTCCATGAGTCCATGCATTGCTTCAGCAGCCACATCCCGTTGACCAGCGTGTGGAAGCAGAGCTCGCCGGTCGCAGCGCCGAGGTTGGTGTAGCGGGCGTCGAAGGCCTCGCGTGTTGTGACTGGCGCGTCTGTGAGGGTGCCAACGAGCGACCAGGTACCGGAGCAGATGTAGGCAGTGGAGCTGAGGCCGGTGGGAATTCCCGCGATGGCCGAGGCGGTATCGTGACAGGCAGGCACAATGAGCTGGGTTGCGCGGAAGGCATCGAGAGAGGCCAGCGGCCCCTGCACGCGGCCAACAATGGTTCCAGCGCGAACAATCGGCGGAGCGGCGTCGAGGGGGAGATTGAGCATGCGGAACAGGCCCGAAGCCCATTCGCCGGTTTTCAAGTCGACCAGGCCGGTGTGGGTGGCGTGGGTGTATTCGGCAACGCGGCGGCCGCCAAGCCAATAAAGGACATACTCGGGCATCGTGACCCAGGGAGCGTGGGGATCGATTCCGTCGGCAGGGTCGGCCAGCAATTGGTAGACGGTGTTGATGCGGAGCGGGAGAGCGCCAGTGTGCTGGTAGAGCTCGAACGGCGGGAGCACACGGTCGGCCGCCTCTTTGGTTGCTACGGAGCGCTCATCCCGGTAGCAGAAGGGCTCACCGAGCGGGGAACCGTCGGGGGCAAGGCGAACGTAGTCGACTCCCCAACTATCCACGGCGATAGAAGCAATGCCCTCGAGTGCTGCCTGTGCGGCTTTGCGGAGGCCCTCTTCCAGCCCTGCAAGGATTGTATCGAGGGGCCAGTGAAGAGCTGCTCCGCGACGCACGGGGCCGTTGGGGACGCGATGGATGACTTCAATCGAAGGAACTCCGCCTACCCAGCGAAGCAGGGAGACGCGGCAGCTTTCGGCGCCTAAATCAATGGCAATCCGTGCAGGTTCTTGCATAGAAGCAGGTAGGTTCACATTCAAGTCTAACGCAAAATCGCCTCGGCAAGGCCTCCGTCGACGGGAATCAAGTGGCCGGTTGTGCAGCGGGTACGCGGGCTGGCCAAAAAGAGAATGGCTTCCGCGCAGTCGGACGGATCGATGGGTTGCCGGGTGAGGGTGCGCTCGGCATAGAAGCCGGCCAGGAGGTCCCGCAGCTCATCGTCGCTGAGAGATTCATCGAATGGAATGTTGTATTTGGTGAGCGAGGCGCGGACGCGGTCGCGGGGGAACATGGTGGAGCCTTTCACGACAGCTGCCGGGCTGACGCCATTGACCCGGACGCGCGGCGCCAGTGAGACGGCGAGTGCGCGGACCAGGTGCGAGAGTGCCGCCTTGCTGACGTCGTAGGCCTCGCTGCCACGCTTGGGGACCACCGCGTTTGCTGAGCTGGTGAATACGATCGAGGCGTCAAGAGCCTGCTCGGCAAAGATCTTTGCCGTCTCATCCGCGAGCAGGTAGTTGGCGGTCACGTTGATATCGAACGTGGTGGCCCACATCGCGTCGGGTATGACGCCGTCCGGCGAGGAAGGAAAAAGAGCCGCGGTGTTAATCAGAATGTCTACGCCACCGAAGGCCGCGACCGTGGCCTGGAGCGCCTTTACGATGGCCTTGCGGCTGCGAATGTCGACCGGGGTGCTGGTGACGAATTCTTTTGAGGTAACGGCCTGGAGTTCGCCGGCGACGCGGGCCGCCGAAGCTTCGTCGCGGTCGGCTACAACCACGTGTGCTCCGCGGGCGGCGGCCAGGAAGGCGACCTCGCGCCCAATGCCGCTGCCGCCGCCGACTACCAGAGCAATGCGGCGGCTGAGCTCCTTTTCCGGAGGCTGTCGGCGGATTTTGGCTTCTTCCATGGCCCAATATTCGATGCGAAAGGCCTCGATGGCCGGGAGGGCGACGTAGTTGGAAAACACCTTGAAGCTGTCCGGGGCCATACCTTCGCCGCACTGGGGGAGTGTGCCCTTGACTTCGCCTTCCGCAAGCAGGGTGGCGCCTTCCATCACATGAATGGCGTTGGTGTAGAACTCGCCGGTGATGCGGGCTTCAGTCTTGTTCTTGCCGAAGCTGAACATGCCGAGGCCGGGAATGAGGACAATGGCCGGGTTCGTATCGCGAAGAGCGGGCGAGTCAGGGGTCGCGAACGAGTGGTAATACGCGCGGTATTGCTCGCGGTATTCGGCGAGGGAAGCGGCGATGTTCTTTTTGAGCTGGGCCAGGTCTTCGCCAGGTGCCCACGGCACAAACAGCGGCCGAATTTTGGTGCGGATAAAGTGATCCGGGCAACTTGTGCCAAGGAAGGCGAGATCCTTTGCGTGGACTGAGTTAACGAACTGAAGCACGTCGGGAGCGTCGGTGAAGCTGGAGATCCAGCGGTTCTGGGTGCTGACCTGGCCGCGCAGGTAAGGGGCGATCTGGACGGCGCGTTGCGAGCGCTCGGCACGAGCTGGAACCAGTTCGCCGCCGAAGCGCGTTTTCCCGATTCCGTGGCGATGAATAAACTGGCCGATCTGGTCGATGACGGTCAGGGTGTTCAGGTAGCACTCGCGCTGAGTCTGGCCCCAGGTGAACAGGCCATGGCCGCCGAGCACGATCCCGTCGCAGCCGGGATTCTCCTGGACTGCCTGGCGCATCATCAAGCCCAATTCAAAACCGGGACGCTGCCAGGGAACCCAGACCAGGGAGTGATTGAACTCGCGGTTGAACTCCTCCATCTTGGCCTTGCCGTTGGCGGATGCGGCCAGGGCAATGCCCCAGTCGGGGTGAAGATGATCCACGTGGGGGAAGGGAAGAAAGCCGTGCAGCGGTGTATCGATCGAGGCGGCAACGGGATTGTTGCGGAAGGCGCAGAGCGCATACATGGCAACCATGTCGTCTTCGCTGTCGACACCCTTGTAGATGCGTTCCAGAGCCAGCAGCTTCTCCTGGTAGAGGGTGGCGAAGCCGGTACGTTTGATGCCGCCCAGGTCGCCGCCAGAGCCCTTGACCCACAGAACCTCGACAGTGCCGCCGGTGAGGGGGTCGATCTGAGGGACTTTGGAACTTGTGTTGCCGCCGGCAAAGTTGGTGATGCGCAGATCGGAACCGAGCAGGTTGGAGCGATAGCGCAGGAGCTCCGGTTCGTCAAGGGTAGCGGCGACGCTGGTGTCCCAGCGATCTTCAAGGAACTTCAATGTAGGGGAAGCAACCGATGCCAAAGTCATAAACACCACTGTACGAGGATTAGATGCAACTTAGCCAATATATCACATCGAAATGCAATAGAGAATAGCTTTCTTATACGAAACTAAGCAGTCGGAAATGAAGACCCATCGATCGATCGTCCAGCCTCTCAAAACAGCCCGAAGGCCGCCATTCTTAGCGGCCTGAATATCAGGGCTGAAGCCCTGACCTACCGTTGTCCCATGTCCAGCCGAGTTCTTAAACAGGTTCTGAGAGAATCATCATCCTTCGGCGCTGTCAGCGCCGAGCGTCTCCGGCGTCACTGCCTTGTGCCGCACATAGTTATACGGCGGCACCGTGTAGCCGCGCAGCAGCGCAATGCCCAGTTGGATAAGCCTTGGCCCGTAGGATTCGACTTCGTGCGAGATGGAGCCGATGAGCGCGCTGGTGCCGGACCGCATCTCTTCCAGCACCTCGGGGATGCAGTCCTGACCGGCGATGGCGAAGTCCGCCTCTCGACCCGACTCGCGGGCAGCATCAAGGACACCCAGGGCGCTGGTGTCGGTGGCGGCGGCCACCAGGATGCGCTCGCCTTTCCGATGGTTGCGCAGGAACTCCGCCACGGCCAATTTGCTGGGCTGACGCATGCCCCTGCCCTCGATCTGCAGGAAGCGGTCGGCGGGAATATCCTTGAGCCGGTCGCGAATCCCATCGAAGGCGCCGGTGATCCGGTTCTGCACAAAGCTGCCTGCCTCAGAGAATCCGACTCCGAGTACCCAGTCCACTTTGCCCTTCCACTTGCGCAGAGCGTGCTGGGCGAGGATGGAACCGGCTTCGAAGCCGACCTCGAAGTTATCCACGCCAAAATAAGTCGAATTAGGGTGGGGCACGTCGATGGCGACCAGGGGAATGTCAGCCTTTTTGAAGATGTGCGCCACACGGGGCGCCACATGTTCCTCCACCTGGAACTCGATCGCCAGGTCCACGCGCTTGGCGACAAATTTCTCGGCGTTCTGAACGGCAACGTCGGCGTCGTAGCGGTTATCGAGCATGATCAATTCCACGCCGGATGCGGCCGCGGCGGCAGTAATGCTCTGAGCCACGGCGACAGAGAAGGGCATCTCGGCGCTCTGTGCCGCAAAACCGAAGCGCAGGCGCCGGGGCCGGGAAACAAGCCGGTACAGGCCGTTTTGTCCCTGGGCCACGTAGCCGCGGTGGACCAGCGTCTTGAGAATTCGGTAAACGCTGGTCTTGGAGATCTGCGTTTTCTGGTAAACATCCTCCAAAGTCACAGTGGTATGGTTCTGCTCCAGCAGTTCGAGCACATCGAGCGCCTTGGACAGAATGGGAATCAGGTACAGCCGTTTGATCTTGGTCTTGGGCAATCCGTTATCTCCGTCTGCAATTTCAATAGCGAAACTGCACGCGAGTTAGAATACCTCATTTCAGGCGTAGCTGCTCACTGCTGAGTGGCGGCTTCCGCGTTCCTCGGCGGCGCGTTCCACATAGCCGCTCGCGTAGAGAGCTGCCAAGGGATCGGCGGGCAGGCCGCGGGTAACTCGCCAGGCTGCGGCGAGCGGGCGCACGTCGGTCCAGAAAGCGCCGCGGAAAAGCTCCTCGGCGGCCACCAGGTTACAGGATTGCTGATGCATGGCCAACTGATCGCGATCCACGAGTGCGGCCTTGAGCCAGAGTTCCTGCGCGGTGACTACGGTCTGAATCGAGGCCTCAATCTTGCCCTTGAGGTTGTGGCTCTGGTCGATCATGAAGGCGATATCGTGGGCCAGCCCATCGGTGGTGGCAGCGTGGATCTCGTGGAAGATCCGGAAGATCTGGTAGGGGTCAATCGAGCCCAGGGTCAGGTCGTCGTCGGCGTAGCGCCGGTCATTGAAGTGGAAGCCGCCGAGCAGGCCGGTGTGGAGCAGCCACGCGACGATCTGCTCGATGTTCTGCGAGGAATAATGGTGACCGGTGTCCACCAGGACGCGAGCTTGCGGTCCGGCCTCACGCGCGAAGTGCGAGGACATGCCCCAGTCGGCGATGTCGGTGTGATAGAAGGCCGGCTCGAATGGCTTGTATTCGATGAGCAGGCGCTGGCCGGGGTCGAGATGGTCATGGGAGGCGCGCAAGGCTTCCTCAAGCCAGCCGATGCGCTTGCGAATGCTCTGCGAGCCGGGATAGTTGGAACCGTCGGGCAGCCACAGGGAGACATCGCGGCACCCGAGCCGCTTGGCGATCTCGATGGAATCCAAAACGTGGTCTACGGCCTGTTTGCGGATCTCCGCCGAGGGGTTGCACAGGGAACCGAACTTGTACTCCTGGTCCTGAAACAGGTTCGGATTGATGGACCCGGCGCGCAATGCGAAGCGGCGCTCCAGTTCCTTCACCTCGGGGACATCGGTGATGCCGTTAGGCAGATCCCACAGTACGTGGAGAGCGAGGGTGGGGGTCACGCCGGTAAGGCGGTTTACCTCGGCTGCGTCGGCGAACTTTTCCTCGATGGTGGAGGCGGCGGCTGCCTGGACGAACTTGCCAAAGCGCGTACCGGTGTTGGCGAATCCCCAGGAGGGAATCTCGATCTGGAACGAGTCCAGCGCTTGAACAGCCAAGTCGAAGGTAGCGGATTCTGAATGCTTCATGATTACCCCTTGCCGGGACGATTTGCCCGGCGAAAAGTCAAATGTCGTTCCTAAAGCGTGTTTCAAATTCCTCATCAGCGTTCGTATGTGCCTCAACCAGCCTTGTGTCAGTCGTCCACCGGCGTTGCCGACCCGCGGAGGATGAAACTGCGTCCGGCGATGCCGCCGCTAACCTGCTAACTCGCTATCCCCGCCTCAGCGGGGGCTAACTCGCCGCTCTTGACACAGAACATGCCTTTTTCCGCAGCCTGTTCAGCCCATGCGGGATTGCAGCCCCCATTTGCCAAGCCGTTTTTGAAATACGCTCTGATCAAATCTCGTCCCTCACCAGGATCACATGGAGAAAGCGCGGTCCATGGACGCCCTTGATGCGCGTCATTTCAATGTCTGCCGTGGCGCTGGGCCCTGAGATCCAGGTAACCAGCACGGGAGGCTGCGTGCAACGGTCAAAGTACTCCGGCAGCGTCTCAACGACCTGACTGGCGCGGAGAATGCACAGGTACCAGTCGGGGAGCAGAGTGAGCACGCGCCGGCCTTCGGCCGGGGAGTGGTGGAGGACAATGGTGCCCGAATCGGCGACCCCGCAAAAGCAAGCGGTGACAACGCCTTCGGCCTGTTCAATCTCAGCGGTGGTGAGCCTGTGATCCGCTTTCCAGTCGAAGCCTGGGACAAGCCAGTCTGAATTCAATCCTTCCGGTGCGGCAAAAGTGTGTTTGCCGCTGGCCGTGAGCTGGGCGGCGATGGAGGCCACAAGGTTTGCCGGCGTGCATTCGATAACCTCGGCGTCGTACTCCCGGAGCCGCTCGATCATGAGCGCAAGCCGGGCTTCAGCGGTGAGGGTTCCACGGCGGACATAGGTGCGGGGCAGAGCCGCATAGGCGTCCGCAGGCTCGGCAAATCCATGGCCCGAGCCGTGTGTCGCGGAGCGGACGCGGTCGAGAATCCGCTTACGGGATTGGCCTGAGGCTGGGCCCGGTGTTGAGCCCGGCGTCGAAACTGTCGCGCTCATTTTGCCTCCCCTTTTCGCGCCGCCCACCATTCGTGGAAGGTCTGGCTGGAAAGAGCGCGGAGATCGCGAGTCTGGGTCCATTTGGCGCCGATGCTGGGCAGCGAGTGAATCCATCCGTCTCTCTGTGTAAAGAGACGTGCGCCGATGCGCCCAAGACGCTGAGCCAGATGGAATCGCCATGCTTTTTGAAAAAGCAGATTTGCGATTTTCATGCCGAGATACATGGGGTCGAGAAGGCGAGCGAACTGGTGGCGCTCCTGGTTGACCACTTGGGCGCGCAGCTCAAGCAGCACCTCGGGAATGTTGATTTTGACCGGGCAGACCTCGTAGCAGGCGCCGCAAAGCGACGAAGCGAAGGGCAGCGACTGCGCGTGGTGCATCTGCATCAATTGCGGAGTGAGAATGGCTCCAATGGGTCCGGGATAGACCGAACCATAAGCGTGGCCGCCAGTCTGGCGATAGACGGGGCAGGCGTTCATGCAGGCGGCGCAACGGATGCACTTCAGTGTCTGGCGCTCCTTCGTTCGGGAAAGTATTGACGAGCGGCCATTGTCAAGCAGAACCACATGAAAGCGCTGCGGACCGTCCCCTGGCGTGACGCCGGTCCAGAGCGAGGTGTAGGGGTTCATCCGCTCGCCGGTAGCGGAACGCGCAAGCACCTGAAGCATCACCTCGAGGTCCTGGAAGCGGGGCAGCACTTTCTCAATCCCGGCCAGTGTAATCATGGTGCGGGGCAAGGTGAGGCACATGCGGCCGTTGCCTTCTGACTCGACCACCGCGACAGACCCTGTCTCAGCGACCAGGAAGTTGGCGCCGCCGATGGCCGTGGGAATGTTCAGGAACTTCTGGCGGAGATAAGTGCGCGCCGCGGCGGTGAGTGCGTGCGGATCGTCGGAGAGGTCTTTCAGACCCATGCGCCGCGCAAATATCTCGCGCACCTGGCTGCGATTGACGTGCAGCGCCGGAACCACGATGTGCGAGGGCTCGTCATCGCCCAATTGAAGAATGATTTCGGCCAGATCGGTCTCGAAGACGCTGACGCCCGCGGCTTCCAGAAAGGGATTCAACTGAATCTCGGCCGAAGTCATGGTCTTGATCTTGATCACTTCGCTGGCGTTCTCCTGCCGCAGCAGGTCGAGGATCGTCTGCCGTGCCTCAGCAGCGTCGGCGGCCCAGTGAACCGTGCCTCCGGCAGCCGTGCAGCGGGTTTCAAATTCTTCGAGGTAGGCGCCGAGGTTTTCAAGGGCCTGCGCGCGGATGGCCGATGCCGCCGAACGCAGTTCCTGCCAGTCGGCTTTTTCTGTTACCAGTTTGGCGCGCTTTGCCTGGATTACGTCAATGGCGTGGGCCACGTTATGACGCAGTTGCGGGTTGCGCAGGATGGGCAATGCGGCCTTCGGGAATGGTGGCGCGGACAGTGGGTCCAGGTCCGGGTGAGGCATGGCCGGCTGGGCTGTGGCTAGATGGCTCATACCGTCGCCTCCGCGGGAGAGGCTTCTGTGCTGGCCAGAATCTCAGCCAGGTGGATGGTCTTCATCCCCACATATTGCCGGTGCATGGCCCCGCCGAGGTGCATGAGGCAACTGTTGTCGAGAGCGGTACAGTATTCGGCGCCTGTGGCCACGATGTCTTCAAGCTTGACGGCGAGCATCGCGGACGAGACTTCGGCATTCTTGACCGAGAATGTCCCGCCGAAACCGCAGCAGCGGTCGACATTGGGCAGCGGCATCTGCGTAAGCGAGCGCACCTTGCGGAGCAGGCGATAGGGCCGGTCGCCAAGGTGCAGCGCGCGCACGCCGTGGCAACTGGCGTGGTAGGTCACGCGATGGGGGAACGTGGCGCCCACATCTTCCACACCCAGCCGGTCGATGAGGAACTCGCTCAACTCGTAGACCCTGGGCAGCAGGGCCGCAAATTCCCGGCGCAGGGACTCATTGCCCAGCTCCTCGAAGAGGCCGGGGTACTGATCGCGAATCATGGCGACGCAGGATGAGGAGGGAATGACCACGGTCTCGGCCTCCTGGTAGAGCCGGACCAGGCGCTTGGCTTGAGAGAACGCCTCGCCCCGGAAGCCGGTGTTGGCGTGCATCTGGCCGCAACAGGTTTGTTTGGGATGAAAGTCGAGTGAAACTCCAAGCCTCTCCAGCAGACTGACCACAGCGCGGCCCGTCTCCGGGAAGAGCGTATCGTTGTAGCACGTAATAAAAAGCGACGCGCGCATAGGTAGCTCAATCGGAAAGGCAATTCAAAATAGGAATAGTATTCGATAGAGACACGAGTTGTCTATTGCAATTTTGATCTTGCATATCAAATACCATCTTGGTACGTTTCCCCAGGCTGCACGAGTTTCTTTGTGCTCCAAACGAATACCAATATTACAGCCCCCGGAGCGGCGAGCGCGACCATCCGCTCAATCGAAAGAAAATGCGGCCAGGCGCATGGGCAAACCGCCTTATCTGAACGAACTGCAAAAACGTTTTTCTAAAGATCGCCGCGCAGCCGCTTGCCAGGCGCCGCGATCTCCAAAGTAGCTGCCGAAAGCCGGCCAGAACCGAGGCCTTTGCACTAGAATTGTCGAGTTCGAGTACCAGGAGGCAACATGCAGCAAGCTATGAAAGCGGTGAGGCCGCGTACCGTCTCACTGAGCCGGTTTTTGTCCTTATCCGTCCTGTTTTGCACAGTCCTGTCTGGCGCGGCGTTTGCCCAAGCGCAGAGTGCCGGCGACGAAAAGAAGATCAACGACACCATTTCCAAGCTGACCCTGGAAGAGAAGATCCACATGCTTTCGGGATCGAGCATGATGGCTTCGACGGGCCTGCAACGGCTGGGGATTCCGGCCTTCAGGATGAGCGACGGCCCGGTTGGCGCGCACATTCCGCCACCTTCCACGGCATACGCGGCCGGCATCGGCCTCGCAGCCAGTTGGGACCGCGACCTTGCCGTGGAGATCGGCACGCAGATTGGCCGCGATGCGCGCTCCCGCGGCGCCAGCTTCCTGCTCGGCCCTGGGGTCAACATCTACCGCGATCCTTTGAACGGCCGTAACTTCGAGTACTTTGGCGAAGACCCGTTTCTCGCGGGCGAAACCGCCGTGGGCTACATCGACGGAGTCCAGTCGCAGGGAGTGAGCGCCACCATCAAGCACTATGCGGCCAACAACTCCGAATATTTCCGCTTCACGTCGGATTCAGTCGTGAGCGAGCGGGCGCTGAGGGAGATCTATCTTCCGGCCTTTGAGGCTGCGGTTCGCAAGGCTCACGTTGGGTCGATCATGGATTCCTACAACCTGTTGAACGGCGAACACGCCACCGCCAACTACCACCTGAACGTCGAGATCGCCAAGCAGCAGTGGGGGTTTGACGGGGTCATGATGTCAGACTGGACGGCCACGCATGACGGCGTGGCCGCGGCCAACGGCGGCCTGGACCTGGAGATGCCGTTCGGCGTCTACATGAACGAAAAGACCCTTCTGCCTGCTGTTAAGGAAGGCAAGGTCAAGGAGTCGGTGATCGACGACAAGATCCGCCGCCTGCTTCGCGACGGATACCGCTTCGGCTGGATCAGCCACGATCCGCTCGACGAGAGCATTCCGCGCTACAGCCAGCAGGGACGGATTGCTGCGCTGCAAGGCGCGCGCGAGGCGATTGTCCTGTTGAAGAACGGGAGCGGATTGCTGCCGCTGGACCCCAACAAAGTGAAGACCATCGCGGTGATCGGGCCGGACGCATTTCCCGCGATTCCGACAGCCGGCGGCAGCGGGCAGGTGCCTACATTCTCCGAGGTGAGTGCTCTGAAGGGGATCAGCGACCGGTTGGGTGTGGGCGTCAACGTTCTCTACGACCGAGGTGTTCCCAAATTGTCGATCCTGGCCATGCGCTCAGGCTTCATGCTGGCTCCGGACAAGTTTGTGCCCGGCTTGACGGTGGAGACCTTCGACAATCCCCAGTTCACCGGCACGCCAGTGGCAACCCGGACGGAAATGACCGCCAACAGCGGCCAAAACATGCTGGACAATCCGGATATGGCCGAGATGATCAATTCGATTACTCCGGAACAGTTGATGGCCTTTATGAGCATGGGTGGCCCGCAACGCTACAGCCGGTGGACGGGCTATTACTTTGCCCGCGCGCCGGGCAACTTTGTGGTCTTTGTTGAGAACCAGGGCAAGTACCGGCTGCTGATCGATGGGCAGGCCGTAATCGACCACTCGGAAATTCCAAAGTTTGCGCTGGCGCAAAGGGTTGTGCCCCTCACTCCCGGTCCGCATAAGGTGGTGCTGGAGGTACTCGGCGCGCCGCAATTTGGCGAGGGAACGTTGAAGATCGGTATTGCGCCAGAGGGAACGCTGGTAAACCAGTCGGCCATCGATATGGCGAAGAAGGCCGATGCGGTGATTGTGGCTGTCGGATACAACGCTGACATCGAGACCGAAGGCGCGGATCGCGAGTTCCAGTTGCCTCCGGGCCAGGATGAACTGATCGAGAAGATCGCAGCCGCAAATCCGAACACCGTCGTCACCGTTACGGCGGGCGGAAGCGTGGATGCTTCACGCTGGATCGATCGCGTAGCTGCGCTGCTGCAGAACTGGTATCCGGGCGAGGAAGGCGGCACGGCGCTGGCCGAGGTGTTGTTCGGCGATGTGAATCCCTCGGGACGCTTGCCCATCAGTTGGGAGAAGAGCCTGAAGGACAATCCGTCCTTCGCGTACTACTATCCCACGCGGGAACGCTGACAATCCCGTACAAGGACGACGTGTTTGTAGGCTATCGCGGCTACGAGCACAACGGCGTGAAGCCTCTGTTCCCGTTCGGGTTCGGACTTTCCTATACCAGCTTCAAATACTCGAATCTTGCCATCCAACCGGCTGCCGGGGCCGGTGCATACGAGGTTGGTTTTGATGTCACCAATACGGGCACAAAGGCTGGGGCCGATGTGGCCCAGGTCTACATCGGCGAAGATCACCCGCAGGTCCCCCGGCCTCCCCAGGAACTGAAGGGCTTTGCAAGGGTCGTGCTCGATCCAGGGCAAACCCGGCACGTGACGGTTCCGCTCGATGCGCGTTCCTTCACCTGGTACGACGAAAAGGCGGCTGCATGGCATGGCGACGCGGGATCCTTTACGGTCCACGTCAGTCGTTCTTCAGCCGATCCGCAACTGGAGGGGAAGATCACTCTGGCACAGTCGATCATGCTGCCTGTGAAGTAGCATTTTCCGTGTCCTGATCCAAAAGGGATATCCCCGGCCTTGCCGGGATGGCAGCAGAAGTTTGACAGTTCCGGGAGCTTGCCCTGCCTCGATTTGCCTGTACTGCGACCGCGATGTTTGCATGGCGAGGTCTTTGCTTTTGTTCTTGCTTTTACTTTCACCCGTTGCGATCGGGCCCCCTTTGAGGGGCCGGCAACCGTAAAGCCTCCGGTTCTCTGCCGGAGCATACTGACTCCCTTGGCGGATCACTTGGTCCGGTGGTCCGCTGGAGGCGTTTCTTGGTTCCGTCGCGGCGGTCAACCTTTTTTGTTGATTGCCGTCTAACGAGGTTGACTACTTCCGTTCCTTTTTACCGGAAGGAAGGGAATTCCCTCATAACTTCTTCTTCATTTGGCTTCGATCTTGTTTTCCAGTGGCTGCAAGACCTGTAGCAGCCTCTGGTGGAAGTCTGGTTTTGAAAGGGCACGACTTTAGTCGTGCCATAAAGCCTCAGGAATCAATGGGGCTTTAGCCGCTGAGGGATGCTTTCCGCCAGACTGCGACTTCTGCCACAGGCTGGTGGGCATGATCTGGGCTGAGGTATTCCACGATTCAGAGTTTCTCGGGCGCTTGCGGATTTTGCGAGTTTGGCAGGTTGTTTGTAACTCGCTGTACGAGAGTCCGAGAGTCGAGGACGACGAAACTGTCATCCGGGTTGAGTTTCGGTTCGGGTCGATGCATGGGTAAGCGACCCAGGTTTATTTGATTGGAACCGCAACTTTTCGTTTGTTCGGGGGTTCTTCCCCGAAGGAAGGGTCTAGGAAAACCACTATGCGTCCCCTGCGTCCGTTTCCCCTGCGTTTGTTTCCACTACGCCTCTTGGCCAGCGCGTTGCTCTGCGCAACAGCGGCAATGTCTCAGCAGTTCGCACCCACTATTCGCATCGTCAACGCCATAGATGAAAGCCAGCTTGTAACGCTCAAAGGCAACACTCATCCTGCGGCAAACGCCAAGAACGATCTTGGCCTGGTGAGCGCCAACCTTCCGATGACCGACTTGATCCTGGTGCTGAGCCG
>PLFY01000041.1:34473-39398 GCA_003138365.1 Acidobacteriaceae bacterium
CATGTCGATCCGCTTCAGCGGCACGGCCGGACAGGTTCAGAGTACGTTCCACACTGAAATTCATAACCTGACCGTGAAGGGCGTGCCGCATATCGGCAACATGACCGACCCGCAGATTCCGGCGGCGCTGACGCCGGTGGTGGTGGGCGTGAAGGCGCTGCACAACTTCTTCCCGAAGCCGGCGCACCATTTGGGGAGCGTGGTTACGCGGGACGCCGCGACTGGGAAATGGCAGAGGATTTCGAGCACCACGGCTTCGAACTCTACGCCGAGCGGAACTGGTGTGCGCCCAACTCTGGGCGGCGCGGCGATTGGTTCTCTGCTCAGCGGCGGACCCCGGACAGCGACAGCTCGACCCCAGTTCGGCATCAACGCAGGTTCAGGCACAAGCGCTTACCTTGAAGAGGACGTGGGGCCATACGACTTCGCCACCATTTACAACATTCTTCCGCTGTGGAATAAAAGTTCGCCGATCGACGGAACCGGCCAGACCATCGCCATCGCCGGAACCAGCGACATCGATGTGGGGCAAACGGGGGAGACTGGAGCTAACGGTCACAACGACGTTGCAATATTTCGCTCCGCCTTTGGGCTGCCAACCAACCTCCCGGCCAACACGCCGATCCGCGTCTCAGGTAACAAACAGCCGCTGACGGTCTGCACTGACACGACCGGGACGCTCCCGTATCCGAGCAACCCTTGCGGCATCGGCGATCTCACCGAGAATTCGCTGGATGTGGAATGGTCTGCATCGATCGCCAAGAACGCGCAGATTGTTTTGGTCGCCTCTTACCCAGCCTCGGCATCCGACGACAATCTCTATGATTCGGAAAGTTACATCGTCAACAACGTAGGCACCTCCTCATCTCCTGTCTATGGCGTTCACATCATGAACGTCAGCTATGGCGAGTGCGAATTGGGCATCGGCACCGCCGGCAATGTTGAGTACTACGACCTCTGGCAGCAGGCGGCGGCCGAAGGGATCGCGGTTTTTGTAGCTGCTGGAGACTCGGGCTCGGCATCCTGCGATGACGGGAGCTACGTGGCGGAGTCCGGCCTTACGGTCAGCGGGCTTGCCTCTACTCCGTGGAACACGGCGGTGGGAGGGACGGATTTCAACTGGTGCAACATCGACACCGCCGCTTTCACCGAATGCGCCGCAGGGAGCTACTGGAGTGCAGCGAATAACGCGAGCGCCGGGCAGAGCAACGCCACCGGCTACATTCCTGAAGTTCCATGGAACGAGACCTGCGCCAACCCCCTTACACTGAAATGGGTTCAGGACGCCGCGAATGCGATCTACAGTATCCCTTCGTCGGACATAACGAGCACGGAACAGGCCTGCAATTTCATTTACGACTATAGCTACAATGGCTACCAAGGCGGAGTCCCGGGCCTTACGATTCAGTACCCCTACCTTGAATATGCCGTGAGCACTACTGGCGGCAGCGGCGGCGCCAGCGGGTGCGTGGTGGGCAACGCGGTTACTAATGCCAGCACCGGCGAAATGACTGGGTGCAGCGTAGGCGCCACCAGCACTGGCGCCACCACCAACCCCGACACAGGCACGGCCCAGGGTTCGATTGCTGTCCAACCCACCAGCGCAGGAAGCGGTTGGCCTAAACCGAGCTGGCAAGCAGGTGTTCCGGGTATTCCAACGGACGGAGTGCGCGATCTTCCGGATGTATCCTTCTTCGCCTCTGATGGCTTTATCTCGAGCAGCGCCTACCTGATCTGCGTCTCGCAGGTAGCGGCCTGCAGCTATTCCACATACACCGAGCCGTTTTACCAGGAGGTAGGCGGAACCTCCGTTGCAACCCCGGCCATGGCAGGCGTGATGGCGCTAGTCAACCAGAAGACAGGTGCGGCTCAGGGAAGCCCCAACACAGAACTCTACAAGCTGGCAGCCAGCCAGACTTATTCGAATTGCAGCGCGGAGACCGTGAATACAAGCAGTTCATGCCTCTTCAACGACATCGACCAGCAAACGAACGCCGTGCCCTGCGATGCCTACGACAAGACCACAAATTGCACAGCGACTCAGTCCACCTTCGGGTATTCCGATTCCACTTACGGGCTCGGTATCCTGACCGGCTATAGCGCGGGAACTGGGTACGACTTGGCCACTGGCCTGGGATCGCTGAACGTGGCCAACGTGGTAAATGCCTGGCCAGCTGTCCAAGGCGCCGCAAAGGCGACAGTGAGCGTGGCGCCCTCGCCAACCACTTTGCCTTCTAGCCAGCTCTTGAGTGTGACGGTCACGGTGGCCAGCTCGCCCAGTGGCGGAATAACGCCGACAGGCACGGTGACACTGTCGACACCGTCGACACTGGCGGCCGGCGGCTACACGTCTTCCGCGAAGTCGCTTAACTCGAGCGGCAGCTACACGTTTACCATCTCCGGCGGAACCCTCAGCGCTGGAACCGACACACTCACGGCCAACTACAGTGGAGATGGAACCTACGGTGCAACAAGCGGCCAGAGTACGGTCACCGTGACGGCCGCGGCCAAGCTGCTCGCCTCAGTGACAGTGACTCCCGGGTCGAGCACCCTGAATTCGAATGCGACTCTCACGGTGACCGGCTCGGTGAGCGGCACTGGCCCAACTCCAACCGGAACGGTTACGCTGACGAGCGGAAGTTACACCTCCGCGGCCGTGACGCTCTCAAACACCGGCACTTACAGTTTCAGCGTTCCGGGTACCAGTCTTAGCGCCGGAAGCGACACCTTGACCGTCACCTATAGCGGAGACTCGAATTACGGCACCGCAAGCAATACAGCGAATATCACGGTAACTGAGTCGACGTTCACGCTATCAGTGACCACGGCTCCAGGCACAATCTCAAGCCCTGGTGGCTCGACCAGCGCGACTATTACTGCTACCGGGCAGAATGGATATCCGGCGACGGGAACGGTGCAACTGACTTGCGCACAGACAGCGGGACCATCGAATGGATACGGGGATGCTCCGAGCTGCGTGGGACCGAGTGGATCGGTGGCTATGGGATCGGGCGGAGCCTTTACGGTAAGCACATCCGCGGTGATCGCCGACCTGGTGCTTCCCAAGGCAACGGGACACGGCAGAGGATGGGTTGGTGCGGGCGGCGGTGCGGTCCTCGCATTCCTGGTGTTCCTGGGGATTCCAGCACGTCGGCGGAGTTGGCGTTCGATGCTTGGCATGCTGGTGCTGATGGTGGCCCTGGGTAGCCTGGCCGGTTGCGGTGGCGGGGGCAGCGGCGGCAGTGGTGGTGGTGGTAACAGCGATCCAGGGACCGCTACCGGTACCTACACCTTTACTGTAAGCGGCATCGGAAACCCCACTGTGACTCCGACACCCACGATCACGTTTAACGTTACGGTGAACTAGTCAAATTAATCAGCGTGGAGCGTTGGCTCTTCCTTCGGGAAGGGCCAACCTGTTTTTGGCCGGAAACTTTGTGACTTTGTATCGGGGCTCGGCTCCAACATTCCGCTCCGGCATTTGCGCTGCGGCTGTTTGCCGAAGATAGCCCNNCCCCCCCCACCAAGAATGCCTGTTCCCGGAGTGCATCCCCGGGCATGAAAGAAGCAATAAAAGTATTAGAATCATTAGATTAGCGGAAAGTCCTCGTTGCTGCCCTGTTGTCTTAATGGTAAACATATTCCCCGCAAAAAGCCCTCGTTTGGGGCGATTTAGGCCCCGTTTTCGTCGATTCTGAGCGCAGGAGCCTCCTTGCCGGAGCAAGATGGATATTCATTTGAGCCATCAAGCAAAAAAGCGATAGAGGGGTTGATCCTCTATCGCCTTCTTGTGGCGGGGAAGCCGATCTGCTGGAACCTATTTGGCGAGGTTGTCGAGCGCGAGGTTCAGGTCCAGGACGTTAACGCGGGGTTCGCCGAGGAACCCTAACTGACGAGGCGTAATGTTCTGCTGGATGAGCAGGCGGATCCTGTCCTCAGAGATGCCGCGAGCCTTGGCAACGCGGGGCGCCTGAAAGTAAGCGGCATCGGGCGTGATGTCAGGATCGAGACCGGAGCCGGAGGTGGTCACCAGGTCAATGGGGACGGGATGGCCGGGGTTCTCGGCGGAAAGCTTGTCGATAGAGCCCTGGAGGCGGTCGACAAGGGCTTTCGACGACTGAGCCAGGTTGGAACCGCCCGAGTCAGTGGCATCATAGCCGTTTCCGGCGGCGGAGGGACGAGGATGGAAATACCGGTCGGAAGTGAAGCTCTGGGCCAGGAGTTCAGAGCCGATGATCTGGCCGTCCTTGAGGATGAGGCTTCCGGAGGCTTTGTGGGGAAACATCACTGCGGCGATCCCGGTGACGATGAGCGGATAGCCAATGCCCAACAGGACCGCGGTAACGAGGGTAAAGCGAATTGAGGTCTTCCAGACGGAATGCACGGTGAATCTCCTTGGAGGCTGAACGCGGCCCCCGTTTCTACGCCAGATGCACGGCTACCAGAAACATGTCGATGGCCTTGATGCCGATAAAGGGCACGATGATGCCGCCCACGCCATAGATGAGCAAGTTGTTGCGCAGCAGGATATCGGCGGCCTTCGGTTCGTACTTGACGCCTTTGAGAGCCAGCGGGATCAGTGCCACGATGATCAGCGCGTTGAAGATCACCGCGGACAGAATGGCCGATTCGCGCGAGTGCAGGTCCATGATGTTGAGCGCGTTCAGCACGGGGAACACGCCGGCGAACATGGCAGGGATGATGGCGAAGTACTTGGCCACGTCGTTGGCGATCGAAAACGTGGTCAGGGCGCCTCGGGTCATGAGGAGCTGCTTGCCGATCTCGACGATCTCAATCAGCTTGGTGGGGTTGGAGTCGAGGTCAACCATGTTGCCGGCTTCTTTCGCGGCTTGCGTGCCGGAATTCATGGCCACGCCCACGTCGGCCTGGGCCAGGGCGGGTGCGTCGTTGGTGCCGTCGCCGGT
>PLFY01000116.1 GCA_003138365.1 Acidobacteriaceae bacterium
GCATCGCGTTCTTTGCCGGTATAAAGGTACCGACGGCTTGACACTTCCGCGTTTGTCCAAACGGTGGTTAGCGTCATAGGAGTAGACCTCGCATCGTAGACGTAAACCGAGCCCTACGGCACCCGGAACGGCCGCACCCCATCCACCGGGAACAGCCCCGTGGGACCGGCGGCTGTGGACGGTTGTGCGCGGAACATGTAGTGGATCGAGAAGCCGGCGGAAACGGAATCGTAATCGCGCGAGTTGTTGGCGGCGAAGAATCCTCCCGCAAACCAGTGGGGACCGATCTGATAGGCCACCTGGCTGCGGAGGTCGTAGTTGGGGCCGACACTGGTCTTGGCCGGGAGCATTGGATTATTGAGGGCAATCTCTGAAGCCGATTGCGCCGCCAGCGGGAACAGCTTGGTCAAATTCTCCTGGAAGCCCTGCACACCCAGGCTGGCAACGACGTTGTAATGCCAGCGGGTCTGATAGTGGCCGGCCCAACTGATGGGCACGTTGGCCAGGAAATAAGCCTGGGGACTGAAGTAGCCGCCCATGCCGAGGGTGAAGGCATTCTCGTTGTGCGCGTAGTGCATTCCAAAGAAGTTGGCGCCGATGCTCAGGTTGCCGAACTCCGGAACCGTCTTCAAGCGCCAATACGCTCCGCCGGAACCGTCGATGCGGATATTGGTCTCGACGCGATAGCCGGCAAGGTACTGGCCGCCGACGCCGAAATAGAATCCGGACTCCGCATCGCCGTGCGCGAACTGCACAGTACCCTGGTTGGCCATGACGCCGCCCCAGATCTGTCCCTGATTGCCGAGGGTGTTTCCGGCCGGGTCGCGCAACCCTGAGTAGGAGAGCTGGGTATCCTTGACCGGGTCGCGGACAAAGTTGAAGGTAAAAGGCCCATCGCCCGGCTTCCACTGGGCGCGGCCGGTAAAGGTGGCCACCAGGAACCCCTCGGGCGTGTATCCGGCAGCCAGAGCAAGATGCGGGAAAGCCAACTGCACTTCTCCGCCAATGCCGACGGCGTTCTGTTGTGCCGGCAAGGTGGTCGCGGTGTCGATCAAGGTCCCGATAGGCTGGGGAATGGAAATCAGCGAGGTTCCCGCCGTGGTTTGCTCCTGAACCGTGATGGTGCCGCTTCCGTCAGCCTGTCCGGAGTCAAGAAACACCGGCTTGGCCACGATGGTGAGGCGTGCGTTGTAGCCCAGAGGCATGGACGCCTCGAACGGCGCTTCCAGGGCCGACAGGTGGTCATACCCCAGCGCGCCGCTGCGGTAGTTGACGATGCCGGCGCCGCCGAACCATGCGCTGTACCCGCTCTCGATGGAGCGCAACTGCATCTCCGCTTCCTCGCGGGGATCGATGGGGTGCGCCCCGCGCTGGATGCGCACCCATGGTCCGCGCAGCGGAGGCAGATCGCGCTGTTGCAGTTCCTCGTCGGTGAGGCCTTGGCCGGAGCCGTCGGGCGAAGCTGTTGTTTGCGAAGACGGGGCAGGCTCCGCAGGCTCTTGAGACTCGGGTGGGGGAATCTGTACCTGCTGCTGGTCCTGTTGCGCAGGTTCCGCCATTTCCAGGGTCGGGGCCGGCGCGGGCTGTTTGGCAGCCGTTGAAGCGGCAGTCTTCTTCCTGTAAAGCTTCTTTTTCGACGCTGCGGGTTTGGGCGGGGCAGGCTGGCCAACGGGCTGCTGCGTCTGCGCCGGCGGAGCTTGCTGTTTCGAGGCGGAATACGCCCCGGCGGCCGCATCCTGCGCGGAGGGCGTGTATTGCGTGTCGTTGTATTGGGCGTATTGGGCTTCGCCGACTGTGGCTGAGCGGGAGGGGCCTGGGCTCAGTTGGCCAGATTGTAGAGCGCTGGCATTGGCAATGGCATGAATCTGCGTTGCGGAGCCCTGTGTGAGCTGCCCATCCGTCTGGTCGGCAAATCGAGTCTGCACCTGCGCGGCCATCGTACCCATGGGCTGAGAAGTAATCCGCAGTCCTGAAACCGGTCCTGAAGCCAGTCTTGAAGCCGGGCCGGCATCGTTTCCCGCTCCGCTCGACTGAGGCCTCCGGACCGAAGACTGCCCCGGATTCCCCTGCGCAGTGCCGCTGGACACAGGGTCAGTGGAAACGATGTTCTGCTCCGAAGGGGGCAGATGCATCGTGCCTGTGTAGCTGGGTTGGTACGGCGCGTTGGTTGACTGGCGTGCCGGCTGGATCGACAGCCTTCCCGGCACGTTCGGCACAGTCCGACGGCTGGAGGGCGAAGGAAATGGAAGCGGAAGCGGGTTATTGTCGGGGACGCTGAGATTCTGTTGCGGAGCCGCTGGCCGGGCAGACGCACCTGATGGAGCTGCGCTATAGGAATCGTGATATGAAGGCAGCGGCGGAAGCTTGTCGGTCCTTTGAGGCGGATCGTTGCGCGGATCGAGCAGGCGCTTCAGGTCGCCCGGCGCCGGAGCCTTGTAGGCTCCCAGGGGATAAGCCTGCCCACTGTCCAACTTCTGCGCCGCTGATCCGGGAGGCATGGCCGCGAGCGCCGCGCGCCAGTAGTCGGTGGCGCGTTGATTGTTGCCGCGAGCCTGCTCGAAGCGGGCAGCCATTCCGAGAATCTTCGGGTCGGCGGGAAAGCGCCCGAGCGCCTGACGCAGCCATATCTCAGCCTGGGCCAGGTCCGGAGCTGCCAAGGCTGCACCGATGGCTCCCTGGAGGTCGCCGGAGGCTGCGTTGTCCATCGGAATGGCCTTGAAGAGCGCCACGGCCTCCTGAGCCTTGCCGACTTTGGCGTACGCACCGGCTACTGCCTTGCGGACGTTCATGTTGTCCGGGTATTCCTGGGATGCGGCTTGCAGAATCATGACGCCGCGCGCCAGGTTGCCGTTGTCAAAGGCCATGAAAGAACGGCGCACCGCGAAGTCAGCCCAAAGGCTGTCCACTTCAGTCCGCTGCGCGGCGCTCAGGTCAGTGCGAAGATCGAGACGCAACAGCAGCGGATACAGCCCGCGATCGTTCTGTGTGTCGTAGAGCAGCCAGGCGTGTTGAACCTCAAGGCCGGCGGGTGCGGAGGCGCGGTGCAGCAGATAGAAGGTTTCCACGCGGTTCAGATATTCGGTGGCATGGGGAATGTCGCCAATGGCCGCGTACAAGCTGGCTTCGCCCTGGACAAACTCGATGTCGGCTTCAAGCTGCCTGCGCACGTCCGGCGGAATCTTGGCGATTTCATTGAGCGCTTCAGTGTTGCGGCCACTCGCCATCAGCGAGAAAACCAATCCTTTCCATGCATCGGAGGCAAGGGAATGAGGAGGATTTGCGGAGATCTGTCCCTGCTGACTGTAGCTCTGATCTTGAAGCTGCGCTTGCTGAGGTGGCCATCCCACGAAGCTTGCGGAGGGAGCGGCAGAGCTCGAGACTCTCAGCAGACGAGCATTGCCGAAGTACCTCGCGTGGGCCGCTTGCCTGGACAGATGCGCATTGGGTGAGCCGGTATCGGGCGAGACGGACTGTGTTGTTGAAGGCACCGGGGCCGGTCCGCTATAAGGATCGGGGCCATACGAGGGCAACCGCGGCAGCTTGGTGGTCTTCTGGAACGGCTCGTAGTTGGGATCGAGCAGGTGCTGCAGGTCGGCCGCGGTTACGGCGCGGTGGGTGCGCGTATCCTGCTCGGGGTAATACAACGCATGAGCTAGCCTGTCGGTGGGAGAACTCGCGGGCATCGCAGCCAGCGAGGCGCGATAGAAATCGGCGGCGCGCTGATTGTCGCCGCGAGCCTGCTCGAAGCGAGCGGCGAGCGACAGAATCGCCGGGTCCCGCGAGTAGCGCTCCAGTGCCTGGCGCAGCCAAATCTCAGCCTGCGTCTTGTCATTGGCCGCCAGGGCCGCCCCGACCGCGCCCTGGAAGTCGCCCGCCGTGGCGTCCTGCATGGGAATGGTTTTGTAGAGCTTCAGCGACTCCCTGGCGCGGCCAACCATCGCATAACCGCCGGCCACTGCCTTGCGCACGTCGAGGTTGTCTGGAAAGGCCTGGGAAGCGGCATCCAGAATATCGACTGCGCGCTGCACGTTGCCATTGTCCATGGCCGCCCCGGCGCGGCGCACGCTCCAGTTGGCCCAGATGTTTTGCACCGTCTCCCGTTGTGCGACGGTCAGGTCTTTTCGGCCTCCCAAACGCATCAGCGCCGGATACAGGAGGCGGTCGTTTCCTGTGTTGAACAGCAGCCATGCGTTCTGAACCTCGATGTTGGCGGGAGGCTGCATCTTGAGTTGGCTGTAGTGAGCTTGCACGCGGCGCATGTATTCGGCAGCGCGAGCATTGTCGCCGAGGGCGGCGTAGAGGCTAGCTTCGCTCTGCACAAATTCAAAATCCGCTTCAAGCTGCTTGCGTATCGGCGCTGGAATCAGAACGATCTGCTTGAGCGTCTCGGCGTTGCGGTTGGTGGCCAGCAACGCGTCAATCAGGCCTTTCCAGGCGTCGACGCGGTCCGGGTGCAACCTCAGAATCTCCTGGTAAAGATCGTAGGCCTGCGTCGTATTGTTGCGCGCCAGATCGATACCCGCCAACTGCAACTGGAGCGACACGCTGGGCTGGCCTCCGGCCGCGATCTGCAGCTTGGCCGCGCGTTCCAGAAAGCCCTGGGCGATTTCAAATTGGTTGGCCCGCTGATAAACAGCACCGAGCATGGACAGAAAGGCGGGATCGGCGAGCGCCGCTTCGTAGGTGGCCGGCGGCATCTTCTGGACATCGGCGATGGCTTGATTGTCCTGGCCCACCTGGTGATGCGCGCTAATCATGCCCTCCCAGGCGGACAGGTTGCTCGGATCGTCGTTGAGTATCTGCGAATAAAGCTCTCCGGCCTGGTCGAAGCGCTTGGCCTCCATCAGGATTCCAGCGTACTGCAGCTTGGTATCCGCTTTGAGATGGGTCCCGTTGTCGGGAAACGGCAACGACAAGGCGAGGGCCAGCACCCGTTGCGCATCCGCGTTGCGATTCTCGGCATGATAGATGGTCGCCAGCGTGCGCAGGTACTCCGGGTCCCTGGCCAGCGCAACCTTGACCGGTCCAGGGATGCGGGCGGAGAGGTCGAGCGCCCTCTGGTTCCGGTTGTCGCGCGCATAGGCCAGAAACAGACCGCGCCAGGCTTCGACTGACCCCGGCTGAACCCTGACCAGTTGCTCGTAGACGCCCGCGGCGGAGGCATATTGCTGTTGCTTGGTCAGAATGCCGGCCAGTCCACTCAGAGCCTCGGCCGAGCGTGGGCGCATGACCAGCGCCGCCTGGTACTTGGCCGAAGCTACATCCAGCTGATTGTTGTCAAAGGCCTGGGTAGCCTCGCCCATGGTGTACCAGAATCTTGAAGTCGCCAGCGCATCCTCGACGGCCTTCGCCTTGTAGCCGTTCTGTTCGGCCTGGGTCAGGTAGCTGATGGCTGCGGCAAAGTTGCTCTGCTGCATGCGCAGAAAACCCATGCCCGCCGCGATCCGCGCGTTTCCCGGCTCATGCGCGAGAATCGCGGTAAACAGCCTCTCCGCGTCTCCAGCCCTGTGTGCGTTGAGCGCCGCAAATGCGGCGCGCTCGGCTGCCGTGCGGGCAATGCCGGTGTTCATCTGCGCCAGCTTCTGTTCGTTTTCCTTCAGATGCCCGGAGAGCTCCGTATCCTGCGGATGATCCTTGAGATATTGGCGTGTCTCCGCCGCCGAGGCGGGATTCGCCGAATCCCAAATGAGTGCCTGGCGAAGAGCGGCCTGGGCGTTCGCATCGTTTGGATGAGCCTTGAGGATGCGCATGCCCTCGGCACGAGTTCTTCCGTCGTATGTGAGCATCGTCCCCAGCTCGACCGCAAAGCGTGGATCGCCTGGACTGCGATCTGGATTGCGATCCGCCAGTCCGCGCATGGCGGCAATGGCCGTCTGCTTGCCGTTGGCCGTGCCATAAAGGGTTTGGTAATAGGCCAGGGCGATATCCCCATCCGGCGGGTGATCTCCATACAGCCCCCGATAGATGCGCATCGCATCGTCAGGTTTGCCCTGGCGCGCCAGTTCGCCTGCATGGCGGAGCTGGTCGCTCTCGGTGCGCGAACTGGTCTGCGCCTCGATTTTCGAGATATTCGGATCGTTGGGGTTGATCTTGCGCAACCGCTCCAGTGCGTCGCTGGACTTGTCGATCGAGCCGATCAGCTTGAAGTCCTTGGCTAAGCCGGCCAGAGCTTCGGTGTTCCTCGGGTCGGAGAGAAGAATCTGCTGCCAAATCTGGATGGCCATGTCCGGCCGACCGCGCGACTCAAGGGCGTGTGCTTTCTCCACCAGGATGGCGCGTGTGCCCGTGGCAGTTGCAGGGATGGACTTTTTTTGAGCAAGGCCGATCTGGAGCGCCAAAAACAGGCAGCTCGCGACGATCGCAACTTTTCTCAAAGCCCCGCAGCCCGCGCTCATCAGCGTGTCCATTCTACGTTCAGTTCCCCGCTTGCGCCAAACCGAAATCTACCATCAAGATAGCCGGTTGCAAAGAGGGCAAGGTTCTGATCGTAATACGCCGTGTCCTTTCCGTACAAACCCGTCGACTGATCCCTCTGCTCGCTCATGCGAACGGTCTGCTTTGCGCTCACGCTTGAGTGGTCGGGGAAGGCCCTCAAATAAGGCAGCACCGCGGCAGAAAATCCCACAGGTCCATCTTGCGCCAATGGAATCCCCTGGTCACTGACCATTTGAGGGGGAGCATCATGATTGGCAAGGTAGACGCTCATGGCCGGGAGAGCGTTCAGTATCTGAGCGCGGGTCTGACCTTTGCCATCGGTCATGCCCGCCCAAAGGTAAACGCGGATGGCGTCATAGCTGCCACCGGGGGCAACGGTCTGATTGCCGCCCGCCGGCTGTGCGGTCGCAGCCACAGGCTGGACGGGCGTGGCCGCAGGCGGTTTGGCCGTAGCCGCCGGCTGTGCGGTCGTAGCCGCGGGCTGTAGGGTGGCCGGATAAAAGCCGTCGCCGGGAACATAGTCCACCCAATCCATGGCAAACCCGTGACGGGCACTCTGATCGAGAAAGCGCGGGATGTTGAGAGCGATCTGGCGCCACGGGCCTGCCGGGTCAACTTGAGCCAGCCGCTCAAAGAGGAACAACGGCATGTAGCTGGGATTCAGCGTCCAAACCTTGTCATGCTGGAATCCAACAGGGCCGGGTAACAGCAAGGGGCCGAAAGAAGGCAGGTCGGCGACCTCGCTTTTGGCAATCTGGTCCATCATCTTCCGGCCCAGGTTCGTGTAGACGGGAACCTTCCATAGCCGCCCGGCCTCGACCAGCGTGTAGGCCATCCAGACATCGGCATCTGAAGCTGGGTTAGCGTCGAGCGTCTTCCATTCGCCTTTGCCGGTCTTTCCCCACAGCCATGCGGGCAGATGGGCCTCCAGATCGCCGCCGGCCAGGTTGGCCTGGGTCCATGCCAGCACCCTGTCGAACGTGGCGCGATCGTTATCGGCCAGCGCAAAGAACATCGCGTAGGCCTGGCCTTCGGAAGTGGTGCGATCGCCCGTGGTGCGATCGATGACGCGGCCCTGCCCGTCGATGAAGCGCGCGGAATAGGAGTCCCAGAGCGACCAGGGACCCTGCTTGCACCCGCCGGTAGCGCTGAGCATCATCAAGGCCGCGATCAATATCCAACGCTTCCCTTGCCGGGATGTCCGAAGGCCCATCGCACGAGTCCTCAAGAAAAGGGTGAACGCGGCGTAGGTTCCCACCCGAGCCGCAAAAACAAATACGCGGCGAAGGTGGGGCGCCCATGACATCGCACGGTCAGCGAAGAACGCTCAGTTCCCTGATCCCAACTCCCTGCTCTTATTCGTCGATCATGTTCAACCGCGTTCTGGCTTTGCCGCGCAACCATTGCCTTGCCCAGAGAGCCAGCAAAAAGACCAGAATGAATACGATAATCGCGGCCACCCAAGGCACTTCCATGAACCACAGCGTCAACCATGTCCACCACGGCAGCACTCCCACATGATAGACCTCGGAGCCGATGCGGAACGACTCGAAGTGGGCTCCATGAAGAACCGCAACAGAGCCGGAGATATCGCTCGACTGCTGCACCTGGAGAAACGCGGCCATGAAGGGTTCAAAGGCGTTGGCGTCCTTGAGGTGGATGACCACGATGCTGCGATTGCCGATTGGGTCGAACGGGGACTTGATTCCCTCGATCATTGAGTCGGGAATGCCGGCGGCTGTCAGGTCGCCGGACTCGGTGTGCTCATCGGACCCGAGTTTCCACCAAGCATGATGCAGCATGGGAGCGAAGAATCCCTGCGTATCACGCACCTGGATCTTGCCGCTGCGCAGGGCAACGGGGAGACTGTTGTTGATCTTGTCGAAGCCAGGCTGGTCTCCTCCAGTCCCGATGACCAGGAAGTCGTTCGTGGCGCCCTGGTGCAACGCATCGGGTCCGGCCACAGTGACACGCAACACCGGAAAACCCGTCTGCCGGCCGAAGTGCCCCATCAGCGTGACAAAGATTTCGATCTCCTGCTCGGTGGGCTGAGGCGGCAGCACGACCGTGGTCTCGTTCAGGTCGGCAAGCCGCGTGAACGGGAAGCCGGCGTTGGCGAAGATCTCCAGGTTGGGCAACGGCGCGTAGTGAGGATAGCCGCGCAAATCCAGGTAGCTGTCACGCAGAATAGCGCCCTGCATGTTGATGGGCGTCGTGTCCTGGCAGCCGCTCTTCTTGAGCAACTGGAAGGTGAAATCGAAAGACAGAGAGTTGGAGAACGGGCGCAGATTCACTACCGGGACGGGCAGATCCTTCTCCGTCTTCCGCGCGTCCTCCTGGCCGGGAATCAGCGGGACCGAATCGAGGTATGCGTTGTTGACCCGCACCTGCATGCTGGAGATGGGGCCGATGGGAATCGAGTTGTACCGGTAGTCGAGCTTGAGGATGGCGTTGGGTTCCCGGGCGTTGTAGTAGAGGTCGGGCGCGATGCGGAAGTAAACGTTCAAGGGCGCCGTTCCGTCCCCTTGCAACTGCTCCGCGGTGGCGTAGTCCCACAAAGCGATCGTCTGATCTGTACGGGCCCAGCGCGGGGCTGCGTCGGGTTTCTGCTTTTCCGGCAAACTGAACGCGTTGATGTTCGCTTGCGCTCCGGAAAGCAGGTCCCCATGCATGGCCACGGCCTGGGCTGCCACCAGCAACTGGTCCGCATCGGCGCCGGCCACCACCAGAATCTTGCCGTAGGGATCGTTGGGGTTGGTACGCATGGCCACGGTGGGCGCATGGATGGAGGGCAGATCCACGCCCGCGGGTAGATTCGCCGAGTTCTCCGCAATGACGATCGCGTTGCCCTGGGGGATCGTCCCGACGAAAATCGGGAAGCGCATCGGCCGGCTCTCTGAGACGAGGCCGAAGTAGCTTGCCACCACGCCGGCGGCCTGAATGGCCTTGAAGGAGGGCGTCGATTCAAAGATGATGGGAATGGCCGGGGGTTGGACGACGGCCGGATCCAGGAAGGGCATGGGCAACTGCTTCACATCGTCGGCCAGGGGCAGCAGATCGCCCTCGATGTCGAGAAACGTGTTGCGAAGGACGTGAGCCCATAACGTGGTGTTGGCGGGGTCTTCGCAGACCATGGTGTAGTGGCCGATGAACTGGATGGTGAGTGCATTGTCATGCACCAGCAGCTCGGGCGGAATGGTGAACTCCGCGTCGGCATCCTGGCTGGACGAGCCCCCCAACTGACCCGGCGTGGGCTGGATCGTGGCGAACAACGTTCCATTCAAGATGAGCTTGATGTGGCTCAGTTGCGGAAGCAGGCTGGGTGAAAAAACATAATAGATGTGGATCTTGGCGGAACGCACCACATGCGTCTGAGGAAGCGTGAAGTAGATGGTGTGACTGCTGTCGATGCCATGCAGCTCGATCTGCGGCGAGCCTGCGTCGCCGAGTGTGAACAGATCGCGGAACTGGCCGGGAGGCGGCGGAGGCAACGCGCTGCCGTTCGTTGAACCGGGCTGTTGTATGCCGGGATTGAGCCGCGCCTCGCCCTGCACTGCGGATTGGACTGTGGTGGGAACCGGGGACAGAGCCTGGGACGAAGCTTGCGGCCGAGCCCGCGAAGGAGCTTGCCCTTGCGCGATGTGCGCGGCGCCCATCAGAACCACGCCCAGGGCAAAGATCACCGCGGAGCGAACCACGGAGAGTGAGGTGGGCTTCCTGACTTTCTTGTCTCCGCGGTGAACCAGGCTCTTGAAGGTCGCGCCCAGGCCGTGCATCGAGATCATGAAGATGCTGCCCATGCTGCGCAACACGTTGTCGTTCTTGCGGGACTCGCCCCAGCCCAGCCAGGAGTCCGCTCGGGAATATAGCACCATGGTCAGCACTTCCTGTTCGGCAATGGTTAAATCCTCAAACCGCACGCGCAACACCGAACCTTCCGAGGAGACCACGTATGCGGGGATTTCAGTAGGCGGAGCCGGGTGCGGAAAAGTGAGCCGCACCTGCGTATTCGGGCTCAAATCGACTGCCTCGGGGAAGCGGATGCTGGTGCCGCCCGAGGACATGTCGATGGTTTCTCCGGGGACTGGCCGCCCGTCTGGCAGCTTGGCATTGTGCGGGGTCACGATGTTGATTGTCTGCCCGGCGATCGGTGTTCCATCAGGCAACCTGGCAACCACCGAGGTTGCGATGTTGATGCGGACTGTGGTCCGCAACTGCTTCATCTCGCGCGCCACCGCAACGCAAACGCCCAATATGACGATGTTGAAGCAGCACCAGATCACGTTCATGAACACCGTGCCCGGCCGGTCCCTGTCCCATATGAAGAAGCGCGGAATCGCGACCAGCAGCCCGGCGATATTGAACAGCAGCAGAATCAGAAACGGCTGCGCGATCCTGGAGTCGAAGAAGGTCTTCTTCACCACTCCGCCCTTGGCCGTCACGTTAAACCTGCCCAGCTTGGGATTGATGAGCGCCATCATGGTAGGCAGCAGGATGTAGGGCGAGAGCACCGTCTCGTAAATCTCGTTCCAGAATGAATGCCTGTGCTCGCCCTGAATCCTCGAGTTGGTGACGTTTGAAAGCGCCAGGTGGGGCAGCGCGTAGGCCAGAATAGCCGCCCAATACCCTGGAATATTCGTGTGGTTGAGCAGCAGATAGATCAACGGCGCCGAGAGGAAGATCAGCCGCGGGACCGCATACAAAAAGTGCGACATTGCGTTGAAGTAGCACAACCGCTGGGGAAACTTGAGCCCAGGGGCGAACAGCGGATTGTCGATGCGCAGGATCTGGATCATGCCCCGGGCCCAGCGAATGCGCTGGCCGATATGGGCCGAGAGCCTTTCAGTGGCCAACCCCGCCGCCTGGGGAATGTTGATGTAGGCCGTGCCCCAGCCGTTCATCTGCATGCGCAGCGACGTGTGCGCATCCTCGGTTACGGTCTCCACGGCAATGCCGCCAATCTCGTCCAGAGCCTTGCGGCGCAGCACGGCACAGGAGCCGCAGAAAAAGGTCGCGTTCCAGAAGTCGTTGCCGTCCTGCACGACCCCATAAAACAGCTCGCCCTCGTTGGGAATCACATGGAACTGGCTCAGGTTGCGTTCAAACGGGTCGGGCGAATAGAAATGGTGCGGCGTCTGCAGCATGGCCAGCTTGGGATCGCGCAACATCCAGCCCATCGTCATCTGCAGAAAGCTGCGCGTGGGCACGTGGTCGCAGTCGAAGATGGCCACAAACGGCGAACTCATGCTTTCCAGCGCGGCGTTGATGTTGCCCGCCTTGGCATGTTTGTTGTCGCCGCGAGTCTTGTAGCCGGCTCCGGCTTCGAAGGCGAACTGCTCAAACTCCTTGCGCCGGCCGTCGTCCAGAATGTAGACGTGTATCTTGTCCGCGGGCCAGTCCATGTTCAGCGCGCCCAGGGCGGTGTAGCGCACCAAGTCCAGCGGCTCGTTATAGGTAGGAATCAGAACGTCGACGTGCGGCCATTCCTCGGTCGAGTCGGGCAGCGCCACGGGCGCCCTGCGCAGCGGCCAGACGGTCTGAAAGTATCCCAAAAAGAGAATGAGGAAGGCATAGACCTCGGCCAGAAGCAGGCTCATGATGAAGAATGCGTCCAGCGCGCCCCAATGGTTGGCCGGGTCGTGAAAAAACCGCACGGTCTCCGTGATGCGCCAGAATCCGTAGCGGAAGGTGCAGAAGATCGACATCATCATCAGCGAAAGCGTAATCAGATAGGAGTCGGAACTGCGCGATAGACCCATCGACAGCACCAGGATCAGCAGCCCCAGAACCGCCTGTTGCGGCCAGGTGAGCGGAAGAACGGCCAGGAAGTAAAACACCAGGGCCGCGGCAAGCAGGAAGACGAGGCGGAGGAATTTGGTAAAGATATTCTCCCCAGCCCCGATGTCCTGCCACAGGCCTGTTGCCGTCATCGTTCACTCCAACGTACGCCGCGATAGGTTGTGCTCGCGGGAGCGGAAAGGCTCTTCACCCACCCCGCAAGCGTACCAAAATCCTCGGCCACGCTGGAGTTGGGAGCGTAATCCATCACCGTCATGCCCTCAGCCAGCGCCTCGCTCATGGCGGGGGTGCGGCGGAGCGCAAAGGGCAGCAACCGGTCGCCCAGTTGCTCGCGGAGCACCTCGCGGACATCGAGATGCAGCGGCAGGGAAGGATCGAACTGATTCATGATGTAATAGAGCGGCGCCTTGTTGCCGGCGGCGCTGTTGTGCTGAAAGAAGTCGTCGATCGAGCTCACGCTCACCACGGAATTCATGTCGGGGAGCACAGGAACCAGAATCATGGGCGCCATACGCATCACCCGCCGGGTGGTTGCGCCGGAAGCGGTTGCCAAATCGACGATCACACGGCTTACCCCGCCGCGCGCAAATCGGGCGATCTCTCCGCTCAGCCCGCCCTGGCCGTTCGCGTCGGCGCCTGCCGGTTCGGGTCCCAGAGACTCCGGATCGATGGTCACCATCTGGATCGGCGCGTCGCTGTTGACGCCTGGAGGACTGAAGGTCCTCAACATTCCGGGACGCTGATCGCGTGCGCCGAAGAAAAATGGAAGCAAACCGAAGGCTGCGGTATCCACCAGCAACACCCGCTCGCCGCGGGCTGCCAGGGCACGGCCGAGCGTGGCCACCAGGCTGGTCTTTCCCACTCCGCCGGCCAGCGAAAAAATGGCCATCACCGGGGCGTGCGACGCCACCGGAGCCGGAGCCGCTTCAACCGTCGCTGGACCTCCCGCGAAAACACCCCGCAAGGCGAACCAGCGGGAGGCCAAACGATCGCGGGATCCCTGCAGGCTGTCCTCGGGAACATGCGGCAGCGAGGCTGGAGGTTGAGAGGTCTGGGGTGGAGGCTGAACGGGATTCTCCACGCGGTCGGGCATCAGCCAGGCCGGGCGGCCGGAACTCTCCCGCGAATCCACCGGCGTCCACGGGTTGCGCGGCTGCACGACAGGCTCTTCGCGCAAAGCCTCATGGTGCGGCGGAACTGGAGCCTGGGCTGAAGGCTGGACTGGTCCGCCAGAAAACGCCTGCTGCGGCGGAGCCGGGGCATAGACCTGAGGTTGCCTTTCGAATCCTGGATAATCGAAACGTTGAAACGGCGGCCGTGGCGGCGAAGGATCATACGGCGGGGCCAGCGGCGCCGGGGTTGAGGCGGGAATTGCAGTGAAACGGTCCGCTAGCGGCTGCTGCCAGACGGGCTGCTGTGTGGCTCGGCGCTCAGCCTGCGCCTCCGCTAGCTGTGCGGCAAATTGCGCGGCCCTCTGTTCCGCCGCTTCGGCTGCCAATCGCGCGGCCTGCTGCGCCGCCTGATGTTCTGTCGCTTCAGCCGCCCGCTGCGCGGCCTCTTGCGCCGCTCGTTGTTCCGCCGCTTGTGCGGCCAATTGTGCGGCCTCCATGGCTGCCTGATGTTGCGCCGCTTCAGCCGCCCGCTGCGCGGCCTCTTGCGCCGCTCGTTGTTCCGCCGCTTGCGCTGCCAATTGTGCGGCCTCCATTGCTGCCTGACGTCCCGCCGCTTCAGCCGCCCGCTGTGCAGCCTCTTCTACTGCGAGTTGAGCGGCTCGCTGTGCAGCCTCTTCTACTGCAAGTTGAGCGGCTCGATGTGCGGACTGTTGCGCTGCCCATTCCGCCTCGCGCTGTGCCTCGGCGGCACGCTCGCCTTCGGCCGCTCGCTGCAATTCAGCCGTCATCTCTCCGTGGCCCGATGCGCTGACCCGCTGGCGCTCGGATTCCGTAGCTTCCTGCACGCGCAGACGGGCGATTTCCCTGGTCAGCGCTCGCGAGGCCGAAAAATCTCGGTACTTTGCGCCATGCAGATTCGCCCAGGAATAAAGGGTAGCGACATCGTCCGGAGTAGTGTTCTGGTCACCCAGCCCTTTGTGATCTGACATTTGGCACCCTTTGACCTTCCGCCGCCGCCCTTTGGCCGATCTGGGGGTAAATAAGGCTTAGCGTACTCAAACTGAAGGTCTTTCAGCTGAAATCCTAGCCGCGCCGGTGTTGTCAGAACAATAACACTTGCACGCTTGCGTTCCTACCACTTTCTTGCCATGCGGCGAGTGGTAAGTCGCTTCATTTTCTTTGCCATGCG
This sequence comes from Acidobacteriaceae bacterium, assembly GCA_003138365.1. Lineage (GTDB taxonomy): Bacteria > Acidobacteriota > Terriglobia > Terriglobales > Acidobacteriaceae > Telmatobacter. The sequence goes on from PLFY01000116.1 coordinate 14,536, forward strand.
CAACCCCGGCGCACAACCGTGGCAACTCTTCCTCGAGTTCGATTACCATCCTACCTTTTAATGCGACCTTCACCGCACTAAATGGCTTGCCTTGGCGCTGGGGCAGCTCTCTGGGTACCGTTTCGGGAACCCGTGATCGAGTCATCCCGCTGGGCCAGCCAGGAGCAGAAGGCTGCAACCCTTTTCAAGCCCTCTCCTGTTTCTGAAAAGCAGCGGCCTCCAAGAGTTAGACTGTCACTGGCCTAGTACTGTGACCGCATGATTTGGTAATGGCCAGAATGTAGCGCCGGCCTCCTGGCCGGCTGTAGCGCGGACGTCCTCGTCCGCNNTTACCAATTCATGCGGTCTAACCGCTAGGTGACTTTCACACTTGATTTGACTCCGTGGCACTGGTGTAATGCATGGTTCATTTCAGCGCGTGAATGAACTCGGAGACCGGTTTGCGTTGGAGTCTGACCAGGCGCTAGCATAGCTGGGTTCGGAGCGTCGCCGCCAGGGGGATTACCCATCGATGAACGAGATCGAAACGAAGTCACTTCCGGAAAACGCCTACCAGCCGCTGCAACCAGGGGAATCCTACACTCCCATTGTGCCCGCGGACGCGAAAGAGCCGGAACTCACGCTGCGATCGATCGTTTGGGGCGTGGTGCTTTGCGTGATTTTCACCATTGCATCGGCGTACTCGGGGCTGAAGGTCGGGCAAGTCATGGAGGCGGCAATCCCCATCTCCATCCTTGCCATCGGACTGGCCCGCGTTTACAAGCGCCGCTCGAGTCTGCTTGAGAATGTCATCATCACGGGAATCGGCGGCGCGGCCGGCGGGGTGGTTGCCGGCGCCATTTTCACCCTTCCCGCGCTGTATATCCTCCACCTCGATCCACGCCCGGTGCAGACCATCTTCATCTGTCTGGCAGGCGGATGTCTCGGCGTTCTCTTCCTGATTCCGCTGCGGCGGTACTTCGTGCGCGAGATGCACGGCCTGCTCCCTTATCCCGAGGCGACCGCCATCACCGAGGTGCTGGTCACGGGAGAGAAAGGCGGTTCGCAGGCCAAGCTGCTGCTGCAGGCAACCGCCATCGCCGGCGTCTATGACCTGTTTGTCACTACATTTCAGGTGTGGAAAGAGTATGTGGATTTTCAGTTCGTGCCCTTGATGCATTCACTCGCGGATCGAGCGCGGATGGTATTCAGATTCGACGCCATCGCCTTCATCCTGGGTCTTGGCTATGTGATGGGTTTGCGCAGTTCCATGATTCTTTGCGCCGGCGGCGTTCTTTCCAATTTCGTTCTGGTCCCGTTGATCTGGTTCATCGGCAGCCACGTGGCCGGCTCCGTGTACCCCGCCGCGATTCCCGTTTCGCAGATGACCGCCGTCGATATCTACCGGAATTATGCGCGGTTCATCGGAGTGGGCGCCATTGCTACGGCCGGCATCTTCGGCATCATCCGATCGCTGAAGGTTGTCGCCGGATCGTTTGGCATCGCGTTCCGCACGTTCCGCCACGGCGAGGTTGCCCGGCCGGAGCGGACCGACCGCGATGTGCCCATGATTGCGATTCTTCTGGGCGTCGTCATCGGCGCCATCGGAGTGGCGGCCTTCCTTGGACAACTCCCGGTTTCCTGGACTTCGGTTTCAGTAGGTCTGGCGCTGGTACTTCTTTTCTCGTTTTTCTTCACCTCGGTGGCGGCGAACGCGATTGCGACCACGGCGCGTAATCCGGTGTCGGGAATGACGATGCTGACCATCATCATCTCCTCGGCCGTATTGCTTCGATTCGGCCTGTCGGGAACCGCCGGCATGTTCTTCGTCATGGCGATCGCGGGCATGGTATGCACGGCCTTGTCCGTCTCGGGCCAAACCATCACCGACCTCAAGGCTGGGTATTGGCTAGGCTCCACTCCGGCCGCGCAGGAGAAGGTCAAGTTCCTGGGCGTGATCGCATCGGCGATTGCCGTCGGATTGACCATCGTCATGCTGGCCCACACGTTCCAGTTTGGCGAAGCTCTGCCCGGAGATCTGCGGCCGGTTCTGGCATCGCCGCAGGCATCGATCATGAAAGCGCTGGTGGAGGGATTCATGAGCCACCAGCCTGTCGCCTATCTCTTGTTTGGCGTGGGAGCGATGGTTGCGCTGATCCTGGAGATGCTCGGCCAGCCTTCTCTGATCTTTGCCCTGGGCATGTATCTGCCGCTTGAACTGAACACGCCGGCTTTGGTCGGCGGATTCCTGTCTCATTTCCTGAACAAGCGTTCAGAAAGGATTGGCGGCAGGCAGGGCAGCAGGATTCGCGAGAGAGGCGTGATCATCGCATCGGGACTGATGGCTGGCGGCGCGCTCGGAGGCGTACTGGGCGCGGCCTTGCGGCTCTTCCCCGCATATCGCGAGGATCTGATCAAGACCCCCTTCTATTCTTACGATCCCGTCTCTCAATCCGTTTCCGCACTCATGTTTGTTGGCCTCTGTGTATACGTCTGGTTCGGTTCCGTGAAGAGGGAGAAGGAGATCTGATGGACCAATTAGGGATGTTCGTTGCTGACGCTGTGCTCGGGATCGATACGCTCTGGGGCGGTGACGTGATGTGCCCCTCGGGCACGGGGCGGTTTATTGCCGATTCCTGGTTTTCCGATGAGCCTCTACCCGCTGCCTACACGCATCCGGCGGCCGCGCGCCTGCGGGAATCAGGTGGCGTCTCCGGCGAGAACGTAGATCGGGAGGCAGTTGAACAATACCTGCGTGAGGTGAACCTTCCCAAAGCGATCGCCGGGATTGGTGAAGAGGCGGCAAAGATTGAGGGGACGCGCCAATCTTACCTGACCGGACTGGCGGTTTCTCTCGATACCATGTGGGACCTCGCCATGGAAGTCCTCGGCAAAGGTGATCCGGTGCCGTACGCGCGCGCGGTCGAGGCGTCGACGGGGAAGCAGCCTGAGCCTTCAAGGCCTGAAGCCAAGCGGGACCGCGTTGTCGATTTGCTGGGCCGCGGCGGGTATCATTCGTCGAATCCAGACGGGCTGTTGGCGGCCGTCGATGCCTGGCGTCGGGATCGCGTGATTCCAATGGCATCGGTGCGCGGTCTGGGCGCGGCTGTGATCGCGCATTTTGATAACCTGAGCGCGAAAAACCTGTTGCCGTACCTGCCCCCGGAACTTGCGCGCGTACCCCGAGCGAACATCGACTTCCTCCCCATCAAGGACGCCTGGTTTTCCGGTTCGATGAACTACATCGGGCGGGCGCGGAACGCTGACGGCACTCCGCAATACGAGGCGAACTACGAGATCAATGCTTCGCTGCAGATTACGTTCCCGGAGTTTGAACAACTGGTAAGCCACGAGGTTGTGCCAGGGCACGTGACCACCTTTGCCTACCTGCAGGACTTGTACGTCCGCGGGAAGTCAGGCTTTGAGGCTACGGTTCTGACCATGAACACGCGCGCCGCCACCCTGTTTGAGGGAATTGCCAACAATGCGATTCTGATCGCGCATGGCGTCACCGAAGTGGACCAGTTGCCGGACGAAGACATGCAGATCGGCGTGTTGCTGGCCCTGTTGCAGGATGATGCCAAGAACCAGTCGTCCTATCTGACCTGGGGCGAAGGCAGACCGCAACCGCAAGTGGCGGCCACGTTGCGAAATGATTTTCTGGTCACTGAAGAACGCGCCGACAAGTTATCGGGCGCCTGGGGACGGCATCCCCTGCTGGGCAGGATGTATCTCCCGGCGTACCGCGCCGGCACAGAGAAGGTTGCTGAACTGAGGCGAACTTACCCCGCGGACCGAGTGCTTCCGGCGATCTACGGATGCAACGGATTAGTCGACATCCAGACCGTCGATCGGATATTGAAAGGCTAGAAGCCATCTGACGGCCAGCCCCAGCTCGGACCGCCAACCGGCAACTGTCAATGTGAAGTTGCACGCCAAGGTGGAAACCTTGACGGGCAAGCTGCCACTCTCCGGATTGCCGCCTTCAATTCCTTGGTGAAATTGGCAATCACAGGCGGTTGTGATCTGAGGCACATCCAGACGATCGTCGAGAGGTTCAAAGTTCCATTCGGACATTTTATGGGGGTAATGCACTGCGGATCGCGCTGAATTTCGAGCGCGGCCTGGACTTTTGCCGTCCAAGCGAGGCCCCCTCGACCACGCTCTTTTTCATCCTCTTTCCTCTCCTGAGATAGTGTCCAGAAACCGAGGAAGGTCTGGTTCGCGCCCTCTCAATTCGGCCATTCCGGAGGATGCAGTCGGCGATTCTCCCACGATCCCCAAACAAAAGCAGGAATCCTGTGCCCAGCGGTCAACGCATCGACCTGCCGGCGACGCCGTGCCTGAAGAGGAGGAATGATGCAGAGTGTCGCGGATGAAGTTCTGGATGCTCACGAAAGGCAACTGATCGCCCAGACCATTGCGGAGCACGAGGGCCGTCCCGGAGCGCTGCTGGGAATCCTTGAAGCGGTTCAATCCGCCAATGCGCATAAATTCCTTTCGATGGAGTCTTTGCGTTACATCGCGGAGGAGACCGGATGGCCTCCGGCAAGGGTGTATAGCGCCGCAACGTTTTTTGCGCTGTTCAACCTCGATCCGCAAGGCGACAACGTGATCTGCGTCTGCCGTGGGACAGCCTGCCACACCCGAGGTTCGCGAGATTTGCTGGCCAAGCTTTGCCTGGACCTGGGCCTGACCGGCCAGGATTTGAGCGAGACCAACGATGCCGACAAGCTGGCGCTCACCACACCCGACCGCAAGTTCACCATTCGCACGGTTGCCTGCTTCGGCCAGTGCGCGCTGGCGCCCGTGGTTGAAGTGAACCACCACATCCTGAGCCATGTGAATGAACGCACGCTGCAGAGGGAAGTGAAAGCTCTGAAGCAGGGGAGGAAATGATGCCGCGGATTCAGGATATTGGTGCGTTCAACGCGGTGCGTGAATCCGGGCTTGCCAAGCTGTTGCCGGCCATTCCACGCCTGGCGGTCGGCATGGGAACCTGCGGCCGGGGCAACGGAGCGGAAGAAGTTTACCATGCCTTGAATGAGGCGATTGAACGCAGCGGGCAGGATGTGCAGCTCGTTGGCGTGGGCTGTTTCGGTTCCTGCTTTCAGGAGCCTCTGGTTAATGTTCGCCTTCCGGGGGTTCCGCTGGTGATCCTGCGGCGCGTGCGCACCAACGATGCGGCCCGCATTCTCGAAAGCCTTTCCACCAGGGTGATGCCACCCGATCTGATCTACTGCAAGATCGAGGAATGGG
>PLFY01000162.1 GCA_003138365.1 Acidobacteriaceae bacterium
GCAAATTTTCAATTGCACGCGCAATTCCATGACTGATTCTCCGTAGTCGTTTCTTCGCCCGACGGATATTTTTGGCGATTGCTTTTCCGCGGGGTGAAGAGAACCAGGCAAGGCAACTCAGGTTTCTATGGCCCTGATGGGGGATTGCCGCCTGTGCTCTCTCGTGTATTGTCATGCTCATAGCGCGCAGATCCTGGAATTTCCGCACTAGCTGCCCCCAGACGCTTCTGCTCATCTGTTAAACGCCTGCAAGCCGGAGATGGGATAGCCGGAATGGACCAAAGTCCTCCGGAAGTTGTTCATTGACCGCTGAAAAGGTCAGAATTGCGCCCCGTTCAGCCTTGCGGCAATGAAACGTTTCCCAAAGAATTCCCATAAGCCAGTGCGAGATTAAGTAAAACCAATCTAGGTAAATGGTTCTCTTGCGTCAACGTCCTCAGAGGGTTTTCCAACCCAGCCCTTTCCTATCTGCGAGCAAGGGCTGACAATGTGGGCCAATAAGCCCCGATAGCTTTGCCAGAGGAAATGGGAGACGCTTCGCCCCATTGCTGGTGGCGGATTTTCCACAAATGAATCTTACGCAGATGCACGAGCACCTCCGCTTGGAACTGCGCCGCAGGATACAGCGGGGCACGGTCAGCGTGTCGTTATTGGCGCGTCAAACCGGGCTCGGCCAGTCTCATCTTTCCAATTTCCTCCACAGCCGCCGCCAGCTTTCGCTCGATGCCATGGATCGCGTTCTTGCTGCACAGCATCTCACCGCTGCCGACCTTTTGCCCGCACTCTATCCACCTGGAGTTCTCTCTGACGACGAAGAAAACAGCGCCATCCCGGTCGTCTCTCATGCTGCGGCGCTTTTTGAACCGTTCATTCGTCCCTCCGCGGTTCACTCCATACTTCATTTCCCCGCCAGCGTCCTGAAGTCAATCCGCACACGCGTTTCAAATCCCCGCCGCGCCTGGCAGCGATTTGTCGCCGTGCGCATTCCGGCTGCCGACGCCCTGGCGATGGAACCGCTGGTGCTCCCCGAAGCCATTGCACTGCTGGATCGCCACTACATCTCGCTGGCGCCCTACCGCGCAAACCGGGCCAACGTTTACGCGGTCCGCCATGGGGCCCACCTGACCCTGCGGAATGTGGACTTTCAATCCAACCGGCTGGTGCTGCGGCCCCTCAACCTCGCCTTCCCGGTGGACCTGATCGACATCGATCCCGGCGAGTCTCCCAGCGACCTGTTGGCCGGCCGCGTCGCCCTCATTCTCAATGAGACCTGACGCTGAATGACCCCGCCCAACTTCAATCCGCGTGGGTCGTATCCGGATTCGAGAACCGCGTGTAGCGGGAGATAAAGTGCAGGTGAACTGTGCCCGTGGGGCCGTTGCGCTGCTTGGCTAGAATGATCTCCGACTTGGCCTTTTCGTCCTCTGACAGCTCATCAGTCCGGTTGTAGTAGGAGTCGCGGTGGATAAAAGCCACCACATCGGCGTCCTGCTCGATCGAGCCCGACTCACGCAAGTCACTCAACATAGGGCGCTTGTCGTCGCCACGGCGCTCGCTGGCGCGGGAAAGCTGCGACAGGGCCACCACCGGCACGTCCAGCTCCTTTGACAGCGCCTTCAAGCCGCGGGAGATGGCCGAGACCTCCTGGGTGCGGTTCTCATAGTGCTTGCCCCCGGCTGAAGACAGCGTCGCCGACATCAGTTGCAGGTAGTCCACAACGATCAGGTCCAGGCCCCCGGAGTTCTGTTTGAGCCGCCGCGCCTTGGCACGCATCTCGGCCAGCGAGATGCCCGCCGTATCGTCGATAAACATCCGCGAGTCGACCAGTTGGCCCAATGCATTCTGCAATTTACTGTGGTCTTCCTTGCCCAGGAAGCCGGTCTGCAGGTTGCGCTGGTCTACGCCCGCCTGCGAAGCCAACATGCGGCGCAGCAGCGACTCCTTGCTCATTTCCAGGCTGAAGATGGCCACCGTCGCGTTGTGGCTCACCGCCGCGTTCTGGGCAATGTTAATCGCCAAGGCGGTTTTCCCCATCGAGGGACGAGCGGCGATGATGATCAACTCGCCCTTCTGCAGGCCGCTGGTCATCCGGTCCAAGTCAATGAATCCAGTGGCCAGGCCGGTGACTTCGCGGCCCTGTTTATACAAGTTGTCGATCGTCCCGAAGGAGTGCTGGACGATCTCATCCAGCGACTGGAAGCCGTGTGTGATGCCCTTTTCGGTCACTTCCATCAACTGGGATTCGGCGGCGCCCAGCACGTCGAGGGCGCTCTCGCCCTGGTCGGCGGCGCGCGCAATGGCCATCGAGCAAATGCCCATCAACTTGCGCAGCAGGCTCTTGTCCTTGACGATCCGGATGTACTCCTCGATCACCGGACGCCGCGGTAAACCCTCAGTGAGCGAGGCCAGGTAAGCCACGCCGCCGACGGCTTCAACTTCCTTGTAGCGGGCCAGTTCGTTGGCCAGGGTCACAATGTCCACTGCCCGCTGCGCGTCCATCAACTCCGTCATGCGCAAGAAGATACGGCGATGGGAGTCGAGGGAAAAGTCGTCGGATGCGAGCTTTTCCGCAGCCTCGGCGTGCGCCGCATTGTCCAGCAGGATAGCGCCGAGGATGGTCTTTTCAGCGTCGATATTCGCGGGAAGTCCAGTATCCAGCCGCAGGTCGGGAATGGTGGCCATATCATGAGAGTTTAGGTCCATAGCCGGTTTCGGGAAAGGCGGAAATCAAGCTGGAATCGTTGAAAAGGGGTCGGGATAGTTAAGGCGGCCCCATGATCGGGGCTTGTTATAGCCATAATTTATAGCTATAATTCTTGGTATGGTTGTCAGCACCGCAGAAGCGAAGAACCGCCTTCCCGAGTTAATCCGTGCGGTCGAGGCCGGCGAGCAGGTGGTCATTACCCGCCACGGCCGCCCCGTTGCCCAAATTGCGCCGCCGCCCGTTGAGCGTCGCAAACCCGTGCTCGGCGGCATGAAGGGCCGTATTCGCCTGTTGCCCGGTTGGGACGATCCCATCACCGAAGAAGAACTCCTGGGTGAGGAGTCTTGAACCCGGAACCCCCAGCCCAAAGTTACCTGCTCGACACGCACGCGGCCATCTGGGCGCTTGACCGTCCTGAGGCACTCTCGATCGCAGCGCGCACCGCAGCGAGCACAGGCCCCAACGTGCTCAGCGTCGTTTCCTACTGGGAAGTCATGATAAAGAGCATGAAAGGCACACTGGATGTGGGCGACCCGCGTGCGTGGTGGTTCGATGCACTGGAGCAACTAGCCGCCACTCCGCTGTTTCTGCGCCCCGAGCACATCGCTGCGGTGCACCGGCTTGCTCCAATCCACAAAGACCCATTCGACAGGGCACTCATCGCACAGGCCATCGTGGAAGGGCTTGCATTGGTGACTACAGATGGCGAGATTGCGCGGTATGCTTCGAAAGGATTGCGGGTGGTTGGGTGAGGGCAAGGCCTTCGGCTACTCCGTCGGCCTCCACCGCAGAATCGGCTTTCTCGCCGCCTGCACTTCGTCAAGTCTTGACACTCTGGTCGAGTGTGGCGCCGTCTTCACCAGATCGGGCGTTTCGTCCACTTCCCTGGCGATCGCGCGCATCGCTTCAATGAACAAGTCCAGCTCTTCCAGCGACTCGCTCTCGGTCGGCTCAATCATCAGCGCGCCGTGCACGATCATCGGGAAGCTGACCGTGTATGGATGGAACCCGTAGTCGATCAGCCGCTTGGCGATGTCGCCGGTCTTCACGCCCTTCGCCGCCTGCCGCTTGTCACTGAAGACCACCTCATGCATTGAAGCGGTCTTGTAGGGCAGCTCGTAGAGGTCTTCAAGCTTGGCCCGGATGTAGTTCGCGTTGAGCACCGCGTCCTCCGTGGTCTGGCGCAGCCCGTCAGGCCCGTTGGCCAGAATGTACGCCAGCGCCCGAATAAACATCCCGGTATTGCCGTAGAAAGCCCGCACCCGACCCACAGATTGCGGCCGATCGTAGATCCAGTGCAGTTGCCCGGCAGTCCCTGGTCCCTCAGTCCCTAGTCCCTGCCTGTTCCCCGTTCCCTGATCCCTGTTCCCTGTTCCCTGTTCCCTGTTCCCTGTCTTACACAGCACCGGCGTCGGCAAGAACGGCTCAAGAAACGCCTTGCATGCCACCGGCCCCGACCCTGGACCGCCCCCGCCATGGGGCGTCGAGAAAGTCTTGTGCAGGTTGAGGTGCATCACGTCCACGCCGAAGTCGCCGGGCCGCGCCTTGCCCACCAGCGCGTTCATGTTGGCGCCGTCCATGTAGAGCAGCGCGCCCTTCGCGTGGAGAATGTCTGCGATCTTGTGGATCTGGCTCTCAAAAACTCCGATGGTGGAGGGATTAGTCAGCATAAGTGCGGCGGTCTCCTCGTCCACCTGGCGAGTTAGCGCCTCTAAGTCGATGCCGCCCTCGGAGTTAGACTTCAGGTTCTCGACCGTGTAGCCGCAGATAGCCGCAGTAGCCGGGTTCGTCCCGTGCGCCGAGTCGGGAATCAGTATCTTCCGGCGCGCATTGCCCTGCGACTCATGCCATGCGCGCACTAACAGGATTCCAGTAAACTCGCCGTGCGCTCCGGCTGCTGGCTGCAGCGTGATCGCGTCCATACCGGTGATTTCAATAAGGCAGCGCTGCAGCAGGTCGATCACGTCCAGAATCCCCTGCGCCAGCGAGTCAGGCCGATAAGGATGCGCCTCCGCCAGCCCCTCAATCCGTGCAACCGCCTCGTTCACGCGCGGGTTGTACTTCATCGTGCATGAGCCCAGCGGATACATCCCCAGGTCGATGGCGTAGTTCCACGTCGAGAGCCGCGTGAAGTGCCGTATGATTTCGATCTCGCTCAACTCCGGCAGCAGCCCCGGCGTCTTCCGGTGCGCATCACCCAACAGCGCCGCCGCATCCACCGCTGGCACATCCAGCGGGGGCATCTTGTAAGCGCGCTTCCCCGGCGACGACTTCTCAAACACCAACGCCTCATTCTGCGTCTGGTGCGGGCGGACTTTGCCGAGCGTTTTAGGGGCGGTTGCGTTGGTCGTCATTTATGCCTCCACCGGTGCGGCGGCCAGCACTCTCGCCGCTGTATCGATGTTTTCGCGCGTAACCATCTCCGTCGCGCACCACAGAGTCGCATTGCCTAACTCCGGATACCACTTCGATAAGTCGAGCCCGCCAACGATCTTTTCATCCATCAACCGCTGACTCCATAGCGTCGGAGTCTCGGCTGTCTGAAAAACAAATTCATGGAACCGCGGTGCGCCCGTGAACAGCAGCTTTGCACCAGCTTGTGAACCGAGCGTCGCAGCGGCATAACTCGCCTTAGACAGGTTATGTTCGGCTAACTCGCGAATTCCCTCTCTCCCGTAGACAGTTAGGAATATCGTAGCCATCAACGCGACCAATGCCTGGTTGGTACAGATGTTCGAGGTAGCCTTCTCGCGGCGTATATGTTGCTCGCGTGTTGAGAGCGTCAAAACAAAGCCGCGATATCCAGTCGAATCGACAGTCTGGCCCACCAACCGCCCAGGCATCTGTCGAAGGTACTTCTCCTTGGCCGCAATCACGCCGCAAAACGGCCCGCCATAACTCAACGCCACCCCAAACGACTGCGCCTCCATGCTGACAATATCGGCCTCGACGGGAGGACGAACCACTCCAAGCGAAACCGCCTCTGCAATCGAGACGATGAGCAGCGCGCCCTTTGCATGCGCAATCGCCGCAATCGCCGGAATGTCTTCAATCGTGCCGAAGAAGTTGGGACTTTGTACCAACACAGCGGCGGTCTCCTCCGTTACCGCTGCGTCCAGAGCGGCCAGATCAACGCGCCCAGTCTCGCGGTCATAACCAACCAAAGTCGAAGGCAGACTCTGGTGCTTGGCGTAAGTAGCCAGCACTTCGCGGTACTCAGGATGCACGGTCGCAGCCACAACCGCCTTGTGGCGCCCGGTAACGCGAACAGCCATCATCACCGCCTCTGCCGAGCCCGTCGACCCGTCGTACATGCTGGCGTTGGCCACGTCCATGCCGGTCAGCTCCGCGATCATTGTCTGAAACTCGAAGATAGCCTGCAGCGTGCCTTGAGTTATCTCGGCCTGGTACGGCGTGTAACTGGTGAGAAACTCGCCGCGCTGGACGAGGGAGTCGATAATGACCGGCCGGTAGTGGCGATAAGCTCCCGCACCGAGAAAGCTCGCGTAGTCGGTGGCGTTCTTCTGCCCGGCGGCGCGGAAGTAACTCACAATTTCGCTCTCGGCGTGCTGGCGCGGAACATCGAGGTCCCGGTCGAGCCGGTACTCGGCGGGGATAACGGCGAACAGGTCGTCAATGGAGGCCGCGCCGATCTCGGCGAGCATCCGTTCGCGTTCGGCGGGCGATTTGGGAAGGTAGCGCATTCGTGTCCTTTGCACAAGTTGTCAGTCGTCAGTGATCAGTTGTCAGTTCCCGGCAAAGGCGCTTCCCGCGATCGCGACAATCCAAACAGTGAATAGGGTCGATGCTAATCACTGATCACTGATCACTGACAACTGATCACTGTTCTTCGGCGATAAATGCCTCGTATGCCGCGGCGTCGAGCAGTGCGTTGAATTGGCCGGGATCGGCGAGTTCGACCTTGATGATCCAGGTTTCGTGAGGAGCTTCGTTGATCTTGTCAGGCGAGGACTTGAGCTCGTCGTTGGTCGCGGTCACGGTGCCGGTAACCGGCGAGTAGAGGTCGCTGACGGCCTTCACACTCTCAACCGACCCGAAGGTGGCGCCGGCGGTGACCGTGTCGCCCACCTTGGGCACGTCCACATAGACGATGTCGCCGAGGGAGTTCTGCGCGTAGTCCGTAATGCCGATCGATCCGATGCTTCCATCGAGCACGATCCATTCATGTTCGCGGGTGTAACGGTAGTTTGTGGGATAGGCCATTGCGGGCGGGCTCCTCATTCGTAGATTTTCGAGTGCGACTCCCCAGTGTACGACGAGAGGCAGGGTGCAGAGATCGGAGATGAGGGAACGGTCATGCTCGTAGCTGCTCTTTATGGGCTCTCGACGGGCTCCTGGGGAAAGTCTGGCGGCAGTTCTTCACCGCAATGTTGCTTGAGCTCAAGCAAAAATCGCGGCCGGTCTCCCAGAAAGAGGGTGTGGACGATCTTCGTACCATCCGCGCCCAAAATCTTCACCCGGCTGCTCGTTTCAGAATCAATCTCTTCTATGTCTTTCCACTGAATGCGCTTGTTTCTCCGCAACCAATAGAACTGCTCGAGGCCGTCGCTGTTGACGACGATCGTTCCGGGGAACAAGAACAGAAGCCCGAGCGCAGCTAATCCGAGGCACGCCAGGATCAGGAGGTCCCATGAGTTTCCCCGGCTGTGCATGAGGTCTCTCGCGGCCGGAGAGGCCATGAAGCCGATCATGAACGGCCACGCCCAAATTGTGAGCCGGCTCGGAGTGAATTCGATCCGGCCTTCGCTGATGATTCGCGCTCGTCTTCGCTTGAGAACGATGTCGATGAGCATCCAGGCAAGGGCGCACCAAAAAAGCAGCCGGGCAATCCAGGGAAGCAGCTTCCAGATCATCGATCCATGTTAGCCCCAAATGTCCGCCGATTCCAGGTAAGTTTGCGGGCGGTTCCCTGTTCCCTGCTCCCTACTCCCTATTTGTCAAAGAACTCCCCGTGCCCGCCGTTGGCCCAGGGGTCGTAGTGCGAGGCAAAGTTGGCGCGGGTTTGCGTGGAGGGATGGCTGTAAGTCCAGAACTCGATGAAGGGGCTGGGGTTGGGGTCTTCAAGCCAGGCTTGGCCCAGGGCGTTGAATGCAGCGACGGCGGTCTTCTGGGGGTCCGGGACCAGGCCGTGGATGGCCTCCTGGCCGTAGACGTCAGCCTGGTGCTCGAAGTAGCGGCTCAAGGTGTTGTCGATTGGGGCCAGCACAAAACCTGCGACCGAGAGGACGAAGAGCAGGACGACGAATCCGGCTCGGGTGGAGAGCGGCGCTATTCCGCTTTCCTGACCATGAATCTGCGAGCCGTGTTGCCCGTCGAGCCGCCAGCGGACCCCGAAATGGCGGGCAACCCAAGCCGCAAACCCGGCGCAGGCCCAATAGACGAAAAACAGGCCAACGGCTGCGACGGCCAGGCCTTTGGGGATGTGGTGAAGGACGTAGTGGCCGCTCTCGTGGCCGAAGATGAAGAGAACTTCGTCGTCGGGAATGCGGCCGGCGGTGGTGTCCCAAACCACGATGCGCTTGGTGGCGCCGAGGCCGCTGACGTAGGCGTTGAGGCCGTTGGTCTTCTCGCTGGCTTTCATGAGAAACATGCGGTCGGGCGGAATGTCGGTGCCGGTGCGGGCGACCACGGTTTCAAGCTCGGCGACCAGTGCAGGATGATTTTTGGCGAGAGGCTCGTACTGGTTGAACATGGGCTCGAAGAGCGGCGCAATGAAGACAGAGAGCACCATGAGCGGGAGTGTGACCGCCCAGGCGCCGAGCCAGTAGCGGCGGGGCCAATGGCGGACGATCCAGTTAAAAAGCAGCAGAATTGGAGGCCCAAAGAGGATGGAGAGGCCGAGTCCTTTGCCCATGTCGAAGAGCCAACTGGCCCAGCCCTCCACACTGATGCCGTAGCTGCGGCTCACATGGTGGGCGTAGATGTCGAGGGGCAAGTCGGCCAGAGAGGTGATGACCAGGAATGCGGCGAAGAAAATCAGGCCCTGCAGCCAGAGCTGACGGCAGATGCGCTGAGTCCAGGCCTCAAGGCCGGCGGCGGCTCGGGTGGCCAGCAGAAGCCAGAGGACGGCCAGACCCCAGAGCGCGCTGACCAGGCCAATGATGTTGCGGATTCGGCCAAGTGCGATGGCCTTGGCCAGCTTGTCGGGTGGCAGCGTGTAAGCCTGTTGCGGCTTGGCGGAAACTGGCGCGGATGAGGCCTGGGACGGTAGGGACGGGACCGGCTGGACTACGATGCGCGGAGCAACCTTGGGTCCGGGTCCGGTCCGAGGCGCCACAGCGGCAAGCTGCAGCGGCAACTGCAAGACCAGGCAACCGGCGAACATCGCGCAGCGGGCAAAATTCATGAGGAGTTCCCTTGACAGTAGCCTACTCTGCGACAATCGATGCTAAAGATGCGCAGCCCTCGGATTTCCAACTCAATGCCACACATTTCTTCGGCCTTCCCGACGATGGCCACCTTCAGGGCCGGCCTCTGCCTGGCCTTTTCCGCATTCGTCTTGGCGTTGTCCCAGTCGGCTGGAGCACAACAGCAACCAACTTCGGTTCTCCACCCCGCGAACCAAGACCTGTCCGCGGGGACCCCGGTTCTCCACCCCGCGAACCAGAACCCGTCCGCGGGGACCCCGGCTCTGCTGGACGCGATGACGACGGAACTGCATCGGGCGTTCACTTCGCTGGGCAAGCAGGCTCCCGGCAAGCAGGACTCTGAAAAGCAGTTGCCGCCTTACTTCCTCAGCTACACGGTGAGCGACGCCAGTTATGTGGCCATCCGGGCGCAGTTTGGGGCGCTGGTAGACAGCTCGGCGAGCCGCATGCGCGTGGCCGACGTGCAGGTCCGGCTGGGCGATCCCAAGCTGGACAATACCCACGGGACGCATCGCAGTTCGGCGGTGAACAGTTTGCAACTGCCGCTGACAGACGACCGCGAGGCGCTGGGACGCTCACTTTGGCTCGCGACCAACACCGGCTACGGCACTGCGCTGGACAACTACATGCGGGTCAAGACCGAGGCGCAGGTGAGGGCCAAGGAAGAGGACACGTCTCCGGATTTCAGCCAGGAGGCGCCGCAGGTGTCCGTCGGCAAGGCAGCGCCGCCCGTGGTTGTAGACAAGGCGGCTTGGGAGCAGCGGGTAAGGGCGCTCTCAATGGTTTTTCGCCAGTACCCGGATGTGTATCAAAACGTAGTCATGCTCTCCGTGCAGAACGAGACCGACTACTTCGCTTCGTCTGAGGGTTCGCGGTTGGTTACGCCGCACCTGGCCGCGCGCCTGGTGGTGTTTGCCGTAACCCGCGCGGACGATGGGATGGATTTGTTTCGGGCGCAGACCTTCGAGGCCGAGACGGTAGAAGGTTTGCCCGCGCAGCCGGAGTTGGAAGCCGCAATGCGCGAACTGGGCAAGAGCCTTGAAGCGCTGCGCAAGGCTCAGGTAACCGAGCCCTTCGACGGCCCGGCGATTCTTTCCGGACGCGCGGCCGCGGTCTTCTTCCACGAGGTGCTCGGCCACCGGCTTGAAGGCCAGCGGCAGCGCGGCGACGAGGAAGGACAGACGTTTACCAAGGATATCGGCAAGGAGGTGCTGCCGACCTTTCTTTCTGTGGCCGACGATCCGACTGTGACCACCTTTGGCAAGACCTGGTTGAGCGGCAGCTATGAGTACGACGACGAGGGCCAGAAGGCGCGCCGTGTGGATCTGATTGACGATGGCGTGCTGAAGACCTTCCTGATGTCGCGGCTTCCGATTGCCAGCTTCGGCGCTTCCAATGGTCACGGCCGGGCGCAGACCGGCCGTGTGCCAACCGGACGGCAGGGCAACCTGATTGTGACCTCGACCAAGACGGAGCCTGAGAGCGAGTTGCGCAAGCAGTTGATTGACGAGGCCAAAAAGCAGGGCAAGCCATACGGGCTGTACTTCGAGGACATCTCTTCAGGGTTTGCGGTGACCACGCGCAGTTCGCCGCAGGCGTTCCAGGTCATTCCCTTGGTCGTTTATCGGGTGTATGCGGATGGCCGTCCCGATGAGTTAGTCCGCGGGGTAAGCATTGTGGGAACGCCGCTGGCCTCGATGAAGCGGATTCTGGCTACCGGCGACAAGAGCGAAGTCTTCAACGGCGAGTGCGGCGCGGAGTCGGGCACGGTTCCCGTCAGCGCGGTATCTCCGGCAATGTTGCTGAGCGAAATGGAAACCCAGCGGCAGCCGCAGGGAACCGCCAGGCCGCCGATTCTGCCGATTCCTGGGGCGGAGATTGCGTCGCCGGCAAAGAAGGAGGCGCAATGAATTCGATTCGTCCGATTGCGGTGTTGGCTGGAGTTGGATTTCTTGTGGCCTGCCTGAGTGCTCCATGTTTGGCATCGGCGCAGACCCGCGCCGGCGCCGAGAAGGACCCTCTGCTCAAGGCCATGCTCGAAGA
Organism: Acidobacteriaceae bacterium; assembly: GCA_003138365.1. GTDB lineage: Bacteria > Acidobacteriota > Terriglobia > Terriglobales > Acidobacteriaceae > Telmatobacter. The sequence goes on from PLFY01000162.1 coordinate 11,137, forward strand.
GCTGGACCGGAGCATGAGCCAGTTGCAGTTGAAGGGCTTCGAGAAGCCGTTCTTTATCCAATACAAAATTGAAGACGTAGACGACTACGAGACCAAGGCGGAGTTTGGGGCCAGCGAGGGCGGCTCGCACACCCACCAGCGCATAGCTCGGATTACGGTTCGCGTGGGAGACTACAAGACCGACAGCTCGGGCGGGCGCGGGGACGGCGCGCTGGAGTTGTCGGCTCTGGACGACGATCCGATTGCGGTGCGTTCGGCGCTGTGGGCGGGAACGGACCAGGCTTACAAGAGCGCGCTTTCGGCCTATGCGCAGAAGCAGGCGGCTCTGAAGCAGGTGCAGACCCCACCGCAGCAGGACGACTTCAGCAAGGAGACGCCGGTCATCTCGCTGGCCGCGCCGTTGAAGCTCACTCTCGACGAAGCCGTTTGGACCGATCGCATGGCAAAAGCAAGCGGGCTCTACAGAACTGACCCTTCTGTCAAAGCCAGCCAGCATGACGTGGAGTACGCCACGGCGAGTTTTCACGCGCGGGTCACGACCACCTGGCTGGTGAACAGCGAAGGAACCATCCTGCGCAAGTCCGCGCAGGAGTACCAGGAGGCCATCGGCGTGGGTACGCAGGCAGCCGATGGCATGAGGCTTGACCGCTCGTATGCGTCGGTCGGCGTGAGCCTCAAGGATCTCGATTCACCGGAGGTCTTTGCCCAACATGCGGTGGGTTTGATTGCCTCACTCTCCGATCTTCGCAAGGCCCCTGTGGTTGAAGAGGAATATCACGGTCCTGTGCTGTTGAGTTCCGACGCGGGAGCGGACACGCTGCGCGCGCTGGTGGCCCCTGGAGTAACAGCCACGCGCCCGGCCTTGGGCACAGAGGCCCGCACCAATGGGCCATTCGCGTCGAGCCTTCATGCTCGGGTGATGCCTGAGTTTCTTGACGTTGTCGACGACCCCGGTGTGAAGAGCTATGCCGGCAAGGGTCTTGTGGGCGCGTATGACGTGGACGACGAAGGCGTGCCTGCGCAGGCGGTGAAGCTGGTGACCGCGGGGAAGCTGGAGAATTATCTGATTGGCCGCGAGCCGGTGCGCGACTTTCCCCAATCGAATGGCCACTCGCGCGGCGGAATTGCCGGTGCGCCAAGGCCGGCAATCGGCGTGCTGCGGATTGCCGCAAAGGATGGTTTGACCGACGACGCACTGAACCACAAACTGCTCGATCTGGCCAGGGACCGCGGCTTGAAGAGCGTCTATTTTGTTGAGACGCTGGGCGGGGAGTTGACGCCGCGCCTCCTCTACCGCGTGGGTCTGGACGGAAAGCGGGAACTGGTGCGTGGAGCCGCGTTGGGCGATCTGGACCAGCGCGCGCTGCGCTCAAGCGTCGAGGCCGCGGGCAAGGACCTGTTTGTGGCCAATTACTTTGGCGACGTGCCGCAGACCGTGCTTGCGCCGGCGTTGCTGCTGGACGACGTGACGGTCCGCCGCGCCAACGAGAAGAACGAAAAGCTGCCCTTCTATCCAGCGCCGGAGTAAAGAGCTCCGGACTGCAGTTTCCACGTGGAAATGCGGATCATTTTCTTGCCGTGCATCTGTGCGGCTCAATCCAGCCGCGTCAGAAAGGCCGCGCCCTCCGCCGGCCGCAGATGGCTGGCGATGAACTCGGCCTGTTCGCGGTTGTCGCCTTCGGGCCGGATGCGTACCCAATAGCTGTCCTGGCCGGCAAACTCAATCACGTTGGAATTGGGGTAGCTGCGCAGAAGCTGCTGCTTCAGTTTTGTAGCCGCCTCTTCGCTCTTGAACGCGCCGATCTGCACGCACCAGCGCCCGCCGGTATTGATCGGCTTGGGAGTCTGGTACACGTCGACGCGCACCTGCGCCAGTCCGGCGCGATAAACGCCCGTGGCCTTGGCGGAGGCGATGGTCAAATCGATGATTCGTCCCTCCACAAAAGGCCCGCGATCGGCGATGCGCATCGCGCTGGACTGCCCGGTCTTGACGTTGGTCACCACAATCAGCGAGCCCATGGGCAATGTGCGATGCGCTGCGGTCAGGCCGTTGTCGTCGAAGACCTGCCCATTCGCGGCCTTCTTGCCTTTGTAGGGCGCGGTATACCAGGTAGCCAGACCGGCCTCAGTCCGGATGGGTTTGTGCGTGTTGATAAAGTCCAGGTCCTCGTCGCTCACCCCGCCCGGCGGCACCGGCGTGATGGGAATCCGCGCGGGCGGCGTGTTGTGGGGCGCAGGCGGATAAACCTCTGGCGGCGCGGCTTGAGGCGCGGGCAGTTGGGCCGCGGCAGTTTTGTGATGCCTGCAGCCCGATGCACACACCAGCGCCAACACTACGATTCCCCAGACTGAAGCGAAGGATTTCACCGCTTTGAAAGGGCACGACTTCAGTCGTGCCGCAATATGAGCAAGAGCGATCGCGGGCTTTAGCCCCTGGGGGAAGGTAGTCTCAGCCATCAAGTATTCGGTGGCCTCGGCGGCCTTGGCGGTTGGAAAGGTTGTTGGTCCAGTCTGTCGGCAAACTTCCGCAGCGAGTCGGCCACGGTGCGCAAAGCTGCGATCGACTCCGTCCGAACCTGCGGTATCACCGCGTCGTTCACATAAGCAGCCGCGTGCCGCAGCTCCATTTCGATCAGTTCGATGGCTTCTTCAATTCGCTGGCCCAACCCGCCGGGGCCGGAACCGTAAGGGGGATACGTGCTCATGGGGATCAGCCTCCGGGTGAAAACTTTTTGGCAATTCACCCCACTTCAAGTCTGTGGGGTAGCGCGCGGCGCGTCAAGGTGGGAAAGCCCAGGAGTGCCGCAACGGTCAATACGAAATCTTGCCACCGAAGTTCCACAAATGCCGATTCAAATCCAGCAACTTCGCATCCACCATCACCGGCTTCCGGATTAGAATCTCTCTCATTCCCAGCTCCTGCCCCCGGTCCACGGAGGGATGAAACATGCGCCGAAGGCTATGGAACCGCCTTCCTCAGCGCGCCCATCAATAACCACATCACCGATTTCCTACCCGCCGGCATGACCATTGAGCGATCTTGGCGGAGCGCGGTGCTCGCACAGACTCCTATGCTGGCCCATCGCAGGCCGGGTTCACCGTATCTGTTTATCGAAAAACAACTGACGGTTTGGCGACTCTCCACCCGGAAACAGGTGAACGCCGCATTCAGCGGATGCGACCGGGCAAATCTGCTGGTTCCGGCCGTAGAGCCGCCGACTCCTCGCGATCGTTGTTCCTGTCAGACGCAAGAGTGGTATTCTGGCACGTCGTTTGATAGGCACGAGGAGGATGACTTGAGAAAAGGCATCGTATTGGCAATCGGAGGCTTGGCGCTCTTGGCGGGCTGCGGAAACCGGCAGGACAAGGCTTCCAACGTTCCCGTTACGCCCAAATGGAAAGGGGCCCCCTACCATATCGCGTTTGACACGCAGGCAGCAAAACCGAGCCCGGTTGGCGTCACCATTCCGGATATCAAGTACACGGCGAATCCTGACGCGCTGGAGAGAAGAGCCACCCTCGTGGTGCGATTCGACGCTTCGTCAGTTACGAAGAATGGGCCGGCGATGAACCAGATGGTGATGGCCCCGGTCGACATCTCCGGTGCCGAGGGCGCACTTCCCGCGGACTACATGGCAGCGGCAGAGAAGGAGCTCTCGAAGTTTCTCGGGGCTTACTGCGTGAAGGGAAAAATAAAGATATCCGTGTTGATTGCCAAGTCGTCGCTCACCAACCAGGCCGGAGATGCCGAACTGGACGAGAAGCGCCTGTCAGACTGGCTGCCCATCGAGGTTGTGTTCAAGAACCCCCATCCGGGCTGCTAGGTCCCTGACCGCGTGATTTGGCAATGGATGGAATGTAGCGCCGNNGGCTTCCCAGCCCGCGCTCGCACTTCTCATAGCACCATTTCATCCGGTCAGAGACCTAGCGCGTATCGCTGACTGGGTGATCCAGATGCCCGAGCCGCTTACTGTCGCGCAGGTCTTACCCCACCGCGGCCAGCACAGAGTTGGCAAACAGTTCACTGCATACGTCCTTTGGATGCGCGCGATCAAGTCGGAAAAATACTGGGAGTGGATGTTTGCGATGAACGGGTTTGGTTCCTCATCTCAGGAGCCGTCGCCAAAAAAAGTTCTCACTGACGACAAGCCCCAAAAGAAGTTCTGAGAAATCCCGCTTCTTAGGGAGAGGATGACTGGGCGCCAGTCCCATTAGGAATGAGTCACCGGCAACTCGATAGCAACGTGAGCCAGATCGCGTCAAGGGGAAGAGTTGGCCACGATTTGCTCAGATCCGGTCAAACGGAGAACTGGGAAAGCTACATCGTTTCGTCATTGCAAATTCGAGAACCTGGCTGCTAATCTCCGCCAAGACACTCACCGGCCAACAATTCCAGAGCGTGATCACACTGGACTTGCGTACCCCAGCTCTCTGTTTTGAAACCTGGGATCACACCTTACTCCGCTGACTCCGCGTATGATTGTTGGCAAGATTCTCGAAGTGGATATCGGCCGATGCAAGCAATCGTCTATCATCGTTACGGTTCTCCGGACGTACTCGAATTACAGGAAATCCCAAAACCCACTCCCGCTGAAGGCCAGGTCCTGATCCGGGTTCACGCCGCCTCGGTGAATCCGTATGACTGGCACTTCCTGCGCGGTACGCCGTCGTTCATGCGCCTGTTCATCGGAATGCGCAGGCCGAAGTTTCCGCGCCTCGGCAGCGATGTTGCCGGGGTAGTTGAAGCGGTCGGCGACAAGGCCGCACCATTCAAGCCCGGCGATGCCGTTTTCGGCGCGGCCAAAGGCTCCTTTGCGGAATATGCTTGCGCTGCCGCGTCGCAGCTTGCCGTGAAGCCGCAAGAGATTTCGTTCGAACAAGCCGCATGCTTGCCAGTCGCGGGAATCACCGCACTGCAAGGCGTGCGCGACAAAGGAAAAGTTCAGACAGGCCAAACCGTTCTCATCAACGGTGCAGCGGGCGGCGTGGGAACCTTTGCCGTGCAGATTGCCAAATCGCTTGGCGCGCGCGTCACAGGGGTGTGCAGCACCAGAAATGTCGAGCTGCTCCGGTCGATCGGAGCAGACGAAGTGATCGACTACACTCGTGAGGATTTCGCCCGTTCAGCCCAGCGCTACGATCTGCTCTTTGATCTCGTGGGCAATCGCTCGCTCGCCGACTGCTTGCGCGCAGTCCAGCCGCAGGGCACATACATCTCTTGCGGCGGCGGGGGCCCAGACCGGAGCACCATGGATCTGCTTGCGGGAATGCTTCAGAATGCGGTTCGGTCGTGTTTTACCAGCCAGAAAATGCCCGGCCTGCTCGCCAAAATCAATCGCCAGGATTTGGCCATTCTCGCCGATCTAGTCCAAAGAGGAACAGTGATTCCCGTTGTCGACCGCATCTACTCTTTAGGCGAAATCGTGGAAGCTGTTCGCCATGTCGAGTCCGGCCACGTTCGCGGCAAAGTCGTGATCGCCGTTGCCTAAGCGCCTTGGGTGCCCCAGGGTCTCCCAGTTTTGGAGACTCGGAAAGCTACATTGCTAATCGCGGGCGGTTGACCGGCTAAGCGGCAGTAACCCTCGGTTGACGCCAACAATCCAATGCCTCCATCAAGTTCATCCGGAGGCGCCTTCCCAGTCCCGAACAGTTCTCCACCCAGCCGTCCCAACCCCGTGTTTCCGTCAGCTTCCTGCGCAAGTCCCACTTCGCCTTGCATAAAATAAGCCGCCGTCGTCGCACAATAGTCCCAGCGGTGGTTCAAATCACGCCTGAGGGAGAGATTCGGGCCCCTGCCCGGTGTTGACTAGAAAATTAACTCCCCCCCCCCCCCCCCCTACCCCACACCGTTTCTTCGCCTCCATTCAACCCTCATAGAAATTGCATATTTTATTGCAAAAGTGTGAAGTGCTGGAAAAAGGCCTGTTCTGGGTCGCAGGGCCGACAGCTTTGGCTTCGATGCCACTTCTGGAGCCTCTGCCGGTGTCAATTCTTTGTAGGGAATTCCACCCAGGTATCCCTCGACAACGCCGAATTCGCCATGCTCTCCGCGATTCTCGATACGAAGCAGCTTGTGAGCTTCTGGCATCTGCAAAATGCCTTCAATTCCCCTCCGCCGCTCAACCCTGCATACTGGCACTCTCTCCAAACCAGTTTCTCTTCAACCACAGCGAAACCTGCACCAGCATAATCAGCGCGGGCACTTCGACCAGCGGGCCGATCACAGCGGCAAACGCCGCGCCTGAGTTGAGCCCAAACACAGCGACCGCGACTGCGATGGCCAGTTCAAAGTTATTGCTCGCCGCCGTGAACGAAAGCGTTGCGCTCTGCGAGTAATCGGCGCCCACGCGGCGTCCCATCCAGAAGCTCACAAAGAACATGACGATGAAGTAGATCAGCAGCGGCACGGCAATCCGCAGCACGTCCAGCGGAAGCTGCACAATCAGGTTGCCCTTGAGGCTGAACATCACCACGATGGTGAAAAGCAGAGCGGTGAGCGTGAGCGGGCTGATGGCCGGCACAAACCGCGTCTGGTACCACGTGCGGCTCTTCGCCCGCACCAGCACAAAACGCGTCAGCATTCCGGCCAGGAATGGAATCCCAAGGTAGATGAAGACGCTTTGCGCAATTTGGCTCATGCGAATGTCGACGACCACACTCTTCAAGCCCACCAGCGGCGGCAGCACGGCCAGAAAGAACCACGCGTAGACGCTATAGAACAGCACCTGGAAGACGCTGTTGAAGGCCACCAGCCCCGCGGCGTAATCGGTGTCTCCCCGCGCCAATTCGTTCCACACAATCACCATGGCGATACAGCGGGCCAGCCCAATGAGAATCAGCCCGGTGCGATACTCCGGGTAGCCGCGCAGAAAAATCACGGCAAGCGCAAACATCAGCACCGGGCCGATCACCCAGTTCTGCACCAGCGAAAGCCCCAGCACTTTGCGATTGCGGAAGACCTCGCCCAGCCGCTCATACTGCACCTTGGCCAGCGGCGGATACATCATCAGGATCAGCCCCACGGCAATCGGAATATTGGTCGTGCCCGCCTGAAATCGTTGCAAAAATGCGGGGAAAGACGGGACAAACCGCCCCAGCGCAACGCCAACCGCCATGGCAAGAAAAATCCACAGCGTCAAGAAGCGGTCAATGAACGAAAGCTTTGAAGCTTGCCCTGGCACAGGCGCCGGGCAACAGATCTCTGGGTCGGTCTGCATTCGATCTCTCCTTTGGGGCAGCGCGCAGTTACAGCGGCTCCTTGCCTATCGCGCGCATTCGGTTCTCGATCGCCATCCGGTCCAGCGTCTCCAGCGGCAGGCTCAGGAAGAGCTGCACACGATTCCGTATCTGCCGCAGCGTCTGCGCAAACGCCGCGCGCTTCACTTCGTCGCTGCCTTCCACTGCGGCCGGGTCGGCAAACCCCCAGTGCGCGGTCACCGGCTGTCCCGGCCATATTGGGCACACCTCGCCAGCCGCGTTGTCGCAGACCGTCACCACAAAATCCATCTGTGGCGCATCGGGCAAGGCGAACTCATCCCAGCTCTTGCTGCGCAGGTCGTCCGCCGGATAGCCCAGCGCCCGCACCTGCTCGATGGCGAAGGGATTCACCCGGCCGCTCGGATGGCTGCCCGCGCTGTAAGCCTTGAACCGCCCCGCGCCCAATGTGTTGAAAATCGCTTCGCCCAAAATACTGCGCGCCGAATTTCCCGTACACAAAACGAGTATGTTGTAAGGTCTCTGCATAATCTCCGCCGATTCCAACGTTCTTATTGATCCAGACTGAACAATCGAGACTAAGCCGGGTGCCCCACCTGGGCGCCCTCTGGGCACCGCGTCTTTGTTTTGCAGCTAGTGGTGTCCGCCACACAGATGGTCGTTTATGTTTTGAAAGGGCACGACTTCAGTCGTGCCATAAATGGCGCAAAACGAGCCGGGCTTTAGCCCCCTGAGGGAAGTCTCTTCTGCGAATTCCGCCCATTTGCGTGCATCGGTAAAGGACTCTATTTGCAGTGGCCTACACTAGGGTGGGTCTCGCGGTCGTATTCCAATGAAGGTCGCTTACTTGCAGCATCCAGGCGCGCAGCACCCGCCGCCCGGCTTCGTAGCCCGGATAAAGGCGCTCATGAATCTCCCGTCAACCAGCGGAGCGATCGCATCCACATCGATGCCCGCCTCCACCAGAAAATGCCGCGCATCTTCGATGGAGTACTCGCGCGTCGGCTCCATCGAAATCCCGGTAAACCCCGCCTGCGCCAGTTTCGCCGCGTACTCCTTCTCTTCCAGCGCGCCCGCGATGCAGCCTACCCACAGCAACATGCTCTTGCGCACCCGCTCGTGAACCTCACCGCGCACCACCACGTCGGAAACCGCGAACCGCCCCCCCGGCTTGAGCACGCGAAACGCCTCCCGCAACACGCGGCTCTTGTCGGCGGAGAGATTGATCACGCAATTCGAGATCACCACATCCACCGATCCGTCGGCCAGTGGAATGTTCTCGATCTCTCCCTTGAGAAACTCGACATTCCCAACGCCCGCCTGGCGCTGATTCTCGCGGGCCAGAGCCAGCATATCGTCGGTCATATCCAGGCCGTACGCCTTCCCCGTTGGTCCCACGCGCCGGGCCGAGAGCAGCACGTCGATGCCCCCGCCGGAGCCGAGGTCCAGAACCGTCTCACCCGGCTTCAACTCAATCAGCGCCGTCGGATTGCCGCAACCCAGCGAAGCCAGCACGGCGCTGGCCGGCAACCCGCTCTTCTCTGCCTCGTTGTAAAGATTTGTCGTGATCGGGTCGCAACAGCGCAGTCCCGGATCGCAGCAGGCTACCGAACCAGTTTCCGTCACCTGCCGCGCCGCCGCTCCATACTTTTNNGTCTTCGCCGCGCTGGCCGACAACACCCGCCTGCGCCTCTTGAATCTCATGGCCGGCCGCGAGGTCTGCGTCTGCTACTTTGTCCAGATTCTGCGCCAGGGGCAGCCGAAGATCTCTCGCCATCTTGCCTACCTGCGCAAGGCCGGCATCGTCACCGCCCGCCGCGAAGGCAAATGGATGCACTACAGCATTTCCCCACCCGCCGATGCCGCCCAGGCCTCCATCCTCGCTTCCGTCCTCGCTTCTCTGCGCAACGACAGGAAGATGCAGGCTGATCTGGCTAAGCTCGACCGCGCCTGCTGCGCTCCGCAAAGGCTCGTTGTTCCAGAGGGCGCTCCCCGCCCGGCTCTCCTTGGCCCGCTCCGGAAAGCCTGGAAACGGCCTGTGAATGCGATTCCAGTAAACGAATCCTGAACACGCCCTTACCAAGCCAAAGTGATTTCAGATACGCTGGTTTCAGCCCATGAGCGTTTCCCACACCGTCGCCAACACGCTTTACACCTTCGCCAGCCTGCGCCTGGCTGCTGGCCAAGGCTACTCCATTGCGCAGTTGAGATGTACTTGCAGGCCTGGCGGCGCGGGCGCCTTACCGGTGTACAACTGAAGGAAGAAACTCACATGCTAAAGGAAGGCTGAGACTTGATCATGCGTTGGTTGTTGCGGATCGCTGTGGTGCTGGTGGCGGTCTTTGTGGCCGTCTACGGGGGCGATTGGTCCCTCTTCAAGCTGCGCGGTTCGCCCCGGTCCACGGTGACCGTCAATCGCTACCTCACGGTTCCGCTCAAAGGCAACAAGCTTGAGTTCGATTATCTCGGCTCCTCGGACGTGCCCTGCTCGGTGTCCCTGTTTCCTCAGTCGGGCCAGAGCCCCTGTTGGCAACTGCGGCGAAACCCCAACCAGACGACAACCTTGTAGGGTAGGGCTTTCCTGACCATCGGCATGCTGGCACGTGAAATATCGCTGCTCTTGGGAATCGATCACATAATCGGGTGATGGGTATCACTTCGACGAAGTTCGTGAGCGGGTAGCATCTTGCAATCCGTCGCACTCCCGAGGCCACGATGTACAGCCGCACGCAGAACGAAAATGGCAGCTACAATACCCGCTGCCTGGACTGCTTTATGACCATCGCCTTTTGCGTGGAGACAGACGAAGAGCTCGACCGGCTTGAAGTGCACCACGTCTGCCCGGAGAAGGCGCTCGCCGGCCTGCTGGCGCGGGAAAAATCCATCGCATCCAAGTCCCTGTCAAACTAGGCTCGAGCACCGCCAGGCCGCATCATTTGCCTGCCGGAGCGGGTGCCGGTTCCTGCGTCGGCACGGGCTGGGCGTGAGCACCACCCATCTTGTCGCTCACCGCATCGTCTGAAGCCTTGGTGATGCTGCTGGCCTTGTCGAATTCAGCCTTCGCTTCGTCTTTCTTTCCCATCGCCCGGTAAAGACGCCCCAGCCGCCAGTGAACGTTCACATCGTCCGGCCTCAGCTTTGCAGCCGCACTCATCTCAAGCAAAGCGTCCTGCTGGCGCCCCGCATCGGCATACAAAATGCCCAGGTCGAGGTGCGCCAAGGAGAGGGTCGAGTCGATCCGCCCTACCTTCTCCAGAAGTGGAAGGGCGGCTTCCGGGTGGTTCATCTGCATTTGTGCATCGGCCAGATAGGTCAGGGCCTGGGCGTGATTGGGGTTGTTGGCAAGCTCAGCCTGGAGCTCACTTGCCGCCTCTGGGTACTGCCGCTGGGTCCAAAGCAGGTAGCCCAGCCCGAAGTGAACGTCAGGCTCCATTGGATCAGCCTTCACGGCCGCGCGGAACTGCTTGATCGCGCCGTCGTAGTCTTTCAATTCATCCAGCGCCTCTCCGGCCAGCATATCGGCCTCGGCCGACTCTGCATTCAGCGTCAGAATCTCGCGATAGGTATCCAGAACGCATGGGTACTGCTTGGACCAAAGGCAACTGTGCGCCAGGGCCAGCCGCAGTTGCAGATTCCCCTGGTCGCGGGCCGCGGCTTTCTTCAGATACGGAGCTGCCTCGGCGTATTCCCCGAGCCCGTACTGGGCCATTCCGATCAGGATCGTCAGGCGCTGGGCCTCAGGTGAAGATGGGGACTGACTTTTCAGCAACGGCTTGAATTCCTGAATGGCCTGCTTCAGTTCGCCGCCCTTGAACAGCGCGAGACCAAGATTCAGGCGCAGGCCGGGAAACGCAGGATTCAGCGCCAGGGCTCTGCGGTAAAGCGGCACAGCCTCCTTGTAGCGCTCCTGCCTCGCTTCGAGCAGTCCAAGGTGGGCGTAGGGCTCAGCGTTTGAAGGATGAGCCTTGAGGAAGGCACGCCATGCCGTCTCAGCCTCGGAAGTATTGCCCTGCTGCTCGAAGGCAATTGCCGCCTGCCGCTGCTGATCCGGCGCCATCGCCGTCTGCCCCGCGCAAAGGACGGCGGACATTGACATCCCCAGGCTCATTCCCAGTCGTAGGTACCGGTTCACTCGCATCCCTTGCAGATCTTGGTTGGCATTCGCACCGCTTCCAATCTCGATTCTCTCTCCCCGCCATGCCCGTGAGCAAACTCGATACAAAGAAAAGGGGCGCGGCAGGCGTTGCCTGCCGCGCCCCAATTCAGGTTCAGATTAGAAAATGATCTTGCCGCCGAACTCGAATTCTCTCGGGTCCTGCGCGCCAGTCACAAATCCAAAGTTGCTGTTGCTGACAGTGTTGTTGAATGCGTTGAACTGGGTGTGGTTGAAGGTGTTGAAGCTGTCCATGCGGAGCTGGAAGCTAGCCCGCTCGGTGAAAGCAAACGACTTGTACAGCGAAGTGGTGAAGTTGGTGCGGCCGGGGCCAACAACGGCGTCCCTGCCCTCATTGCCGAAGCCCAGGTTCGAGCCGCCGGCCCAGGCTGCGGTAGGAGCCGAGTAACCTGCGTTCGATACCCACTGGTACCCGGTGTTCGTGCCGACTGTGGCCTTTGCCTTGGTGTAGCTGGGCTTGCCGCTAAGGTTGGGACGGTTGGTGTAATCGCCGCCCAGTCCAACTGTATCCGAATAGCCGCTGCCGGGGGTGTTGTTGCCCGCCCACGGAAGACCGGACTGGGAGATGACCGTACCGGAGATTTCCCAGCCGCCAAGCACATCGTGATTCAAGCCGCTCGAGTGCGCGAAGATGGGCAGCCGGTAGGTGTAGTTGCCGTTAAAGATATTCCGGCGATCCAACGAGCCGGAACCCTTGTCGTACTTCAGGTCCCAGGGGTTGCTGCTTGTGTTGAGGTCGCCGCTGCCAACCTGGTCATCGATTTCGTGCGCCCAGGTATAGTCAAGTTCGAAGCTGAGGCCGTGCCGGTTCTGCTGGCGGAGTCCAATCTGGAAGCTGTTGTAGCTGCCGGTGAGAGGATTCTCGATCATCTCGATGTTGCCAAAGCCCGGATACATCCTCGCTTGTAAACCGCCAACGGTCGAGAGCGTGCCGTTCGCAGAAGCCTGACGGGTTGCCATCGCGGTGCTGAGCGGGTAGTTGTTAAACGGGTCAAAGGTGTTTTGGTGCCAGGCAAGGTTGCCGACATATTGTGTGACCAGGATCAGCGCGGGAGCCAGCTCATGCTGCACGCCCAGGCTGTACTGCGCCACGCCCGGCGCCGGGTAATACGTCAACTCGCCGAGGTGTCCCCCTTGCGTGAAGAGTGGAGTGGAAGCCGGCGCGCCGGCCTGCCAGTTATAGCTGGGGTTGGTAAGTTCGACGTTCGTGGCCGTCGGGGTGTTCTCGAAAGGAGCGTTACCCGCGATGTCATAGATGTCGTTGCCCTGTAGGCGCTCAAAGAACGTACCAAAACCGCCGCGAAGCACGGTCTTGCCAGATCCACTCAGGTCATAGGAGAAACCGACGCGGGGCTGATAGGTCTTCCAGAAGTTGTTGACCAGACCGCGCGGGGTTCCGTTCTGGCCGGCAAGTGCGATGCCGTTCAGATAGAAGCTGGTCCCATTGACGGTTTGCAGGCCAGGGCTGGTCGCCGAGAAGGCGCCGGACGACAGGAACACGGGAGCAAGCGCCGTCTGATAGAGCGCGGGGTTAAAGTTGGAAATGTAGTTGTTGCGTTCCCAAACGTGGGGCAGCGCATCGTAGCGGAGGCCATATTGAAGGCTCAACCGGCTGTTCACGTGCCAGTTGTCCTGGGCATAGGCTGAGAGTGTGTTGTTGACATAGTGGAAGATGGGATCGCTATTCGCCTGGCTGAATTGAGTGCTCAGGCCCAGCAGGAAGTCAAGATACGAATCGCCGGTAAGTACGCCCGACGGTGTATTGGGGGTGCCCGCGGTAGGACCGTTCCATCCGTCGCCGAAGGTGTAGCTTCCCTCTGTGCTGGATCCGTTGATCTGGTTCTTGGTGTAGCGGTTGTAGCCGCCTCCGAACTTCAACTGATGTTTGCCCTTCGTAACCGAAAGGTTGAAGATCTCGTTGTAATCTTCAGCTCCGTTCGTCCACGGATCGCTCCCTGGACCCCAAGTCGTGTTGAAGGTGTTCAGGGAAATGTTGGGCAGGCGGCTCATCGCATTCTGACCTGTGAAGTAGCTCGCCGCGCCCCAGCTGGACGGCTTGGTGAAGGTGCCTCCACCCTCCGCTACCGGCAGGATGGCGATCTTGTTGCCGTCATAATTGAACGCTGCTTCCAGCAGGACGTCGGGCGTCAGCGTTCCGGTCAGCTTGATCACTGAGCTGTACGACGGGTTGCCGAAGTTGGAGCCAACCGTCGGATAGTTGTCTGAGTTCCACAGTACGGTGGCGTAGTTCTGGCTCACCGCGTCATGGATAAAGTGCCCGAACAGTTGCCACTTGTCGTTGATATTGTGATCGATGCGGAACAGATCTTCCCGGACGAAGGTCGGAATCTTGCCGGCCGGAGGCGTCAGTGTATCGTTCGTCTGGTTCGTCGCCGCGGGGATATCTTTCAGTGTATTGAACAGCAACGCATTGGCGTCCAGCAGTGTGCCTGGAATCGTGTTGTTCGGGAAGGGTGTGCCAGCCGTCAGTCCAGCGGCCTTCAGCTTCGCATTGAAGGTAGGATCGGCGGTAACCGGCACGAAAATCTGTTTGCCCACACCTGCGGCCACTTGGGCAGAGGGGTTGAACGCCGGAAGCACATAGTTGAACGTCGAAGCCGCCGTGACCAGATCGGCCGCGGGAATACTGTTGATCGGAGACGGCGAATTGCCGTTGATTTCTCTGCGCCACTCTTCGTTGTAGAAGAAGAAGGTCTTCTTCCTATCCGAGTTGTAGACGTGAGGGATGAAGACCGGGCCGCCTACGTTGGCGCCGAAAACGTTATAACGCAACTCGGACTTCGCGGTCTTTTGCCCGGCATTGTTATCGAAATAGCTGTGCGCATCCAAGTCGTCGTTGCGATCGAACTCCCAGCCTTCGCCGTGGAACTTCTGCGCTCCGCTCTTGATCGACATCGTGACGGTGCCGCCAGAGGAGATGCCGTAATCCGGCGGATAGTTGCTGGCCAACACCTGGAACTCGCCGAGAGCGTCCTGGGAAGGCATCATGGACATTTTGCCGCCGGAACCGCGGTCATACGCCTCGCCGCCATCGATGATCCAGATATTGTGAGCCTGGTTCAGCCCGTTGAAGCTGATGGCAAAGCTGGAGCCCACCGAGGTAGGTGCGTTTGCGTCGGGCAGGTTGCCGCTGACGCCCAGGCCCAATGCGGCCAATGCCACCACGTTGCGGCCATTGGTGGCCAGCTCGGTGATCTGCTGCTCATTGATCAGCGTGCTCACCACGTTCGAGTCGCCCTGGACTGCCAAAGCGTCCGCCTCAACCGTCACCGTCTGCGTTTCGGCGCCTACGGTCAGCTTGACGTCGACCCGGAACGACCGGGAAATGTCGACCACGACGCCTTTTTGCTCGTACGCCTGAAAGCCCTTGGCTGTGATCTTCAGGTTGTAGTTGGCGGCGTTCAAGCCGGCGATGTCGTACAGGCCCGTCCCGCTGCTAACTGTGGTTTTCGTTTCGCCAGTAGCTGGATCTGTGAGCGTGATCTTCGCCCCGCCAACCACCGCTCCAGTCTGGTCTGTGACGATGCCGGTGACCTCGGAATTGGCCTGCGCCCATACTCCCACGCATGCCAACATAAGGAACAACGGCAACAGAAAATACTTGTATCTCGCTTGTCTCATGTGACCTTCCTTCTCAAGTTTGCTGCTGTTTGTGTTGCGTACTGCGATCGCTTCCCCATCGGTAGGGTATGAAGCCGTTAAAACTGAACCGAATTCCCGGCTATCTGCTTGCCTGTATGTCCAGTCTGTTCCGCCTCTCCTGTTCGTAAAGACTCCGGAACGCACTTAAAAACGGTCCGACTTTTCTCCGTGGTTTGGAAGATAAAAATGGTACTTCTCCACTTTTTGGAATTCTTACGCTCAAACGTTTAATCTTTGCGCTAAAACGTTTGAGTAGAATGAGCCCAAAAGCTCTTCCTTCAAGCCGGGAGACATTTAAAGCCCACAGAGGGACAGTTGTCAAGCTTAGTTTTCAGAGATTTTTTGTGGCCCGCTTGGGAATGCAGCCTTCGTTTGCGTAGTCATCTGGAGATGATTGAAAAGAAAATAGTTAAATGAGTGACTGCAAACATGCTCCTGATTCGGCCCCACTCCCAAACCGAACTCCGATAAGCGCAGTCAACCAGTTTTCTACAAGACCCGCAAAGCTCAGACGTTTTACTTTCCTCTGGAGAACCTCGCCTGCCACAGGTCGCGCCGGCAAAACCGGGACGCGCTCTGAAAGCTTCCTATTGAATCTTGTGGCCTATTGCAGCCGCGCAAGGTCTCGCAATTGCCGCGCCGTCGCCTCCAAAAACGTCTCAATACTCGCCCCGGCGGGAGGCTCCAGTCCTGACTTGGCCTGGATCGCCGAAGCGATCCTGACTGCCAAAGCCTGGCGAGTGGCCAGGCTCATATCCAGCCTCCTCGAGAAGAACCCTTCCAGCACTTCCAGGTCGGACACCGCGAGTTTGGCGATGCCGGCAGTCGGCAGCGTCAGCGCAGTATGCGGTTCAGGGATTGGAGAGCCGGGGGCAAAGAGATGCGCCGTGAAGGTTCGAGAGCCCGACTCGCCCCACAAAGGAGTATCCGGCTCACGATCCCTGACCACCAGGGTGCCGGCAGCCAGGTCGCCCAGCCGCTGGTGCTGGCGCGTGACGAACACGGCGAGCACCCCGACCGCATAAAAGAAGGGGAACTGGTCCACATACCGGACAAGATTCCGGGTCATCGACTCGAACAGCCCAATCGCTTGGCCTGTCCGCTGAATGACACGGATCCTGGCCACTCGCTTGCCCGGCGTACGCCCGTTCCAGAACGCCTCAAAGAGCGTGAAGTAGCCCCAGTTGAACAGAAAAACTAGAAAGACGAGGATCGCCACGGCCCATTGCGCTGAAATCTTGGAGAAAGCGTGGATGCCCGGCAAGAGGAGCAGCGCCAGAAAAAACAACACAAGCAAACCCGCGCCCCAGATCAGGTAGTCCACCAGCAGCGCAATAAACCGGCTGCCGATCCCGGCCAGCGGCATCTCAATCGCCACCAGCTCCGGCGTTTCGATGCTAAGCTGGTCAGAACTCAAGTCCATGGCCCAAATCCTTTCCAACCAGTGGATTCTCAAGCGGCGGCCCCACTGGGACCGGCTCTCTTCCCTGTTGTCCCAATCCGACGCAGGCGGCCTGGGACAGTTGACCCGCGCGGAATTGCGGGAGATGGCCCTGCTCTACCGCCAGGTTGCCGCCGATCTCTCCGTGCTCCGGCAAGACTCGACTGCCCGCAGCTATGCCGCGCATGTGAATCAATTGCTGGCTCGCGCCCACCATATCATCTATTCCGGCCAGAAGACGAATCTGCTCACGCTCTTCCGTTTCCTCAAAGATGAGTATCCCGCCATCTTTCAGAAGCAAATCGGCTACGTCCTGGTCTCGCTGGCGGTTTCCGTGGCTTGGGGTCTGCTGGGCGCTGTGCTCACCAGCGCCCGGCCGGAGTTTATGCGCCACTACCTGCCCCCGGTCATGATCGCCACCATGGAGCGCCACCAGATGTGGACCGAGTCCCTCGTCACCCTCGCGCCCATGGCCACCAGCCTCATCATGACCAACAACCTCTCGGTCTGCTTTGCCATCTTTGCCGGCGGCATAACCTTCGGGCTGGGAACTTTCTTTTATCTCTATGAAAACGGCATGTTGCTGGGAGTGGTCGGTGCAGCCTGCCATCAATATGGAATGTCGGTGGCGTTGTGGAGCTTCGTTGCTCCCCACGGCTCGCTCGAACTGCCTGCGATTATCATCGCCGGCGCCGCCGGGTTCCGCCTTGGCCACGCCATGCTCTTCCCCGGAACACTGCGTTGGAAGGAATCCATAGCTCAGGGCGGCATTGAAGCCACTCGGCTCGTCTCCGGAATCATTCCCATGCTCGTCGTGGCCGGCTGCCTCGAGGGCTTCTTCTCCCCGTCGCATGCCCCGGCTTGGCTCAAGTTCGCCGTAGGCGGCCTGCTGTTTACCCTGCTCAACCTCTGGCTCTTCCGCCCCGTCAAGGCCGATACCGTAACTATTTAAGCCACTGAACCGGCTCAAACCCACAGGCCTCAAGCTGTGCATCTGAAATCGCTTGCTTCACTTGCCGGGTTCCTTCGCCGCCAATGGAGGCATCTTCAGAAACTGCTCCACTGGAAGCGCGCGCCGAGTCATCCTTGCCATCAGGATTGCACCCTTGAACCAATACAAGTTGTTGATGCGTACGCCCACGGAGGTATGCCCCGCAAGTTGCGGAACAAGCTTCAAGTCGCCCGAACCTTCAAGCTCGTCATCCACATAATTCCTCAACTGCTTGCCATCGTAGACCGCGGTAACTCGATACCACTTACCCAGCGGATGCAGAAGCTTGCAGTTCAACAGCGTTCTGTTGTTTCCATTGGAGCTCGCAAAGCTGTCCAGACACCATTGCCCATTGACAATCCGGATCTCGAAGAGCATTCGATTGTCTGTGTTCTTGCCAGTCAGAGGCTGTTGCTCTTGAAGATGGAAAAAACGCTGCGCCGGCGCACCATCCGCGTCGGGCCTGAAGATCACTTCCCATGTGTACGCCGAAACGCCCGCCAGGGGATGAACGCCGACAAAGAGCGCATCATCCACTCCGTTAAACTCCACTGCCTTGCCGTAGGGCGATTCGATCACCTGCGGATGACCAAGCACTGTTGTTGGATGCCCACCCAGCGCGGTGGTCTGGTCGAACATCCACACCTCCGCCGCGGAGTTACCTGCCGCTCCGCTGTCTGCCTGCTTCGCAGTCGCGGGAATCTGCGAGTGTGCAGAGGTTGAAACCATAGCGAACCCCACCAGAAATAGGCCTACGATTCTCTTCTTGTGCATCTGTTTAAAATTCACTCCTTGAAGCCCAACTGCCGATCGAGCGATTTCCTGCCGGCATGATTTGCTATTTCGGCGCAACCGGTTGCAACCAGGCGCCATCCCCTGCGGAATCCCACACATCGAACCGAATCCACTTCTTGCCCGTCGCGTCGAAGGGTATCCTGAATGTCTTGGTCCCGAACGGTTCTGTGTCCGTCAGGCTGATCAGTTTGCGCTCGACCTTCGATCCATCGCTCCACACTAACTCCGCAAACTCCAGCGGGAAAGTGTATTCAATGCTCGCCGTGTAGACGCTCTTTGCTCCTGAGCCCTCGATGCCCCACTTATGGAATAGTATCTCGCCGGAAGTGCCGAAAAAGTTGCCCTCGTGAATTCCCTCCACCACCGGAGCCCAACTCTCGTTGTAGGCCGGAACTTTGTCCAGCTTCAGGTAATTGATAGCCAGCATGGGATAAGTCTCATCGCCGGGGACCTTCATGTAGGTGTCACCCTCTGCAAGCATGAACTTCGGCTTGGGCGCCCAGTTGCTCATGTCGTCGTTGACCCCGAAACACCGAGTCTCGCACATCCGCTTCTGCGACAAATCCACCGGCAGCGACTCCCACGACTCGCCGATGAACCGGTCGCTGAGAAAGTAGTCCTTGTCCTTGTACATATCGGGATACATCGCCGAGCTCTTGGTTCGCGGATGAGCCGTCCATAAGATCGACTTCTCCGTGTTGACCATCTTCATCACATCGTCCGCAGACCCAAGGTGATACACATGGCCAAAAACAGGATCGTTCTCTTCAAACGGCTGCCCTGCCGGCCGCGGCTCCGCATGCGTGAAGTACACCGCCTTGGGCATCATCAGGTACCAGTGACCGCCGAGATAGTTGTTAACCTCCTCGGCAGGAATCACCAAAAAGTTCTTATCTGAGAGCCGCCGCGCACCTTCAAAGTACAGCGCCTGTTCGGGCAGGCGCTTTGGTCCCGGATCGGCAAAATCGGAGTCGTCATGAAAGTCCCCAAGATAGACGATGTTGATTCCCAATCCGCGAAATACAGGAACCCACGACGGGCTAATGTCTAACGTGCCATGGTCGCGAATCATCTCGTTGAGCTCGAGATGGAAGTGCCCAGTAACGGTCTTGAATCCGGGAATCGGCTTGTAAACATCGTCGTGCGTGTACGCCATCACAGCCTGCTGCGTGGCATGATCGCCTGTCGGACTTAGATAGTAGTACACAGCCATGTGCTGTACGGTCCCAGGCGGCGCGTTGTAAAGCGCATAATTCTCGATCTGTTCGCGCGCTACATGCACCCGCCGGTTCCACACTTCGTCCGACTCTCCCCACGGAGCGTAGCCCTCGCCTTTCTCGGGCTGCATCACTCCAAGAGAAAAGGATTTGCCATTGTCTTTGCGGTAGTAGACGTAGCCAAGGTTCACTTCGTTCTCGCGCGCAAAGAAGAACTTGTGCGGCGGCGGAAAAATCGCCAGCGATCCCGCGCCCGCGTCCAGAATCTCCATGCGGTTCCGCGCTCTCACGTTCACCGGCTCCCGGTTGGCCTCGCCGCCAAAGTCGTTCTCCTGCCATACCTGCGAGGTATCGCGCCACACCACCTTCGGATCGTCCTTGATCTGAATGCCCTTCAAGCCGGCCTTGTAGATAAAC
The DNA here is from genome assembly GCA_003138365.1 of Acidobacteriaceae bacterium. GTDB lineage: Bacteria > Acidobacteriota > Terriglobia > Terriglobales > Acidobacteriaceae > Telmatobacter. Next base: position 31,050 of record PLFY01000162.1, read on the forward strand.
GCCACGTCGGGCGCATCCGTCTTGGCCAGCGCCTCCTGCCGCAAGAGATTCGAGCCCTTGTAAACCGTAAATTGCAGGTCTCCGGCAAATAATCCGAGGGTAAGGCCGTTGAACACCACACTTACCCGATCCCCATCGGTCTTCACTGCACAGCTATCTGACTTGTAACTCACCGTCGCCCGTGCTATCTCGTCGGCCATGCGCGGCGCACCGGCCAAATGACTCTTTCCGGGAACCACCAGAGGCGCATCCCAGAAAACATTCCATTTGTACTCTTCCTCGTTCTCCGGCGTATCCTTGCCTAACTTCTTCAGGATGGAAAGCTCTGTTATTGAGATGCGGCGGCGGCCCGTAGTTACATCGAACTCCGGTGTCAGGTCCTTGCCAAGGGTGATCCACGCGCCACCGGCCTTTCGCGCGGCCAGTTCCTCGATGAGAGGTTGGCCGTCGCGCAGTGTGAACCGCGCTCGCAACTGATTCCCTTGCTCCCCTTGCCAGGACAACTCGACAGAGCTGCCGCTTGCCGCGGCCTTTACGCCGTCGATGCTCTTGTAATCCTGCATGTTGCAATTCAGTGTCTGCGCTGTTCCAACACTGGCAAACAGCGCTAACCCTAACATCGAGCCGCATAGCTTCATGTCTGACCCCTTGTGTGATCTTCCCTGTTGTTTGCAGATAACCTCTGCTCGTGAGCCCACTCCATGCCTTACGGGACAAGCACCGTCCGGCCGCTTCACTCAACTTACAGAGAGCAACCGTGCATTCCCAACTATTCAGCGCGCCGGATGAAGCGCCTTACACCTTCACAAAGATCTTCTTGCGATAGAGCAACCACACTGGGACAAAGCACACTGCCGTGAATGAAACGGAGTAGGCAAATGCAGCCCAGCCCGGATTGGGGATGAGCGCAAAGATAGGCGCGGATAGAAAGGCTTGCAAGGACTCGGCGCGTCCACCCACATGAACGGCGATGTGTTCGAGCACGCCGGGCAGCAGTTCGCTCACCATGTAAGCCACAATCGCGTTTGAACCGAAGACCAGCCACGGCCAAATCCACCCCTTGCCCCTGCCCTTGAACCAGCCCCGCTGCTCCATAGCCCAATACGCCAGTGTGAGCAGAACCAGCGACCATCCCGCCGCCACCAGCACATAGGAGCTGGTCCAGAGTTTCTTATTCAGCGGGAACCAAACCGACCACAGGTGGCCCGAGGCCAGCAACACAACGCAGGCCGCGGCCATTCCCCGGGTCTTGGCCGCAACCGCCCTGCTTCCGCGCAGCCACAGCCCGGCCAGCAGCCCCAGCAGCGTCGTACCCAATGCCGGAAGGTCGCTGAGCAGGCCCTCGGGGTCGCGCAGGTTGTGCGTCGTCCAGTTCTCATAGAGATGTCCCGGCATGATGTGCCTGTCGAGCCAGGCCACCAGGTTCAGGTCTGGATCGAGGAAGGGAATATCGCGTCCCGGCACGCCAGCGCCCGGCACAGGAACCCAACGCAGCAGAACCCAGTAGCCCACCAGCGCCGCAACCAGCACCGCAACCTTGGTGCTCACACGCTTGTCCCAAAGATAGAAGAGCCCCACCACCAGGTAGCAGATGGCGATCCGTTGCAGCACCCCATAGATTCGCAGGTGATCGAGTTCGAAAAACGGAAACCCATTCACCACAATCCCCAGCAGAAACAGAATTCCCGCCCGCCGCACCGTGTGCCAGGCCAATTGGCTCCGCGTGGCGCCGCGAGCCAGCCGCACGTCAAACGCAAATACAATCGAAGCGCCCACCACGAAAAGAAACGTAGGAAAAACAAGGTCGGTCGGCGTCAGTCCATTCCACTTGGCGTGGTTCATAAACCCCCACGAGCCGCTGCCGCCGTTATTGTTCACCATGATCATGAACGCGATCGTGATGCCGCGTACCACGTCCAGCGACAGCAGCCGCTGAACAGGCGTTGGGGCAAGAGCTGGGTTGTTCATTCCGTTTCGAGTCTCCAGTGGTGCAAATTGCGGCGTCGCCCATACGCTACGCGATCAAGGCCACATTCGCCAAGCCCAACGTGTCGTCCTGTCGCTGCCGGCCCCTTCGCTGTTACACTCCCCCTTCAGGGAAATTCAGTTTGACCGTGCATACTCATTTGGAGGCCTTCCGTGCCAGACTCTCAAGAACCCGCCTTTAAACCTTTTATCTCGCCCAAAGAGAAGCCCCGTGAGTTCACCTTCCGCGCCCTTCTGCTTGGCTCCATCTTCGGCATCATCTTTGGCGCTGTCACCGTCTATGTAGGCCTCCGCGCCGGCCTCACGGTAGCCGCCTCCATCCCCATCGCGGTGCTCTCCATCAGCATTCTTCGCGCCTTCGGCCGTGCTTCCATTCTTGAAAACAACATCGTCCAAACCACCGGCAACGCCGGCCAATCCATCGCCTCGGGCGTCATCTTCACGCTGCCCGCTCTGGTCTTCCTGGGCTTCGACCTCGAGTACTCCCGCATCTTCTTCCTGGCGCTCATCGGCGGCTGGCTCGGCGTTCTGTTCATGATTCCCCTGCGCCGCCAGCTCATTGTCCAGGAACACGAAAACCTGAAATACCCTGAAGGCACAGCCTGCGCTGAAGTCCTCATCGCCGGCGAACGCGGAGGCTCCTTCGCCAGCCGCGTCTTCCTCGGCCTCGGTCTCGGCAGCCTTTACACCCTCTTCCAGAATGAGAACCTCTTCAAGGCCTGGCCCGGCACGCCCGAATTTCAACCCGACTTCGGCCCACAGCACGTCCTCAAGGGCGCATCCATCAAGGCCGACGCCACGCCGGAGTATTTAGGAGTCGGCTACATTATCGGCCCCAAGGTCGCCGGCGTCATCTTTGCCGGAGGCGTCTTCTCCTGGCTAGTCCTCATGCCTTTGATTTATTTCTTCGGCAAGGAGCTCGGCCACCCGCTTTATCCCGGCACCATCCCCATTGAGCAGATGGGCCCCAGCCAGCTTTGGTCCACCTACATTCGCCCCATGGGCGCTGGCGCCGTCGCCGCATCCGGCCTCATCACCCTTCTGCGCACGCTGCCCACCATCGTCAGCGCACTCAGCGCCGGATTCAAGAACCTCCGCCCCGGTGCCGCGGGCAACGCCAAGCCCTTGCGCACCGAGGACGACCTATCCATGCGCACCGTGGTTCTCGGCTCGCTCTTGCTCATTCTCTTCACCTTCTTCTTCCTTCAATTCAAGCCCGTGCCCGGCGCATACGTGGGCATCTTGCCCAATCTGGCCGCCGCGCTGCTCGTTGTCGTCTTCGGATTCCTCTTCGTCACTGTAAGCTCGCGCATCGTCGGCCTCATCGGCAGCTCGGCCAACCCCATGTCCGGCATGGCCATCGCCACCCTCATGGCCACCTGCGCCATCTTCCTTGTCGAGGGATGGACGGCCCCAGCCTACGGCGCATTGGCCATCACCATCGGCGGCATCGTCGCCATCGCCGCCGCCAACGCTGGAGACACCTCCCAGGACCTAAAGACCGGCTACATCGTCGGCTCCACGCCCCGCTATCAGCAGCTAGCCCTCATGATCGGCGTCGTCGTCTCCACCGTCGCCATCGGCTTTACCTTGAATTTAATGAACACCGGCCTCCAGGAGTTCCGCGAAGCCTCGCAGCCCTGGACCCTCACCGCCTCCCACCCCGGCGTCGCCGTGCAGAACGACGTCAAGCATCTCCCCGACCAGATCCACGTCCTCGGCCCTGATAAAACCTCCACCACCCACCCCAAATCCGAGTACATCGTCCTCAACGCCATCGGCTCTTCCGAGCTGGCCGACGGCAAATACCTTTACTCCCCCTCCACCGGCAAGATCGAGGTCCAGTGGATTCAAGGCATCGGCAGTGAGAAAGCCGCCGCGCCCCAAGCCCGCCTCATGGCCACCGTCATCAACGGCATCCTCACCCGCAAGCTCGCCTGGGGACTGGTCCTGCTCGGCGTCTTCCTGGTCATCGCCGTCGAGTTGTTAGGAATCCGCTCGCTCTCCTTCGCCGTCGGCGCATATCTCTCCATCGGCACCACGCTGGCAATCTTTTGCGGCGGCATGGTCCGCTGGTTCATCGATGCAGCCGCCAAAAAAGCCGGCGGCGACTCAGCAGACTCCGAAAGCGAAATCTCTCCAGGCTCCCTGTTCGCATCGGGACTAATAGCCGCCGGCGGCATCGTCGGCCTCTGCGGCGTGGCTCTGAAAGGTTACGAAGCCACGGTAGGCAAAGGCGACATCCTCAACTTCCCGCATACATTTCTGGATAACAACTACGTCAGCGTGTTAGCCTTCGCCGCCCTAGCCTTCTCCCTCTACTACTTCGCCCGCAAGCCGCTGAACCAGCCGAAGCCGTAAGCGCACCCCGCGAACACAAGGCTTGTTTTCCTCGCACGTCTACCGCAAAACCTCTTCGAGCGTCGTCGAAAGGTCCGTCTTCTCGTCGCGATACTTCACGATCACCGGCGTGTAGACGCTCAANNCGACTCAAGTCGTGCCCTGACACTTCAAACGTTCCCGACGTCGAATTTTGCAAGTAGCTCATCTGTGTCCCTCAGCTCTTGGCCTTGTGCCCGCGGATTTCAATTCGTTCAATCTTGATGTATGATGATTGATGCGTGATGCTTCACGCGGAGCGATCCATGCGCACAACCCTCGCCATCGACGACGACGTGCTCGCTGCCGCCAAAGAAATGGCCGCCACTGAGCGCAAGAGCGTGGGAGAAGTGATCTCCGCGCTGGCCCGGCACGCGATGCGTCCCGCCCCGTCCAGCCACGCCACCCGCAACGGCATTCCTCTGCTCCCAGTACGTCCAGGCGCACCGAGGGTGACCTCGGAGTTGGTCCGCCAGCTCCAGGAAGAGTTGCAGTAATTCTCATGACCCGATTGCCCCGCTACCTGCTGGATGTGAACGTCCTGATCGCCCTCATCGACCCCGCGCATGTGCAGCACGACCGGGCGCATCATTGGTTCGCCGCTCAGGCACAACATGCCTGGGCCACCTGCCCGCTCACTGAGAATGGGGTTCTCCGCATAGTCGGCAATACCCGCTACCCAAATTCGCCTGGAACTCCGGCAGCGGTCGCCGAGTTGATGGCGATCCTGCTCGCCCTCGGCGGACACGAGTTCTGGCCGGACGACGTTACCCTCTTCGACAGCCAGCGTGTCCGCACCGCCCGTCTGCTCGACTCCGGCCAGGTGACCGACACCTACCTGCTTGCACTGGCCGTAGCCCATGGTGGACAATTCGCCACGTTCGATCGCCGCCTGGTCGCCGAGGCCGTGATCAACGGTCCGCAAGCACTCCATTTGATTGTTTGATCCGGGTCACCACTCGAACAGCACTTCAAAATCCCGTCCGCTGGGCACCACTCTGACAACCAAAACGTCCGAACCATTCACGCTCAGGATGCACGGAGTGCCGTGCCATCAAGCTCTCCAAACGCGCACGCGGGCATCGCCGGGTGCCCCATCCATCGCGCAATTTGCGATGGGTGGGAGGCCAAGAAGCCTCACGCCACCACCTGCAACCTCACCCCTTCATGCTCCTGCAAGCAAGCGATGATATTAAACAGATTCGCCGCCGTCGGATTCCCCTTCGGCCCGAACATCTGATGAAGCGTCTTCACATGAATGCCGGTCTTCTCCGCCAACGCGGGAAAACCCAGAGTTGCATTGATGAAGTCGCGCAAAATCTCCCGGCCCAGCGCAGCTTCGCCCGCCAGCAGAGATTCGATAGCATCGCTCAACAACCCGCGCCGGAACTCCTGATCGCTCCGTACCCGCGCCTGCACCGTCTGCCGAAAATCCCGCGTCAACGCCATGGTTCGCTCCTCTTTTGCCGCTTGTAGTCCTGCCAGCATTCGCCGGCCAACTCAATATCCTCCTGCTGACGCTGTTTCGTGCCGCCGCAGAGCAGTATGACGATCCGATCCCCGTCTTTGCCGAAGTAGACTCGGTATCCCGGACCAAAGTCGATGCGGCACTCAAAGACCCCGCCGACGACGCTTTTCACATTTGAGAAGTTCCCCAACCCCAATCGGTAGAGCGCAGTGGTCACGCGCCGAGCCGCCTCGGAGTTGAGCCGGTCAAACCAATCGCCGAACAGATTTCGTCCGTCCCGCCCGAGATACTCCCGGATGTCGATCATCTGCTAGATGGTAGCATATATTCTCCTATTACGCCATCAATCCGAGCACCCTCTCTCGAGCCCCTGAGCCGAGGGATTCACACAATCGCCTTATGATGATTCTTGGAGAGACAAAACCCCATGAACCTTACCGGCAACACCATCCTCATCACCGGCGGCGGCAGCGGAATCGGCCGCGGACTCGCGGAAGAGTTGCACAAACTGGGCAACCAGGTCGTCATTGCCGGCCGCCGCAAGCAGGCGCTTGACGAAACCACCGCCGCCAACCCCGGCATGAAATCCCTCACTTTCGACATTGAGAATCCCGCCGCCATTCGCACCTTTGCCGCCCAGGTGGCCGCCGAGTTCCCCGCGCTGAACATGCTCATCAACAACGCCGGCATCATGCGCCGCGAAAACCTCCTCGCCCCGCAACCCGATCTCGCCGACGCCGAAGCCATTGTCACCACCAACCTGCTCGGCCCCATTCGTCTTACCGCAGCTCTTCTGCCCCTGCTCCAAAAGCAACCCCACTCCGCCATCATGAATGTTTCGTCCGGGCTGGCTTTCTTGCCCATGGCGCTCACCCCCACCTATTGCGCCACCAAGGCCGCCATCCATTCCTATACCCTGTCGCTTCGCCATCAACTCCGGGCCACCGGCACAGAGGTTCTCGAACTGATCCCTCCCTACGTTGCCACGCATCTAATGAGCGGAGCCGACGACCCGCGCGCCATGCCCCTCGACCAATTCATCGCCGAGGTCATGGCAATCCTGAAGACTCAGCCTACGCCCACTGAGATCGTCGTTGAGAACGCGAAGGGCCTGCGCTTTTCAGCCGAGAGCGGCAAGTTCGATGCCATATTCCAGCGCCTCAACGCCGATATGTCGGATGTCCACTAATTCGATTGAGTGCACCAGAGCCCGCCCTCAGCGAAGCAGAATGGTCTCGCCTTTGAGACCTGGGATTCCTATCAGCCGTCCACTGGCTTTACCGACCCACGGAAGGATGAAACTGCGTCGAGCGATGCCGCCGCTAACCCGCTAACTCGCTATCCCCGCTTCAGCGGGGGCTAACTCGCTGCTTTTGCCCGAACACGCTGTTTCCGTGTGGATTGTTTAACGTGCAGCACAACCGGAATCTTGTTTCTTTCAAGCCCCGTTGAATACGGCGCGCCACCGAACCGGCCCAGCCACATTTTTCAGCAAGGAGATAACTCCGTGATGCACAGCAACGCCAACGAACTTGCTCAACAGTTTGCCAGTGACAACTACTCGGGAATCTGCCCCGAGGCATGGGCCGCAATGGAGACCGCAAATCGCGGCAGCGCTACTTCCTACGGCGACGATCCATGGACAGCGCGCGCCGCGGATGCTTTTCGAGAACTGTTTGAAACCAATCTTGAGCTGTTTTTCGTCTTCAACGGCACCGCGGCCAACTCGCTTGCCCTGGCTTCGCTCTGCCAGTCCTATCATGGCGTGATCTGCGTCGACCAGGCCCATGTCGAGACCGATGAGTGCGGCGCGCCGGAGTTTTTCTCCAACGGATCGAAGCTGCTTGTTGCCCGATCCGAGGATGGCAAACTCACCCCCGCCGCCATTCATGAGCTGGCCACCAAGCGCGTGGATATTCACTATCCCAAACCGCGCGTCGTCACCATTACTCAATCCACAGAAACGGGCCGGGTTTACACCGTGGAGGAATTGAAGGCGATCTCATCGGCATGCAAGGCGCATGGCCTTTCCCTGCACATGGATGGAGCCCGCTTCGCCAATGCATGTGCCAGTCTTGGCTGCTCACCCGCCGAGCTAAGTTGGAAGTGCGGTGTCGATGTACTCTGCTTCGGCGGCACAAAAAATGGCATGGCTGTGGGTGAGGCCGTCTTGTTTTTCGACCCCGTGCTCGCCGTCGATTTCGATTACCGCTGCAAGCAAGCCGGGCAGCTCGCGTCCAAAATGCGCTTCCTTGCCGCCCCGTGGGTCGGAATGCTGGAGAGCGGAGCCTGGCTCACGAATGCAACCCATGCCAATAGGTGCGCAACTTACTTTGCCGAGCAAATAGCAAGCATCCCCAATGTAACCATTGCTTCGCCGGTCAATGCCAACACCGTCTTCCTGATGGCCGCTGACGATATCCTCAGTCGATTGCGCGGACGCGGCTGGAAGTTCTACACCTTCATCGGCGGAGCGGCGCGCATCATGTTCGCATGGGACTCGGATATGGAACGCGTCGATGCCCTGGCCCGCGACATTCGCGAGTGCGCCAATCAAAGCTGACAGTGGAGTGAACCCCAAAACTGAG
>PLFY01000186.1 GCA_003138365.1 Acidobacteriaceae bacterium
GTGGGAATTTCAGCCCGTTTGCCGGGTGCCTCAGTTCCCGCATTTGAGACCTGGGAGAGCCAAACATCTTACCGCCGAATCTTTCTTCAAGTCCCAACCGGTGTAAACTTCTTCTTCGCGCGGATGCGATTTCTTCGCTGCCGCGGATAGGAAATCCCATGCGCAAATCCATTCCTTCTCTCACATTTTCCGTTCTCCTCTTCACAGCCGTCCAGCTCCACGCCCAGTTCGCCCCGCCGCCGGCCTCAACTCCAGTCCACGACTCCACCGCCCTCCAGCCGCCCGCCGGCGCACGCGTCGCCCTGATCGACTTCGAAGACTTGGAGTGCCCCGACTGCGCGCGAGCCAACCCGCTCCTTGAAGAGGCCGCGGCCAAATACAACATTCCCGTGGTTCGCCATGACTTCCCGCTCCCCTTCCACCACTGGAGCATGGACGCTGCGATCAACGCCCGCTGGTTCGATGGCAAGGGCCAGTTGGGCAATGAGTACCGCGACGCCGTCTTCGCCGCGCAACCCACCATTGTCAGCCGGGACTCGCTGCGCCAGTTCACTCAGAAGTTTGCGGACAGCCACAAAATCGACCTTCCCCTGGAGATCGATCCCGACGGCTCGCTCGCAGCCCTGGTCAAAGCCGATTTCGCCCTCGGTAAAAGCATCGGAGTCGGACACACCCCGACGATCTGGGTAGTCACGGCCAACAGCAAGGGCGCGCCGTTTGTTGAGGTCGTCGACCGCACCATGCTCCTCCAAATGATCGAACAGGCCATTGCCGACACCGCCCCGCGCCCCATGACCTTCGCCGACATGATGAAGATGAAGCGCCTCGGCGAAACCGCCGTCTCTCCCGACGGCAAGTGGCTGGCCTACTCCGTCACCACCGTGAACCTCGAGCAGAACACCAAGACAGCAGAGCTTTGGCTGCAAGCAATATCTGGCGGCGAGCCGCGGAAACTGGCCGTCGGTCAACCCGGCGATGGTGGCCCGCAGTTCGCCCCCGACGGCAAGCGGATTCTCTTTGAAAGCAGCCGCGACGGCGGCCAACAGGTCTGGCTGGCCGACTTCGACCCCGCCACCGGCGCAACCGCCAACCCAAAGAAGCTGACCACCATCTCCACCGAAGCCGACAACGCCCTCTGGTCCCCCGACGGCAAATCCATCGTCTTTACCTCCGCCGTCTATCCCGACTGCCCGGCGATTTCCGCAGAGAACCCGTCAGGCGACAAATGCAATGCCGATCGCGACGCCGCTCTCGCATCCAGCAAAGTCAAAGCGCAGATCTTCACCCATCTCCTCTATCGCCACTGGAACCACTACACCGGAGACAAGCGCAGCCATCAATTCCTGGCTTCAGTCGAAACCGCCGCGATCCGCGACCTCACGCCCAACGATCCCCACGACGTTCCCCCGTTTTCGCTCGAAGGCGGCGGCTGTGGCTGCGCCTTCGCGCCCGATTCAAAGGAGTTGGCCTTCACTGAAAACCTCGACCCCGAGCCGGCAATCAGCACCAACGCCGACATCTTTACTCTCGACCTCACCAACCCCCAAGCCAAGCCGATGAAGGTAAGCACGTCCCTCGGCGGCGACTTCAACCCCGCCTACTCGCCCGACGGCAAATATCTCGCCTGGCGTTCGCAGGCGCGGGCGGGCTATGAAGGCGACAAATTCCGCCTCGTCCTCTACGACCGCGCGGCAAAGACGATCAAGGACGTATTGCGGGATTTTGATGGCTGGGTGGACGAGTTTGTTTGGGTCCCCGATGCGTTCCCGCCGCAGATCTACTTTACGTCCGCCCGTCATGGCGAGGAGAACATTTACTCAACGAAGCCGCTGAACGGCGGCGTAGAAAAGCAAATCGCCGGTGGCGCGGAGTTCAGCGATCTCCATGTAATAACACGCACACCGCCTTCCGGGACCGTTTACATCGAGGGTATTCCAATTTCGGTTTTTGCCACAGGGATGAAGGTTGGCCGTCCTTCTGAAGCAGTCATCATCACCGTAGCCGGGTACTGGGGCCTTCATCCGTGCGATCAGGAAGATACGTTGTCCTGCCTGCCCGCAAATGGCAACCAGCCGCACCTCATCACTCACCTCAACGACGCCCTTCTCGTCCAACTCGACCTGCCCAAGATGGAGGACTTCTGGTTCACCGCCGCCGACAAAACCAAGCTCCAGGGCTTCCTCATCAAGCCCCCAACCTTCGATCCCGCCAAGAAATATCCCGTCAAATTCCTGATCCACGGCGGTCCGCAAGGCAACTGGGGCGACTCCTGGTCCTATCGCTGGAACGCCGAACTTTTTGCCGCCAACGGCTACGTGGTCGTCATGATCAATCCCCGCGGCTCGACCGGCTACGGCCAGGCCATCGTCGACGGCGTGAACGGCGACTGGGGCGGCAAGCCTTTCACTGACCTGATGACCGGCCTCGACTACGCCGAGCAGCATTATCCCTTCATCGACAAACACCGCGAGTGCGCCCTCGGCGCCAGCTATGGCGGATACATGGCCAACTGGGTCCTCGGCCACACCGACCGCTTCAAGTGCATCGTCACCCACGACGGCATGTTCAACGCCGAATCCGCCTACGGGACGACAGAAGAGCTATGGTTCAACGAGTGGGAGTTCAAAGGCAAGCCCTGGGACTACTACGGCAAGCCTGACTCTGAAAACCCGTACCGCAAGTGGTCGCCCGCGCTCTCCGCCAAAAACTTCAAGACGCCCACACTCGTCATCCATGGCCAGCTCGACTACCGCCTCGACGTGAGCGAAGGCTTCCAGCTCTTCACCACGTTGCAGCGTCTCAAGGTTCCCAGCAAGATGCTCTACTTCCCCGACGAAGGCCACTGGGTCCTCAAGCCGCAGAACGCGCAACTCTGGTGGAAGACGGTGAATGACTGGGTAGACCAGTGGACCAGGACGAAAGAATAACGGATGTCCGCGACTGGGATCGGAGTGAGCAGGGGCATTGATGCCCCTGAATCCTGGCAAGGAGACTGCGGGCTTTAGCCTCGGGCCTTTTCGCCGCGATCAATCGCCGTACTACACTTTCTCGGTTTGTAGTACACTCGCAACATGGCAACCACCGTTCAGGCCCGCCTCGACAAAGAAACCCAGGCTATCCTTGACCGCCTGCGGCGCAGCGGCCGCACCACCTCCGACATCGTTCGCGAGGCCATTCGGCTGGTAGATCGGGAGTACCGCAACGGAGCCGCTGGAAAAATGATTGGCATTGGCATGTTCCGCTCCGGCGTTCCCGACATGGGTTCGAACAAGAAATATCTTGAGGGTCTGGGAAGCAACTCCGGCGTTGGAAAGCGACGCAAAGCAAGGGCCGAGGGCGCTTTGAAGCGCAGGGCCAGCTAGCGATGGAGCCCATCCTCATCGACACCGGGGTCATCTTCGCGCTGCTCGACCAGGACGAATGGGCACACGAAAGATGTGTTCGGGCGCTTGAGATCGTCACACGTCCTCTGGTGACTTGCGAGGCTGTCATTACGGAGAGCTGCTACCTGCTGCGCCGGCGGCGAGATGCCGTGGATGCAGTTCTGGCAAATGTGGAAACCGGCTTCTTCGGCATTCCATTCAAGATTTCGAGTTCTGCCCCACAGATACGAGGGATCCTGGAAAAATATCGCGACACACCGGCCGATTTTGCCGACGCCTGCCTGATCGCCATGGCGGACGCGTTGGACACAGGCGATATACTCACGCTGGACAGCGATTTCAAACACTATCGTTGGCGTCGCACGCGCACTTTTCACTTGCTGATTCCGCTGGACTGAACACATGCCTTTTGGCCGCAAATCCGCCAAGCCGCGCCTCTTCCTCAACGAAGCCGGCCTCTACGACTACGCCGTCAAAGCCCTTGGCCGCCACATGCGCACCGAGGCCGAGTTGCGCCGTCTGATGAAGACCCGCGTCGAGCCGGGTGAACACGGTGAAGCCACGATCACCGCCGTCCTGACCCGCCTGCGTGAGCATGGCTACCTGAACGACGCCGCCTTTGCCGAGACCTACGCCCGCCTGCGCCACGAGAACGAGAAGCTGGGCCAGCGCCGCGTCCGTCAAGACCTGCAGCAAAAGGGCCTTCACTCCGATCTGATCGAGGAGACCCTGGAAGCCCGCTACGGCCAGACCAATGAAGAAGCCCTGGCCCGCGAACACCTCGAGCGCAAGCGAATCCGCAAGCCGGAGAACGAAAAGGAGACCGCCCGCGTGATGCGCCGCCTGGTCACGGCGGGATTCTCGACCGGCGTAATCTACAAGATCCTCCGCCAGTGGGACGTGCCAGACGAGGCCCTGGCCGCCCTGGAAAACCTGGATGAAGAAGCGCATGAAGAATGAGCGGCTACGGCAGCGGGAAGAGCGCCAGCCCCGGAATCTGAAAGTCTTTGCGGTTGTCCGTAGCGACAGGAAACCCATTCTCAAGCGCCGTCGCGGCCACAATCATATCCGTGATGCTGCGCGTTTCTCCCTGACGGCGAAACTCTGCCTTCAACTGCCCGGCCCGCTCTGCAATCGAGGCGTAAACCGGAAACCAGTCGATAGCCGCGAGCAGTGCGCGCGTAGCCTGTTCCTCACCAGGACGAAGCCCGCCGTAAACCTCGGCAATGCAGACGGTTGAAGTGGCAAGCTCCTGCCCGGAAGCAACGAGGCCGGCAAGCAATCCCCGCCTCCGATTCCGATTCCTGAGCGCGTCGATCAGCACCGTCGTATCCAAAAGAAGAGCAGGCGTCTGGCTCATAACGGATCGAGGTTTTCATCCCGCCCAGCAAGGCGGACACTGGGCTCATTTCGCAAAGAGCGGACCCACTCCGCCGTACCCATCTCGACGAGTTCAGGGTGATTCTCGTCGCGCCAAGCAGGCTCATCGCTGTTGAGAAAGGCAAGCAGCTTCCGCCGCTTGATCTCTTTCGCAGCGGTCTCCACAAGAAACGCACTGCGTCCGCGAGGTCCGACGAGTTCGTCGATCTCGTTTGCCAGTTCTGCGGGCAGCACAATGTGGGTTCTCAGTGTAGCCATAGCAATGGCCCACTCCATATGGGCCTAAAGCGAGTATACCGCTGTTTTCGAGTTCCCGGCGCAAGATGCCACAATGCCCAGCCTCCAATTACACTGGTTACGCCATGCAATTCCGCTCAGGGAACGAAATCCGCGAAACATTTCTGCGCTTTTTTGAGTCGAAGGGGCACCGCCGCGTGCACTCTTCCTCGCTGGTGCCTGCCAACGACCCGACGCTGCTCTTCACCAATGCCGGCATGAACCAGTTCAAGGACCTCTTTCTGGGCGCCGAGCGCCGCGACTACTCCCGCGCCACCACGTCACAAAAATGCGTCCGCGCCGGCGGCAAGCACAACGACCTTAAAAACGTTGGCTTCACCCGCCGCCACCACACGTTCTTTGAGATGCTGGGCAACTTCAGCTTTGGCGACTACTTCAAGCGCGACGCCATCGCCTTCGCCTGGGAGCTGATCACCAGCGAGGAGTGGTTCGGCATCCCCAAGGACCGCCTCTACGTGACCATCTTTGAAGGCGCGGATGGCGTGCCGCGCGACACCGAGGCCGAAGGCTACTGGATCGAAGCTGGCGTCCCCAAAGAACGCATCCATCAATACGGCCTCAAGGACAACTTCTGGCAGATGGGCGAAACCGGCCCCTGCGGCCCCTGCTCCGAGATCTTCTACGACATGGGCATCGAGGCAGCCGAGACGACCGGCCCAGATGGTACGAAAATTGATAAGCCCTTCGGCCAGGACGAGAGTCGCTACGTCGAAATCTGGAACCTCGTATTCATGCAGTTCGACCGCGCCGCCATCGTCGACCCCGCCACCAAGAGCACCAGCTACAAGCTAACCCCGCTGCCCAAGCCCTCTATCGATACCGGCATGGGCCTGGAGCGCGTCGCCGCCGTGCTGCAAGGGAAGGTTTCTAACTTCGAGACGGATCTGTTTACGCCGCTGATCGAGAAGGCAGCGGAGTTAACTAATTTTCACTACCAAATGATTGGCAATCCGCTTGGTTGGAGGTCTGATCTTGAATTCTCGGAAGAGTGGGAGAAAAGCCAGGCAAGCCAACGGTTATATTCACCATCCCTGCGTATTATTGCCGATCACGCGCGCGCGGCAACGTTCCTCATAAATGATGGTGTACTGCCTTCGAACGAAGGGCGCGGGTATGTGCTGAGGAAGATTTTGCGGCGCGGGATTCGACATGGGCGGCTGTTGGGCCAGGAGCAACCGTTTCTTTACGAGATGGTCTATGCCGTCCGGGACTTGATGCAGGGAGCCTATCCCGAGCTCGACGATTCTGCCGCGCGTGTCGCGAAGGTCATCGGGGCAGAAGAAAAGCAGTTTGATCGCGCTTTAAGACTAGGGTTGCTCGAGTGGGACAAAGCAGTGGCTGAAATCAGAGAAGAATTCTTGGGGAGTCAATACACAAGCAACCCGGATTTCCCATTGCTGGAGAAGGCTCGGTTTCGCTCCGGTGGCGATACGGAGGCATACAAGCCAATTACTTTTCCAGGAAAGACAGCCTTCCACCTCTACGAGACATTCGGTCTCCCGCTCGACTTCATGGTCGATGCCGCCCGCGACGCAGGCGTCGCTTTCGATCACGCCGGCTTCGAATCCGCGCGCGCCGAAGAGCAAGCCCGCGCCCGCGCAAGTTGGAAAGGCGGCAGCCAGAAATCCGCCAGCCCAGCGTATCGCGAACTGCCCAAGACCGACTTCCTCGGCTATCGTCAGCTCACAGCGAACAGCGCCGAAATCCTCGCCATCGTCAAAGACGGCGTAGGCGTCCCCGCCGCTGCGGCAGGCGATCAAGTCGATGTAGTGCTCGATCAAACCAGCTTCTACGGCGACTCCGGCGGCCAGGTCGGCGACACCGGCTGGTTCACTTCGACGGACGGCAATTCGACTATCGCCGAAATCCAAGGCTGCGTCCTTCCGGTCCAAGGCGTCCGCGCCCACAAAGCCCTGCTCAAGCAGCCGCTCGCAGTCGGCGACCACGTCAACACGCTAGTCGATGGCGACCGCCGCAATTCTATCCGCCGCAACCACACCGGAACCCACTTGCTCCACGCAGCGCTCCGCCAAGTCCTTGGGCTCCACGTGAAGCAGGCCGGCTCGCTGGTCGATCCCACGCGCCTGCGCTTCGACTTCTCCCACTTTGCCCAGGTTGCCGATGAGGAGCTTGAAGAGATCGAGCAAATTACCAATCGTGAAGTCCTGGCCAACTCTCGCGTCGAAACCCTTGAAGACGTGCCCATCGACGTAGCCGTCAACGAGTACCACGCCATGGCCTTGTTCGGCGAAAAGTACGGTGACAAAGTCCGTGTAGTCAAACTCTCCGACGGCTTTTCGACCGAACTTTGTGGAGGCACGCACACCGCGGCCACCGGCGAAATCGGCCTCATCAAAATTGTCAGTGAAGGGTCGGTCTCTTCCGGCGTTCGCCGCCTCGAAGCGATCAGCGGCTTCGGTGCACTCGACGCCTTCCGGCAGGACTTTGCCGTGGCGCAAGTGGTGGCGCAGGTTGCACCAGCGCCCGCAGGCAGCACTCCATCCGACGCTTTCCGCGCCAAGCTGAGTGCGCAAGAGGACGAGCTGAAGCGACTTCGCCGCGAACTCGAAGAAGCCCGCATGAAGTCCGCCGCCGGCGCGCTCGACGAAGCTCTCAGCCGCGCCGTGGACGTGAAGGGCGTGCGCCTCGTGACCCTCCGCGCCGACTCTCTGGAACGCGGCCAGCTTCGCACTCTGGTTGATAACTTGAAACAGAAACTCGGTGAGGGCGTCGTGGTGCTGGCCTCCGCACAACCTGAAGGAAAAGTCGCGCTCATCGCCGGCGTAACGCCTGCCCTGATCAAGCGCATTCAGGCCGGCAAGCTGGTGGGCGCGGTGGCCAAGCTGGTAGGAGGATCCGGCGGCGGCAAACCCGAAATCGCCGAAGCCGGCGGCAAAGATCAAGGCCAAATCGATGCCGCGTTACGAGCGGCCCCAGGGTTGCTTGGAGATTTGCTGGGTTAAGCCTGTAGGACAGACACGGCAACACTGAGAGCCGCTTCGATCTGGAAGCGGCCATTGCCGTTCGATAGCCGGATTCTACCGGATGCGGAAGTTGTAGGCGATACCGCCGGAAATAATCGGATACGTCTTCAACGGGTTCAGATCGGTGGTCCACTTGGCCACCTGGGCAGTCAAGTTGCTTTGGACCGCGATCGCAATCGGGTCCGTGGGGTTTGCAATGTTGGTGCACTCTGTTTGCGCCTGGTCATAGCAGGCCCAACCGCCAAGGTTCACGTTCAGAGTGGGCGCTCCAATGATTGCGACGCCAATCTCGAATGGGAACGACAAGTGTCCGCCCTTGCGCGGGATCATATTCCCCCACCCGGTGGTGATGGTGAAAGCCGGTTTCGTGGTGTTCAGACCCAGAGTTCCGTTTCCATACACGGGCGTGGCGCCGGTGGACGCATTGGTATTGGCCGAATAGAAGGTTTGACCATTCAGCGTAAAGCTGGTTCCACCGGGTACCGCGGTGGAGGCCGTAAGCTGGTTCTGGTTATAAAACAAAGCGCCGGGGCTGATGCGGAAACCGGACCGGAAAGGATAAATATCCAAAGCGGCTCCGGCGGAAGCAAGATTCAGCTTGGCGATGGAGTTGATTCCGTCGGTAGTGAAGTTGGTGGAGTAATTGAAGAAGTTGCCTGTCCCGCGCAGGTTGAAGTGGCGGCTAAGGTTTGTAGCCAGTTGCAGTTGGATGCCCAACGGGGAAACGCCGGCGCCCAAAGCAATTCGCGAAAGCGGCCTGGGAGAGTCAACCGGGAATTTGACGGAAGGCGCCGTCTGGCCTATCAGCGCCGAGGGCGCGACCATCATGCTTACACAAACAAAGAGAACGATTCGTTTCATGAAAAGGCCTCCAGGCAGACTGAAGCGCGTTCCGCGTCAATTAAAGAACTATGGCAGGCAGTTCTGGATATCCGGAAACGGCGACACACTTACTTGAGCACCCGATTCGATGCAGCGTTGAGCAGAATCGTTACCTTAATGCTTCGGCGGTTAGGCTGTCTGCACCCGTTAAATCTCTCGCGCAACCGCGTCGCACCGACCAATTCAGGAAGCGCCCATTCCAGAATGGATTTTGCCGCCTTCTTCATGAGAATTCTGTTCAAGTTTGCTCTTACCATGCCATACCACGGTTGTGGTAGATGCCGTAAGCTGAGCCCATGGCCAAGCAGAACCCGGAACCCGCAAAGATCGCAAGACTGCGACGTCAATTACTGGAGTGGTACTCGCGCAATCGGCGCGACCTGCCCTGGCGGCGCAACCCCGATCCCTATTCCATCTGGGTCTCGGAGATCATGCTGCAACAAACCCGTGTGGCCGTGGTCGTCGATCGCTACCAAATCTTCCTGGCACGGTTTCCCACGCTGGTTTCGCTGGCCCAGGCGCCGGAGCAGGACGTGCTGGCGCTGTGGAGCGGGCTGGGCTACTATCGCCGTGCGCGTATGTTGCACAAGGCCGCGAACTTTGTGGCCAACCAGCTCGGGGGAAATCTGCCGGCCAGCTCCGAGGCGCTGCGCATGTTGCCCGGCATCGGCGCCTATACGGCCGCGGCCATCGCCAGCATTGCCCACGGCGAAGTGATTGCGGTGGTGGACGGCAATGTGGAGCGAGTGCTGTGCCGGCTGGAAGGCTGGTCGGCCGGAAGTCGAGCCAACGGAACTGCTCTCAAGCACAAGATCGAGGACCTGGCCGCGCAGCTTGTGGACTCCGTGCACCCAGGTGACTTCAACCAGGCGCTCATGGAGTTGGGCGCTACGGTCTGCCTGCCCCGCAATCCGCAGTGCCTGATGTGCCCGGTGGCCGGGGACTGCAAGACCAAAGGCGAGCACAAAACGGCGCTTCGGCCCCGGATGCAGAGTTGCGAAGTGGCCCACGCGCTCTCCGTGCGCACCGGCAGGCAGCCCAATCGGTCTGGCCGCGAAGTCCTGCTGGAACAGCGGCCCGCCTCGCTCACCGTGATGCCTGGTCTGTGGGAGTTGCCCGTTTTGAAGAGCGCGGCGGTCCCCGCGAAAAAGCTGCGCATGACCGTGCGCCACGCCATCATGCAGGTGAATTATTACGTGCGCATCCGAACCGTCTCCGAGGACGACGCGGAGGCGATGACCGTTGCCGCAGGCGAGCGGCGCTGGGTATCGATCACTGAAGCTGGCGGCATGGCGCTGACTGGCCTGGCCCGCAAGGTGCTTACGCGTGCTCACCTGCTGGCAGGCGCTCCGCGTGACGCCATTGCCCCTGAGCCAGCGGGCGACGTACTCTGAAAGGTCTCTGTTTTACCCCTTCAGGCGTCTCTGCAACGAGTGCCCCAACCCCGAGGAGCTCCAATGCGCCGCAAGCTAGTCTTAGTCGCCGTAGCCGCAGGCATCCTGGCCGCAACCGCCGCTCACGCCCAGCAGTCCGCCGGCCATCTTGTTCCTGAAATCCCGGGCCTGCCGCAGGCCGCTCGCACCGCCGCAGCTTCCATCGATCCAGAGAAGATTCGCGCCCATGTGCGTTTCCTCTCTCTCGACCTGCTGGAGGGCCGCGGTCCCGGCAAGCGCGGCGGCGAGCTGGCAGCCGAGTACATCGCCACCCAATTTGCTCTGGCTGGGGTTGAGCCAGCGGGTGACAACGGCACTTATTTCCAACCCGTTCCGCTCGTCGCAGTTCACACCATCGAGGACAAGACCGCATTCTCCTTTGTGCCCACCCAAGGCGAGCCGATCAAGCTGACCTATGGCTCTGAGATCGTCTCCAAAGACCAGACCGGCCAGGCTACGGCGGATCTCGATGCTCCCATTGTCTTTGTCGGTTATGGCATCCACGCGCCCGAGTACCATTGGGACGACTATGCCGGCCCTAACGGCAAGGAGATCGACCTGAAGGGCAAGGTCGCCCTGGTCATCGTCAACGAGCCGCCCTCCAACGATGAGAAGTTCTTCAAGGGCAAAGCCCTCACCTACTATGGCCGCTGGACCTACAAATATGAAGAAGCAGCGCGGCGCGGAGCGGTGGGCGTGCTGATCGTTCACCGCACCGATCTGGCGAGTTACGGCTGGGACGTGGTGCGCAACTCGCAGGCCGTCGAAAAGAGTTATCTCCAGGCCGATCCCGACGCCACGCTCCGCGCCGCCGCATGGATTCAGCACGACGTGGCCCAGCGGCTGTTTACTTTGGCCGGGCTCGGCGACCTCGATCAGGCCATTGACAACGCCGGCAGGCCAGGCGCGTTCCATGCAGTTGAACTTCTGGTACGGCTTCATGCGCATATTGAGAGCCGCGTCCGCCGCTACGTCAGCTCGAACGTGGTAGGCCGCGTGCCCGGAGCGAGCGCGGCCAATCGAGCTGTTCTCTACACCGCCCACTACGACCATCTCGGCATCGACCCAGACGCCAAAGGCGACAACATCTACAACGGCGCCGCCGACAACGGCACCGGCTGCGGAATCCTGCTTGAGCTGGCCCGCGCCTTTGCAAAGTCTCCCGTCCGCCCGCCCCACGCGGTCTACTTTGCTGCCGTCACTGCCGAGGAGCAGGGCCTGCTGGGCTCGCAATTCCTCGGGATGCATCCGCCCATCCCCGCCGGACAAATTGCGCTGGACCTCAACTACGACATGCTGTTGCCAATCGGCGTTCCCCGCTCTGTGAATCTGGACGGAGCCGAACGCATCGACTTCTGGCCCACCATCCAGACCGTTGCCAAGGCCTTTGATTTGGCGCTTTTGCCCGATCCAGCCCCCGGTGCCGGCCACTATTACCGCTCCGACCACTTCTCGCTGGCCAGGGTGGGCATTCCCGCCTTTTCGGTCGATCAGGGCGAGCTCTTCGAGGGCCACACCCCGGAGTGGGGCCGCCAACAGGCCGAGGACTATGTGGTCCACCACTACCACCAGCCCTCTGACGAGTACCGGGCAGACTGGGACTTCCGTGGCAATGCCAAGCTGGCTCGCTTTGGTTTTGTGCTCGGCTGGCTGGCCAGTGAAAAACTGAAAACCGTGGAATGGCTCCCCGGCGACGAGTTTGAGGCCGCGCGCAAAGCCAGCCGTGCGCAATAAACAGGGCGAAGTAGCCTGAGCGGCTCGGAATTGTATAGCGGAACCAGGCTCAGGCGCCGCTCAGTAGTAGTCCGCGCAGCTCAGATAATACCCGCACTGCGTGCAGACCAGCTTACAGTGGTGGCCGGCGAGCTGGTACCCGCAATTGGGACAAATCTGGCAGTGGTGATCGACGGGCGGCGTGTGCGGGCCAGTAGCTTCACCATGTGAAACTTCCAGAGCAAAATCGGGGTCGAATGCTTGCGGACGCTCCGGCAACATGCCCGACAGATTAGCATGGTAGGGAGGGCAGCCTGCGACGCAGCATCCCGGCAGGCGCCTGATGCATCAATTTCCTGATGGCGTCTGGACTTCCCTTGGCGACGTATCAGGCAATGGAAAACCTAGTCTGCAATCTCCAACATCCGGAATCCGGAACCCCCAAGGAGGGACAATGGCAAGCAAGGCAAGTGCGGTTTGGACAGGTTCACTGAAGGAAGGTAAGGGCACAATCTCGACGGCGACGGGTGTGCTGAGCAACGCGAACTACTCATTCGCCACGCGGTTTGAAGGCGCCGACTCGGGCACCACCCCCGAGGAACTGATTGCGGCAGCTCACGCGAGTTGCTTTTCCATGGCCTTGGGCGCGCAGTTGGGCGGCGCAGGCCTCACCCCGGAAAAGATTGAAACCCACGCCGCCGTCACACTGGGCAAGGTCGAAGGCGGCTTCGCCATCACCAAGATCGCGCTGACCACCACGGCAAGCGTCCCCGGCGCCACCCAGGAGGTCTTCGACAAGGCTGCGGCCGATGCCAAAGGCGGCTGCCCGATCTCGAAGCTCTTCGCCAACAACACGGAAATCCTGCTCGACGCCAAGCTGGTGTAAAGCAAACCCAAGCTGGAGAGGCCGGAGCACGCCGTTCCGGCCTCTATGGCTTGGTTCAATGGGCGAGATTTGACACCGGGTCCTGCATTTGCGAGACTCAGAGTTGCTGCCGGTCCAGTGGAAACTGCTGGACTTGTATACCGTGCCGAAGTGGCGGAATTGGCAGACGCGCGTGGTTCAGGTCCACGTACTCGCAAGGGTGTGGGGGTTCGAGTCCCTTCTTCGGCACCA
>PLFY01000091.1:0-1728 GCA_003138365.1 Acidobacteriaceae bacterium
GAGTTAACCCGAATGCGCCCTAACTGATCCGATCCTGAAATTCCCCTTTGGAGCAGAAAAATGCCCGCACTCTCCGCCGCAGAAGTTGCTTCTCATCTGACGAAAGTTCCAGCCTGGCAGGTCGTCAACGGGGAGCTGGTACGAACCTTTCAATGCGAAGATTTCCGCGCCGCGATGCGCTTCGTCAACCAGGTGGCCGACCTGGCTGAAGAGGCTGCCCACCATCCGGACATTGATATCCGCTACAACCGGGTCCGCCTGGCCCTGGTAACCCATGATGCCGGCGGCCTGACGGCGAAGGACTTCGATCTGGCAGCGGGGGCGGACAAACGGCTCTGAGGTCCTGGGCCGCCTGCCCCTGGCTCCGTCAATCAGCCCTCGTCCCCAGGATCGTCCTCAGGAATACCAAAATGTGGATTTATGGGCTTTTCTTCGGCCTGTTGGAGCCTTGTAAGGGTCTTTCGGTACCACCATGCAGCCGCCAGCCCACCGGCAAGAACCGAAGCCGCTGCAACAACCCCCAGTTTGATCCAACCCGGAGGGGTTGGTTCTGTGGCAGTGGATGTGGATGAACTTGGAGATTCCAAAGGGTTTGTCATATCTGTAGAGACTCCTGTCCCTCTCTTTTGTTGTCGTCCTGGTGCAATTTTGGCCCCGTGAAAGTCTAGCCATTAGATGCGCGATCAGAAAAAAGGATTACTTTCTGGGTTCAAAAAATAATTTCGATTTTTGTATTTGCTTTCTATCGAATCTATGGTACCTTGTATATATTCCAGTGATGGAGCGGCAGAACTTGCCGTACCGGAGCTGGAAGTAAGTTGCGTCACTGGCCTCCCGGCACGAACAGCTAGACCGTTCGTGCCGTCTTTTTTTGGCCCTGGCGCGACTCCCGGTTTGCTCTCCGTCTGTACGGCGATGGGACAGTCTGAAAGGTACGGGCTGCCATGCTGCCAAGGTGTCAGTCGTCCACCGGCGTCGCCGACCAGCGGAGGGATGAAACTGCATCTAGCGATGCCGCCGCTAACCTGCTAACTCGCTATCTTCGCTTCAGCGGGGGCTAACTCGCCACTTTTGTCCGAACACACTGTTCCCGTTTAGATTGTTGAACTTGCAGCACAGTCGGAATCTTGTTTCTTTTTAGGGCACGACTTCAGTCGTACCGAGAGCGATTGCTCAGAGCGTAGGGCTTTTAGCCCCCGAGCGTTAATTCATTCAAACCGACCCGCGACCTTCTTCACGTCCTGGTTTCCTCTCATCGCGGTTCCGTATAGAATTCCAATCAGTGGGAGTTGCCATGAAGAACCTGATAAGCCGCCGCTGGATTCTGGGTCTGGCAGTCTTTGCCATAACCGCAGCCAGCTATGCCCAGTGGTCGAACCCGGCCGACGATGTTCCTGCTTATCACCCCTCCGCCCCTCTCAAAGTGAGCGCCCTGCCCCCAATCCTGGCTGGCAACAAGCTCACCGGCGAAAACTTCCGTTTCCCCTGGCAGGTCCACGTCTACGAGCAGGCTGCCAAGGTCGCGAACGTGATATATCAGCTTCCCTGCAATTGTCGATGCGATCGCGCCCTGGGCCACACCAGCCTGCGCAGTTGCTTCGAAGGTCTCCACGGCACCGAGTGCTCCACCTGCGCCAAAGAAGCCTTCTTTGCCTACAGCCAAACCAAGCTCGGCAAGACGCCGGCTGAGATTCGCGCTGCCATTGCCCGCCACGAGTACGAGAGCAT
>PLFY01000091.1:1758-11079 GCA_003138365.1 Acidobacteriaceae bacterium
TTCATCCGGTCACGGACCTAGCGGCTCAATCCGCGCCAGTGCTCGAAGATCTCCGCTCCGAATCCCGCGAGCAACTCTGCCGACTCCGCGCCGGGATCTCCATACACTTCAAAGTCGCTCACGCTTGAGACCTCAAGAAGTTTCGGGACCAACTCCTTGAGCACTGGGCCCGTCAAGTGCGCCAGCGCTGAGTCGGAATCCACATAGGTTTCAAGGAGCCGGCCCTGCTTGCCATCTTTGCTCAAATAGAATTCGTACCCAAGCGTACCGGGTTCCTGCTGCGAGAGCGCGATCATTGTCTTCACAACGCCCTCGAACTCGTCGAGCTTGTCATCATTGATCGTGAGTTTCACTGTAAAGTGCACCGCGTGCTGGCTCATGTCCGTCTCCTCTTCTGCTGTAAGGTCACCCTCTTCTTTGTCACGGTACCACTGGGGCTCGCTAAAAGGAACTGCAAATTTGCTGACTCTATGCTTGTTGCCAACGGGGCCAATCCCCATCAGGTAGCGTGGCGAACCGGCGTGAATTTCAATCCCCACAAAGCCGGAAATCCAGGAAATCCGGAATTGAAGTAGAATCAATCTATGCAGCACGAGCCAGTTGGCNNTCGCCTGCAAAACAAAAGTTGCCGACTATAGTCTGCCACTTGCAGCTTAGTTAACTAAGCTGCCGTCTTCCGTGGTTTCGCCTGTGGGCCGCGAGCGGACGTCATTCAGCAGGCTGGCGTGAACGGCTCGGTCCGTGTCGTTTTACGCGAGATCATCGGACTAGCTTCATGTGCATCTTGTCCGTTCTGAGCGCATGACGTGAAATCTTCGGAACCGGACACAGCATGGACTCTCCTGGCTGACAGCGATTTCGGACGCGGGTTCGACTCCCGCCGCCTCCACCATAACTTGTATTATCAATGACTTAGAGCGATTTCTCGCACGTACGACGGGTGTCATGAACCCCTTCCATGGCGTCCGTAGACACCTGATTCTGGCTGGGGCCGCCAAGCAGATTGTGTAATCTCCAGGGTTATCTCCGGTTTGCCGGTCAACCGGCCGCAGCCCGGTGCAGAGTCCAGCGCTTCACACTTTTGCGAAATAATCTGCAATTTTACAAAAGTTGGGGGAGGGGGGTGGGGGGGGTTAATGAGTCACTGACGGGTAGGCGACCACTGGGGAGTAGACTGAATCCGACCTGGCATATGCCACCGCGCTGAGTTTCCTCAAAAAGAGGAGCGGCAGCCAGGCCCCTGCTAGAGCATCTGCCGCCACTGGAGGAATATTGAAATCGAGAATTGCGCGTCTGCTCGAAAATGATTCAAAGCCCCCGTTTCCGCGCGGGGCAGCCATAGTCCTACTGCTCATCGCCGGTGCGGCTGCGGGATTGATCTCTCGCGGGGCTGCTCGCGCACAGAGGTCGGAGCCGGAGCAGAGCACCTCTATGAAGCAGCTGACCTTCGATGCGCATGGCAGCGAGTACAAACAGTGGCTGGATCAGGATGTTCGGTGGATCATCATACCAGACGAACGCCAAGCCTTTCTGGGGCTGAGCAACGACCAGGAGCGCGACGAATTCATTCGCCAATTCTGGGTGAGGCGCAATCCAAATCCGGCCAGCGCCAAAAACAAATTCAAAGAAGAGCACTACCGACGCCTTGCGTTCGCCAACACGCATTTCGCAGTCGGGGAGCCGGGCTGGGAGACCGACCGCGGTCACGTCTACATTGTCTTTGGACCGTCGGATTCGATCGATTTCCATCCGGCCGCTGGAAAGGGCGCGACGAAACCGTTCGAGACCTGGCATTACCGGTCGATTCGGATTGAATGGCCTCCGGATCGAGAATCGGATGCCAACCGGCAAACGGTGCAGGCGGTGGTTATCAAGGATTTCGATTTCAAATTTGTTGATGAATGCGTCTGTGGTCAATACCGGCTTAAGTCACCCTGGCCATCGGCTGAATCCGGCACTCCGGCAAGTGGCTCGGCTCCCGCACACTCGCCGACTACATAGCCTCAAAGGCAGGTGGCCCAGGCATCGATTCTACTTCCTTCGATCATTAGCCAAGACGGAAGGCTGTGCCCCATTCATCGCGGCTTTATCGCGATGAGTGGGCCGGCGGGTGGCCCACCCTTTCCCAACCACTGAACTGGGTGCCCCATCCTTCGCTTCCTTCTAGCGAAGGGTGGGAGAGCACGAATCTTAACCATCGCTCTCTTCACTCTCCTCCAAAAAACCCCGGCAAACGCCGAAGTGTCCTGGATCAAATGGGGCACAAAACCGTGTGACCCTTTTGCACATAATTACCCTCCCCCGGCGCACAATCGAAAATGCGGCGAGAAAAGGACCGCTGCCGGAGATACCACCATGATCCAAGCCATCCAACCTTCCACCGCCGAGAGCCCGGAAGCAGCCTTCTATCCCTCCCTCAAAAACCCCGCCGTCGCCCTTTGCACCGAGGTCTGGCAAAAGATCCACGCGGAGCCCCTGGAGCAAACCAGAAACCTGTACACCGCCGAGCGCTGCGCCGGCAAAGCCTTTCGCCTCGCCATGCCCCCACTCTCTGGCTATCAAAATATCTGTGACTTCATCGCCTGCGCCGGCTACGCCATGCTCCTGGGAGCCATCAAGAACGAAAGCGGGACCAAGCTCCTCTACGCCGCCCAGGTCGCCCTCGCAACCCTGCCCAAGGAGTCCAAAACCCAGACTCGGACCGAGCCTCGCCCGTCGCCGCACCCCACCCCTCCCCCACTTTTGCCGCAACCCCGCAAAAAGAAAAGGATTAGGTCAAAAACACCCGCTTCGCCCCAGCGAAACAAAGAGCTTACAACCTTTGCCGCCGGTGAGAATCCGGGGCAGCCTTGAGGGACTCGCCGGGTGGCTCACCCTTCCTTCGTCAAAACATACTCAGCGGTCCCATAAATAGAAATATCGTCTCAATACTTGACACGAATTCAGTCTCCGAGGACACTGGAAATGTCACCACTCAGCGACACGGAGGACCAGAATGCGAGACGCAGCCCCTCAAGGCACCTACAAAGTTCAAGCCCTGGACCGGGCTTTCGCCGTGTTGGATTTACTTGGTGAGAGCGAGACACCGCTCGGATTGGCGCAGGTTGCGTCGTCCCTGCAACTTCACAAGAGCACCGCACATCGCTTCCTGATGGTTCTCGAGCGGCACCGCATGGTGGAACGCACCGCGAGCGGCAAGTTCCGCCTGGGCCTGAGGTTGTTCGACTTCGGCAATCGGGCGATAGAACAATATGACCTGCGCGATCGCGCTCAACCGCACCTGCGCCGCCTGGTCGCCGAGACCGAGGAGACCGCGCACCTGTGCATTCTGGAGGCTGCGCGCGTCATCTACATCGACAAGATTGAGCCGGCGCGCTCGGTGCGCATGATCACCCGGATCGGAGCCAGCAACCCGGTGCATTGCACGTCGGTGGGGAAGGCGATTCTGGCATTCTTGCCCGAAGAACGGGCCGCCGATGTGATCCGCCGCATCCGTTTCGAGCGCTTCACAAACCGAACCATCGCTACCCCGGAAGCCTTGCGCGTGGAGATGGAAAAGACCCATCGCCGCGGCTACGCCGTGGACGACGAAGAGCTTGAGGAGGGGTTGCGCTGCATCGCTGTGCCCCTGCTTGATGCGCAGCGCCTGCCTGTGGCGGCGGTGAGCATCTCCGGGCCGTCGTTTCGCGTGACCGCGCAGAAGCTGCCTTCGATCGCCAACCAACTGCTGCAATGTGTGCGGGGCATTTCAATGGATATGGGGTACACCTCCAGCGGACGCGGCAGCCGGGCGGCCTGGTCCGCGTAGCGCATCTTCGCGGCAGAAGGTTCCAAGCGCCGCACTCCAGGTTGAGCGTTTCCTGGGATGCAACAGGGGCCGTCAGCGGCACCGGAAGTGACCGCGCGCGGGTCCAGTTTCGCGCAAGGTTTCAGCTTTCTGATACACTCATTCATGTCGCCTGAACAGAATCGCATGGTGCCCACCTGGGCTCGCACGCGGCTGGGAACGGTGAGCCGGCGAAAGGAAATACGGACCGCGCATGGGATGGATTTCCTTGAGCAGGCGATAAGAATGCGTTTTGAAGTTTGTATTTGGGGGACGTAGCTCAGTTGGTTAGAGCGCTGCCCTGTCACGGCAGAGGTCGCGGGTTCGAGCCCCGTCGTCCCCGCCATACATTCCAAAAGACTTAGGAGTGTTTGGCAAGAAAAGTGACAGCCAAATCCGGGCACGATATGGGCACAATAAGCCCACTACCGAGCATTTACAGCTACCTTCTCAAAATCAGTTGTGCCCATGTCTGACAAAACTGTGCCCACGTTACCCATGCCGCTGATGTGGTAGTTATGAGTTGGACAGCTAGGTTGTTCCCTTTCGCGCAGATTCGACAGCGGCAGCCATAAGAGTGATTGGCGGGGCAGGATCGCGGCGGGAAGGGTAAAACACCGGAATTGGCCGCTCCGGAACAGGTGGTTGCACCCACATTTGAGTTCGCTAAGTTTTTGGGTGGTGAGTCGGACGCCAACATGCACTTCATCCCGCAGTTACCCTCAGAGATTGGTAAATCTTGGGCCAAGAGGTCGCAAGTGTGATCTAGATCACTGGAGTTCTTTTTCTGGTTCGCAATACTTGCCGTGGTACTAAATGGGCCGGGTTACGTTTGTCATCTGAATAGAACTCCATCGGTGCCGAAGAACAGGGTGAGGAGTGACACCATGGCAGCTTCCACGACAACCGTCCTTTCGATTCCAACTCATGCGCAATCCGCTCCCGCAGTCCGTGTGCGAACAAACTGCCGCCGCCGGATTACCCCTCGGGCAGGCCATGCGCTTGAGATCCTTGGCCACGCAATCGAGTACCTGACTGACGAGTTCGTACACAGCGGCATGTCGTTCTCCTCCAACAATGCGCAACTTGAGGCTGTGCAGTTGCTGATGGCGCGCAACCGCCAGGTGTATTTCGAGTGCCCTGAGATCCCAAGCTTCGGCGAGCGCTGCCGCGCGTTGTTGCATCGTCCCGTGATGTAACCCTGAGAAATGCGTAGCGATCCCGCGGAACGGATTGGAAGGCGCCGCATCTATATTGGGCTACTGTCCCAGGGCCAGCACGGCAAACAACACCAACCACGCCAGACTCATCGTGTGCCAATACCAGGCGGTCACGTCCACGGCAATTTGGCGGTATTCCACGCGCTTGAGCCAGCCCAGGGCACACAGGCAAAAGGCCAGGGCCAGTACGCCGAGCACTACATGGGCGGCATGAAGGCCGCTGATGAGATAGAAGAAATAGCTTGCCGGGGTTGCCCATCGATCGAACGCGTAGCCCACTGCCGTCAACTGGGTCCAGGCCACAACCTGCCCGGCGAGGAACAGGATGCCGAACACCAGCGTTGCGGCCACCCAGGGGATGGTGCGGCGAAGAGCCGGCAGGCCCAGTCCCAGCCACTCCTCAAACACATCGATCTCGCGGAAGATATTCTGGCGCGCCTTCTCAATGGTTAAACTGCTCAGCAGCAGCACGACTGTATTTAGATAGAGGATGTGCGGCAGTCCCACCGGGTGCCAGTCGCTAATGAATCGGTGGGTACGGGGATCCATCCACATACCAGCCTGACGCGCGAAAAACACCAGAACAAGCACCGCAAACACCAACATGTCCGCGGCCAGGGCAGAAAAAAGAAAGAACCGGACACGGTGGAGAAGCTCGCGCGGGCCGCGCCGCTCATTCTTCCAGTCATCGTCCCCGCCGCCGCCACCCCCGCCGGTAGGTCGCCGATCCACAGGCGGTTTCCCGCCAATGCCAGGCTCTTTCCGTTCCGCTTCAGTTGGGGTGCGCGTAAAGGTGGAAGGCATTCAGGGCCTCTGTGAAGATGAGATTACTCTCACTTTGGATTGGACGCACCCGGAATCGGAACAGATGTTGCAATTTGCGCGGATGGCTTCATCTCGTGGGGGCTGGAGCATGGCTCTATCGGGATCGGGTCAGTTTGCGTCTCGGGCGGTTCAAGCCGCGCTGGCCACGATCTCGACAAACAGCTTGTGGACCCGGCGGTCGGAGGAGAGCTCGGGATGAAAGGTGGCTGCCATGACGCTGCCCTGCCGCACCAGGACCGGGGAACCATCGCGGAGAGCCAGCACCTGAACGCCGGCGCCGGTCTCGACGATGCGCGGGGCGCGAATGAAGACCATTTCCAGTGGGCCGCCGGGTAGTTCGGTCTGGGCGGTCAGGATGGTCGAGTCGATCTGCCGGCCGTAGGCATTGCGCTCGACCACTGCATCCAGGACTCCCAGGCAGCGTTGTGCCGGACTGCGGACCTCGCGCGCCAGCAGAATGGTCCCCGCGCAGGTGCCAAAGACCGGGTGAGTTAGACAGAACTCATGCAGGGATTCAAAAAAGCGGCGCTTCTCAAGGAATCTAAGGATAGTGGTCGATTCGCCGCCCGGCAGAATCAAGCCATCGATGCCGGCCAGTTGGTCGGGCTTGCGGATCTCGACTGGAATCGCACCAGTCTCTGACAGCGCCTCGGCGTGGGCGGCATAGTCGCCTTGGATTGCCAGTACGCCGATGCGCGGCAGCGCGCGTTCATTCAGCAAGAGGTTCTCCCGGAGAATCGGCGAAGGGATTGAACACTTCTACGCCCAGGCCCACGAAATCCTTTACGTTGCGGGTGGCGACGATGAGGCGATGGACACGCGCGGTGGCGGCGATCATGGCATCTCCGCTCAGATCGTCCGGCTTGCCCGCCATCAGCCGCGCCCATTCACGGAACATCGGGCCGTCCATGGGGAGTACCGTAAAGTTGGCTAGCACGTAGTCCAACCAAGCCTCAATCTCTGCGGCCTTCGGCTGGTCTTGTTTTCTGGTGATCTCCGCGCCATCCTGAATCTCTCCGATGACGACAGCGGGGATCGCGATCTCGTAAGCACGCACGGTACTAAACCAAGCCAGGACCGCACCATGAGGCTTGACCTTACGTAACTCCGAAATCACATTGGTGTCGAGCAAGTACACGGGCTACACCTGATCGTCCGGCGGCGAAAAACGGAGTCTCCGGCGGGGAGGAATATAAAGATCGTGCGGGCCGTTCGGATCGAGCAAAATGTCCTTGATGTTGGGCCGTGCCTCGGCCTTGAGCCGCTTCCACTCGTCGATGGGAACCAGAACGGCGGTTTCTACCCCGCGCCGTGTAACCACCTGGGGACCGTCGTTGAGCGAGGCGTCGAGAAACTCGCTGAAGCGCGCCTTTGCGTCGCAGACCTGCCAAGCCATGGAGAACCTCCGCTCAGATAGTCATATCACTAGTCATATGACTATGTCCAGCCACCTGCGGTGGGGTAGCCGCCTCGGGCTCGGTGAGCGAGCTGAAAGCGGTACGACTTGGGCCGGCAGTTTCGCCGTTTGCTCGCACAAATCACATCTAACTTATTTTGTTTCATTCTGTTACATCAAAGAGGGGGGGAGGGGTAGGGGTACCGATCATTTTGGGGCAGACTGGCGCGGCCGCGCGGGTTCATGTTGCGGCCCATCTGGGGTGCGATCTCATCTTTCCATTGTGCGCGCTGGGAGGGAAATAATCTGCTAGCACCTGCCACCTGCGGTGGGGCAGACGCTCGCTATTCGCTCGCAATGGCAGCCTTCGGTCCCACTCTTCGCTAGAAAAAGGCGAAGGATGGGCGTCCGGCGCTCGGCTTAACCGGTGAGGGTAACGAGGCTTTGAGGCGCCAGGTAATGATGCTGCCGATTATTCCCTTGACGATATATATAAATAACTACATAATGACACATGGCATGGGACGTCGAATTCACGGATGACTTCGGTGAGTGGTGGGACGGGCTGACCGCCGAGGAGCAGGACAGCGTCGCCGATAGCGTTTATGTCTTGCAAGAATCCGGGCCAGCGCTCACCCGTCCCCAGGCCGACACGATTCACGGCTCTAAGTATCACAATATGCGGGAGTTGCGAATTCAGCATCAGGGCCGTCCATACCGGGTGCTCTATGCCTTCGACCCGCGCCGGGTCGGCGTCCTGCTTATTGGTGGGGACAAGACCGGAAACAACCGCTGGTATGAAGAGTTCGTGCCGAAGGCCGACGCCATCTATACCCATCACTTGAGCGAAATCGAGAAGGACTAGGAGGTAACAACATGGCTCGCAAGTGGTCTGAACTGGAAGCCAAAATGGGGCCGGAGCGGGTAGCCGCCTCCCGCGCCCGCGCCAAAAAGATAATCGAGGAAATGCCGCTGCAACAACTTCGCAACGCGCGGCAGATGACGCAGACCCGGCTGGCCGAGGTTCTGGAGATGGACCAGGGCAACATCTCCAAGCTGGAGCAGCGCACCGACATGTACCTCAGCACGCTGCGCAGCTACGTCGAAGCGATGGGCGGGGCGCTGGAGATTCGCGCTGTTTTTCCCGACGGGGTTGTGAAGATCGACCTGCTCAACAAGCTGTCCGCCTGATCGGCGTGGCCTGTTCCGGAAGAAAACAAGCGAAGGACGGTGATCCGGGCCAGGGGATTAGGCTCTGACTTCTTCCGCACGCTCGAGAGGCGTGATCTGCGCGACGCGTTTCATTACCGTTTTGTCTTGCTCAACCATCTTCAGGTCGTAGGCTGCCTGCAATCGCATCCACACCTCCGGAGAGCCGCCCAACAGCCGAGCGACCTTCAGGCACATGACGGCGGAAAGGGGCTTGCGCTTCGACAGGATGTCGTGAAGCATCTGGCGGGAGACGCCGAGAGCCTTCGCCGCTGCCGTTACGGACAGGCCAACGGACGGCAGAACGTCTTCCTTGAGAATCTCACCCGGATGCACGGGTGGCAGTGCGCTCTTTCTCTCCATAACGTCCTCCCAACCACCTGCGGTGGGGCAGCCGCTCGCTGTTCGCTCGCAAGGGCACCCGATTAGTGGTAGTCCTCGTAATCAACATCCAACGCGGTCTCACCCGACCAGCCGAAGGTGACCCGGTAATTCCCGGTCACACGCATCGACCATCGTTTCGGTTTGCCTTGCAGGCTGTGGAGGTGAAATCCGGCGATGTTCAACTCCTCCGGTTGGCTTGCGACTTCCAGCAACTGCAAGATGCGAATGCACTTCCTGATATGATCGGGGCCAATCCGGCGGGTTGTGCCTGTGAGATAAATCTCCTCAAGTCCCTTGTGCCTGAACGTGCCGATCATTCTTGCAGTGTAGACTATTTAGTTTACAGTGTCAAGCACCACCAGCGGTGGGGCCAGCGGCCTTAGGCGTGGGAACGAACGGGGACGGTTTCCTACCCTACGCTAGAAATAAGCGAAAGAATGCGGAACGTGTCAACAAGTTTG
>PLFY01000211.1:0-192 GCA_003138365.1 Acidobacteriaceae bacterium
GTGGCCCAGGCGCTCTTCTTCGCAGTGCTCATGATCCCCGTCAGCCTGGCCCCCTGGATGCTCGGCATGGCCGGCGTCACCTATCTCGTGCTGGCTACCGCTTTGGGCCTCTTCTACCTGGCCTATACCGTCCGCTTTGCCGGGATCCTGCGCGCCCCTACTGAGACAGAGAGCCGCATGCTGGCGCGCGAT
>PLFY01000211.1:223-11267 GCA_003138365.1 Acidobacteriaceae bacterium
GAGACCGGCGCTACTTTCCGGCCATTACACAATCATGCGGTTAGAGTACTAGAACCTGCCCAGGCGCCCGGAGCGATGAAGGACCGGCCGGAGCCGTGCTCTTTCAACGGCGGGCACTTTCCGCGGCGCGCAGCGGAACTTTTTCCCGGCGGCGGGGTTACCACCGATGACGGCTCGCGCGATTCTCCGTCTAACGAATTGAATCGGGAGCTTCACCGCGATGCGTCTTTTCCACCTGTCTGGCATCCAAGCAGGGACGGGAAGAAACGCGATTGGCAGAGGAGAAATATGAAGATGAATCGGACCATGCTGAAGAGAGTGATCCCGCAGGTTCTGGCGTTGGGTGGGTTGGTGGCTCTAACCGGCGTGATTGCGCTTGCCCAGGCTCCGAGCCCAGACCCAGGCTCAGTTGCGGCCCGGCCGGCCGGCCAGCGCTCGGACGGACAGATCGAAATGGACGTGGTTCACGCTCTCGACGCCTCAAAAGCGCTCAAGAGCGACCTGATTACTGCCGCTACCATCCAGGGCGAGGTTACGCTGTCAGGAACGGTGTCGAGCGAGGCCTCCAGCGAACTGGCTGAGTCGATCGCCGGCCGTGTGCCGGGCGTGTCCAAGGTGAATAACAACTTGAAGCTCGGCAATCCGCAGGACGCCCAGGCAGCGCAGGCCTCGAATCGCGCAGACCCCGGCGCGCAGCAGATGGCCGACAGCCAGGGCGACGACTCGATGGCGCCCATTCCGCCTCCTCCTTCTGCGACGGACGGACCGATGCCCGCACCCGGATCGCCTCAGGCTCAGGCGCCTTATCCGCCGGCGCGGCCGCAGTATGCGCCTCCGCAGCCTCAGTATCCACAGCCTCAGTATCCGCAGTCTCAGTATCCGCCGGCGAATCCTCAGGTTTACCGCACGCGGCCTCCCGCGCAGGCCTATGCGGAGCCCAAGGGTCCTGTGACCATCCCCCAGGGAACCCTGTTGCAGTTGCGGACCAGCGAAGCCTTGAACAGCAAGAGGGCCAAGGACGGCGAGCCGGTGCAATTCACCGTGATTCGTGACGTGGCCTATGGCGGCGTGCTGGCGATTCCGAAGGGCGCAACCGTTCACGGCGTAGTGACCGAGGCCAAGAAGGCCGGAGACCTGGGCGGAAGCCCGGAGCTGGCGCTCAAACTTACCTCGCTGGATCTGGGCGGGCAGAGCTACCCTCTGGATACCGACCAGTTCAAGGTGAGGGGGCCGAATAAGGCCGGCCAGACGGTGGGCAGCGCTGTTAGCGGCGGAATCATCGGCACCATTATCGGCTGCGCTGTGGGCCGCGGCTTTGGTTGCGCCGTTGGCGCTGGCGCGGGGCTGGCGGCAGGCACGGCGGCTTCAGCGGCTTCTCCAGGACCGGGAGTTTGGATTCCAGCGGAAGCGCTGGTCACATTCCATCTGAATACGCCGGTTACGGTCAATCCTGTGGACGCGCAGGAAGCTGCACGGCTGGCGCAGGGGCTTTATAGCGGCGGCCCGAGCCTGTATCGGCGCGGCTACCCTGCAAACGGCTATCCGTACGGTTCTCCGTATATGGCCGGCGGCTATGGATATCCGTACGGCTATCCGTCGGTGTACTACCGGCCCTACTACATGAGCGGCGGGTACTACTACTGGCGGTAAGAGGCGAATAATTTACCGAGCAAGCGGCGGGCACTCCGGTGGACGGAGTGCCCGCTTGTTCTTGGCGCGGCGCTTGCGGCGGGGCGGACCTTTCAGAGCATGAGGCGCTTTCTCCGCAAGGCCGCTCTTGCAGCCGTCGCTGAATTGTGATGTCGGCTCCAACGCAAGGAACGATCAAAGCGGCAATCTGCCCCCTCAGCCACCTTCTTCCGGCATTTGCCAGTCAGGGTCAGATCGTTGACCTGCCCGGCCAGCCCGGTTCTGTGTCGTCTATAATGACAGAGAATCGCGTCGCGCGAGAATTGCGCATTCGTGGCAGATGCGGGCCTTGCGGTCGAACCCGTTTTTGGGCCGGACCAGCTTCAGGGCTCACGCACCACGCCCGCGCGTAGAGAGTTGAAGGTTCAAGTCCATCCATGATTCGCTTCCTGCAGAGAGACAGCCGCGTCGTCAAGGCATTTTTCGTCGTCATCATCGGTCTGGCATCCGTGTCGATGGTGGTGTACCTTATCCCTGGGCTTACCGGCCAGGGCGCTACATCCGCCGATACCTATGCCGTGATTTACCCCCATTGGTACAGCCGCTTTATCTCTTCTGGAGTGACGGTGAGCCAGCAAGAGGTGGACAAGCTTGCCCGGCAACAGATGCAGCGGCAACACTACCCCGACAATCCGGTCATCCTGAACCTGATTGAGCAGCGCGTGGGTCCGCAACTGGTGCAGAAGCAGATCCTGCTGGCCGAGGCGGAGAAGCTGGGCATCCAGGCCACAGGCGACGATGTAATTCACTTCC
The DNA here is from genome assembly GCA_003138365.1 of Acidobacteriaceae bacterium. Lineage (GTDB taxonomy): Bacteria > Acidobacteriota > Terriglobia > Terriglobales > Acidobacteriaceae > Telmatobacter. The sequence continues at coordinate 2,666 of PLFY01000211.1, forward strand.
TGCAAAAGGGCCAGTTTGGCGAGTTTCTTTTCCCCAACGGCCAGTACATCGGCACCGACAGGTACACCGCCTTCGTCGCTAATCAGTTCAACCTGTCCGTCCCGGAGTTTGAAGACGAGATCAGGCAGGAGATTGTCATTCAGCGGCTGCAATCGCTGATCACCGCCGGGGTCAGCGTGGGCGACCAGGAAGTCCGCGACGACTATCGCAAGGGCAACATCAAGATCAAGTTCGACTACGCGGTGATCTCGGCCGACGAACTGGCCAAGACCATCAATCCCTCTGACAGCGAACTCGCCGCCTTCTTCAAAACCAATGCCGCGCGCTATGCCACGGCAGTTCCTGAAGAGCGCAAGATCACCTACTTTGCTTTTACTCCCGACCAACTGCCGGGCGGCGTACCGCAGCCCACGCAGCAGGAGATTCAGCAGTACTTCAACGCGCACCAGACCGAGTATGAGGTTCCCGAGCAGGCGCGGTCGCGGCACATCCTGATCAAGGTGGCCGCCGACGCGGACGCCAAGACCGATGCGGCCGCCAAGGCCAAGGCCGAGGGGATTCTCAAGCAGATCCAGGGCGGGGCGAACTTTGCCGACCTGGCCAAGAAGAACTCCGACGATCCCGGCAGCAAGGACACCGGCGGCGAACTTCCCTTTGCCCGCCGCGGCACCATGGTGCCGGAGTTTGACACCGCCCTCTTCAGCCAAAAGATCGGCGACATCAAGATCGTGAAGAGCCAGTTTGGCTACCACATCGTGCAGGTGGAAGAGCGCCAGGCGGCGCACGCCGAGTCGCTCGCCGAGGTTTTGCCCACGATTCAGGCCACGCTGATTCGCGAAAAGGCGGCGCAGGCCGAGGCGAGCTATGCGCAGACTCTGACTTCTGAGGCGCTCAAGAACGGCCTGGAGAAGACCGCGGCGGCCCACCACCTGGAGGTGGTGACCACGCCGCCGGTCGGCAGCCAGGGCGTGATTGCCGCGCTGCCCGACGGCTCGCAGATGATCGCGAAGGCCTTCCAGTCCAAGCAGGGCGACCCGCCGCAGCCGGCATCCACCGGCGAGGGCTATGCGATCTTCCAGGTTACGGGCATCGCCCCGGCCCATGCGCCCAACCTTGCCGAGTACAAGAGCAAGATCGCCGACGACTACCGCAATGAGCTGCTCCCCGGCCTGCTCAGCCAGAAGACCGCCGAGCTGGCGGGCAAGGCCAAGAGCCTGAACGATCTGGCCAAGGCCGCCCAGCAGGTGGGCGCTACCGTGAAGAGCAGCGACCTGGTGGGCGAAACCGGCCAGGCTCCCGATCTGGGCCAGGTGGGCCAGGTGGCTCCGCAGCTCTTCGACATGAAGGTGGGCGAGATCAGCGGACCGATCAACGCGGGCAGAACCGGCGTGGTGGCCAAGCTGGTGGACAAGCAGGTGCCTACAGCGGACGAAATTGCCAAGAACTTCGACCAATACAAGGATCAGATTCTGGACGAGCGCCGTTCAGAAGCCTTCAGCGTCTTCATGAGCGGCATCATGGACGACTACAAGAAGAACAAGCGCATCAGAACCAACGCCAAGGCGCAGCAGGGGCCGCAGATTCCTGGGGCGTAACCCGCGAAGATTCCAACTGAGGCACAAGAAGGCCCGCATCCAAATCAGGAGGCGGGCCTTCTTTTGCGTTTGGACGCCGGCTTTGCCTGTTGGATTGCGGCACTTTGGGTCGCCGGCGGAGATAATGGAGCCATGGAATTTCAACGTTCGTCCGGAGTTCTGCTGCACCTGAGCTCGCTTGCTTCGTATGGAGGCATCGGCGACCTGGGGCCTGCGGCTCACGAGTTTGTGGCCTTTCTGGCGGAGGCCAAACAGCACGTCTGGCAGGTTTTGCCGCTGTGTCCTACCGGTTACGGCAACTCGCCCTATGCGGGTTCGTCGGCCTTTGCGGGCAATCCAACCCTGATCAGCCTGGAATTTCTCTCCGACTGGGGCTGGATTGAGGGCGAACGGATCGGCGGGCTGGCCGGCCGTGGCGGCAATGTGGATTTCCACGAGGTTGAGGCGAGGAAGCTGCCGCTGCTCCATGAGGCGGCGGGGAATTTTCTCGACCGCGGACCGACAGGTCCGAATCATGACCCCAAGCTTGCGGAGCAATGGGGCCAATTCGAAGAGTTTTGCCGGGCTGAGGCGGGCTGGCTTGCGGACTATGCTCTGTACGCCGAACTGCGCCGTCAGTTCAATACAGGCGCATGGACGGCCTGGCCGGAGCCGGTGCGCCGCCGCAATCCTGAGGCGCTTGCGAAAATCGCCGCGCAGCATGGGCGTGCGCTGGCCCAGGAACAGGTGCTGCAGTTTGCCTTCTCGCAGCAGTGGAACCAGCTCCGCGAGGCTGCCGCGAAGAGTGAAATTCGGATTCTGGGCGATGTGGCCATCTTCGTCAACATGGATTCGGCGGACGTGTGGGTGCATCCCGATCTGTTTGAGCTGGACGAGGAGTTGCAGCCCGTGCGCATCGCCGGCGTGCCGCCCGATTACTTTTCGCCTACCGGGCAGCGCTGGGGAAATCCGCTGTATCGCTGGGATGTGCTTGCGGAGCACGGGTTCGACTGGTGGATTGAGCGGATTCGGCGGGCTTGCACGCTTTACGACATTGTGCGGCTGGACCACTTCCGCGGCTTCGAGGCCTTCTGGGCCATTCCGGCCGCCGAGGAGACGGCGGTCAACGGCGAGTGGGTGAAGGCGCCGGGGCTGAAGCTTTTTCGCGCATTGGAGGCGGCGCTGGGACCGTTGCCGCTGGTAGCCGAGGACCTGGGGCTGATTACGCCCGAGGTGGATGCGCTGCGGCTGGAACTGGAAATGCCGGGGATGAGGGTGATTCAGTTCGGATTCAGCGGCAAGGGTGCGCATCTGCACCTGCCCCACCGGTATACTCCCGGCGCCGTGGCCTACACCGGGACGCACGACAACGACACAACGCAGGGCTGGTGGAATGCGGCGAGCAAGATTGAGCGCAGCGCGGTGGAGGCTTATGTGGGGCCGGTTGGCAAGAAGCCGGTGTGGCCGCTGATTCGAGCGACGGAGGCGAGTGTGGCGCAACTGGCGGTGGTTCCGGCGCAGGATCTGCTTGAGCTTGGCTCGGAGGCGCGGATGAATACGCCTGCAGTGGCCGCGGGCAACTGGAGCTGGCGTGCGCCGGAGGGATGCTGGAAGCAGGAGCTGGCGGCGCGGCTGGCTGCTTTGGCTGAGGTCACGGATCGGGACAATGATCCGCTGGGTGAGGCGGAGGAAGAGAACGCAAAGCAGGGTTAGGGTGACTGGAACATGCAGCTTGACAGGCCAAGGCAGGTCTCACCGAAGAACATGCGCCTGTTTATCTACCAAATATCTCTTTCCACCCGCCGAGATAAAAATACTTCCATCATTTTTCACGTTCAAATCGTCGATCATCCCGGAATGCTGCACCAACGTGATGAGGTCCCCGCCTGTGACGTCGCTCATCTGGTAGACGCTATAGTCGTAGTTTCCGTCTTTCCCTTCTGTCGCCGCTGTAAAGACGATTTGCATCCCGTCACCAACATAGGCTGCTTGTCCAAACGAAGCTCCCAAAGAAGGCTCAGAGGGCACATGCGGTTGGAAGATTCCTTTGATCTGGAGAGGCTTGACAATATCGAATTCCTCAATCAACGATCCGATAGGATATCCGGAGGTGCTTATCAGAAATCGCTCTCCATCGGGCGACACCGAAAGAGAGCGTAGGTCGAAGAAATGCTGTTGGGTCAATTCGGTTGGAGCAGCGACAGGAGCCGAGTCGTCAGGATCGACGATAATCTTCACTATGTCGAATTCATGGCGCCTGGGCCGGGCAATTGGGGAGTAGTGGCCTGTGAAGCGCGACTTTGCATAAAGTAGTGTCCGGTCATCAGCGCCAAATGCAGGCATGAATGCATCTTCTTCAGGCGCTGAAACTCGATGTGCGTGGCTGCCATCGATCCGTGAGACCCAAACCTCCGATTTTGCCTCTTCTCCATCAGACAAAGCATACGCAACAACGGTTCCGCTTCGAGATAGAGCAGGGAATGTCTCCCATCCGCTCCTACGATTCGTCAGGCGGTGCGCAGATCCTGCCCCAGGAGATTGCACATATATCTTTGATTCGCCGTCATTCTTCGCCGCGTAAATCTGCAGAGAGTTATTGTTATTCGAGATTTGCGCGTCCTGGGGCTTGGGCTGTTGAGCGATTTGACTACGGCATCCAATACAAACCCCAACCAAACAGAAGATTCCAACCGCCAATCTACCTTTCACCTCAGCGACCTTCTTTCATTCTCGGCACTCACAGGTAAATCTAGTCGATTTGGCCTGGCTTGCCAACCCAGCTTGGGCGCTTTGTTTCGCAACCCAATCCTTGTTATCCTTGCTCCACATGGAAACTGCGGCGATTCAAACCCACGGGCTTACGCGGCGCTTCGGCGCGCTGACGGCCGTGGAGGATGTCACGCTCAGCGTGGCTCCGGGACAGTTCTTCGGCTTTCTGGGGCCGAACGGAGCGGGCAAATCCACCACCATCAAAATGTTGACCGGCCTCCTGGAGCCGAGCGCGGGGAGCATTGAGATTCTGGGCCAGCCATTCGGGGCCGGGGCGCTGGAGTTGAAGCGGCAGATCGGCGTGGTGCCGGAGGGCATGGCGCTGATGGGCCGGCTGACGGCGCCCGAATACCTGCGCTTTGTGGGCCGCATGTATGGGCTGGACAAGGCGACCACCAACCAGCGGACGGATGAGCTGTTGGAGTTCATGCAACTGGCCGATGAGAGCCGCAAGCTGGTGACCGACTTCTCCCACGGAATGCAGAAGAAGCTGGCCATGGCCGCAGCGGTGATTCACGGGCCCAAGGTGCTGTTTCTCGACGAGCCGTTCGAGGGCGTGGACGCGATTGCGGCAGGCATGTTGAAGACCATGCTGCAGGGGATGATCAATCGCGGGGCTACTATCTTTCTCACCACGCATGTGCTGGAGATTGTGGAGCGGCTGTGCAGCCACGTGGCCATCATCTCGCAGGGGCGGCTGGTAGCCAATGGCTCGCTGGAGGAGCTGCGGGCGGGAGTGGCCAGCACACTGCCGGGAGCCGAGCAGGGGCAACGGCTGACGCTGGAAGAGATTTTTCTGGCCATCGTGGGAGCCGACGTGCAGCAGGAACCGGCGCAGGAGCTGACATGGCTGGCATAGTCGATGCCGGCGGGGGAATGCTGGGCGCGCAGGCGCGGGTGCAGTATGCGGCGCTGGCCCGGCTGCGCTGGCAGATGTTTACCAACGGGCTGCGATCCAACAAGGGAGCGTTGGAGCTGGGCGCGCGCACCGTCTCGTTTGTCTTTTATGCCGTGGGTGGACTGGCGTTTGGAGTGGGCGCGGGTGCGGCCGCATTTCTGCTGGCTTCCGGTGAGCAGTGGAAGTATTTGCCGATCCTGTTTTGGGCGGTATTTTTTGCCTGGCAGATCATTCCGGTGATGCTGGCCTCGTTTCAGGAGCAGTTCGATCTGGGCATCCTGCTGCGCTTTCCGGTGCGGTTTGGGTCGTATTTTCTGCTGTACGTGGTCTTCGGGCTGGTGGATGTCTCGACGATCCTGGGCGGACTGGGTTGCCTGGGTATCCTGGTGGGAATCACGGCAGCGCGGCCGGAACTGTTTGCCTGGACGGCGCTGGGCCTGGCTCTCTTTGCCGCCTTCAACATCCTGCTGGTCAGGGCGATCTTTGCCTGGATCGACCGCTGGCTGGCGCAAAGGAAGACGCGGGAGATTCTGGGCGCGGTGTTCATGGTGCTGATCCTGAGCCTGCAACTGCTCAATCCGGCGCTGCACCGGCAGAGGCATGAAGAGAACAGCGCACCTTTGGGGCGCAATGCCACGAAAGAGCAGGCGCAGCAGAAGAATCAGGAATACCAGCGGACGAAGGCAGAGTTCAAAGCCCGGTATGGGCCGTGGCTGGGAACCGCCAATGAAGTGCAGCAGTGGCTGCCACCGGGGCTGGCGGCAAGGGCGCTGCAGCAACGTGTCGAGCAACAAGCTGAACCTGCATCCGGGCCTGGGCTGGGGTTTGAATCGCTGGCGGTGCTGGGGCTGTATGTACTTGGCGCCGGGGGCGCGTTGGCGGCACGGCTTAGGGCCGAATATCGCGGCGAAAGCCTGGGTGTGGCGCCGAGCCGGAAGAAGGCGGCCGCAAGCCAGAGCAAGGCAGTCCAGGACAAGACAGCGAGGCGCGAAGGCGGAGGATTGCTGGACGGCTCCGGCCCCATTGCCGCGGTGATGGAGAAGGAGCTGCGCACTTTGTTTCGCACGCTGCCGCTGCTCTATTCGGTGGGCGCGCCCCTGCTGCTGGTTCTGATTTTCTCCGGCGTCTTTATCAGGAGCGGTCCTCGGGCGCATATTTTCCCTTTAGCGCTGCCGCTGTGCCTGGTCTACGCCCAACTGGGGTTCACGCGGTTGTTTTACAACAACCTGGGCGCGGAGGGAACGGGTATTCAGTTGTACTTTCTTTCGCCAACGCCTATCCGGACGGTGCTACTGGCCAAGAACCTGTTTCATTCCGTGATGTTCGGCCTGACGATCCTGATTGCCGGCACTCTGGCCATTTTGCGACTGGGCCAGCCTGAAGGCGTGGTGGTGGCGGGTACTGTGGCGTGGCTGCTCTTCTCGCTGCCGTCGAATCTGGCCGCGGGCAACGTCTTTTCACTCACCATGCCCTACCGCGTAAACCCAGGGCGGATCACGCGCCAGGGCGGATCGCAAGCCAATGCGCTTGGGGCTCTGCTGGTGCAGGCTTTGGTGATGGGGGTGGGCGCGGCGGTCTTCGGACTGAGCTGGTATTTGCACAAGATGTGGCTGGCCGTGCCCATCTTTCTGGCGCTGGCGGTGGGCGCGGTCATTGTGTGGGTGCGCATGTTGCGCAATGCCGATGCAATGGCCAACCAGCGCAGGGATTCGCTGATTGCGACGCTGATGAAGACGGAGTGAGAGAAGCAGTGAACAGTGAACAGTGGTCAGTGGTCGGTTTTCAGGGACCCGAACGATAAACACCTCCGCTGCGGATTCCGCTCGCCTTTACCAGGGCCACTGACTGACCACTGACCACTGTTCACTGACCACTGCTCTTAGAACGGTATGTCGTCGTCGGAGATTTCGGCTTGTTGGGTGTAGTCGTCGGTGGCGCTGGCGGGCGGCCGCTGGTCAAAGCTGGCGGCCGAGCTTGTGGAGCTTCCAGAACTTGCCGCACGGCTGTAACCGCCGCCGCCTGAGCCCTCTTCGCGGCCGGAGAGCAGGGAAATATCGTTGACAATGATCTCGGTCTTATAGCGCTTGACCTTGGTTTCCTTGTCCTCCCAATTGCTGGTCCGCAGGCTCCCCTCGACGTAAAGCTTCGAGCCCTTCTTTACGTAATCGCGGATAATTTCGGCAGTGCGCTTGAAAGCTACCAGGTTGTGCCACTCGGTGCGATCCTGCCAGTTGCCCTGAGCATCCTGAAACCTGTCGCTGGTTGCCAGGCCAAAAGTTGCCACAAGGGTACCGCTGGGGGTGGAACGAATTTCGGGGTCCTTGCCCACGTTGCCTAAAAGGATGACTTTGTTCACGCTCTTTGCCATGTTGATGCACTCCAGTAATTGAAAAGGATAGCAGACGGCAGGATGGGAGCGCGGTTGATTTTCGCCTCCTTTTGCCGCATCGGAGGATTGCATTTTCACGCGAGTTGCGTCAAAATTGCATCGATTGACGTTTAGGAGGGATCGATGCGCCTAAATCGGCTTGTACTTAATCCTGCAAGTTTTACGCTTATTCTGCTCTGCTCCCACGCGCTGCTCGCACAGGAAATTTCTGCTTCGACCCGAAGCCAGGGCGGGGGCGCCGCTGCCGGCGTGCTGGGCGGGGCAGCAGCCGTTGCAGCCGGCTGTTCGGAGGCTGAATCCCGGAGCCAGGCCATCGAGCCGTACACCGCGAACCAAAAGACGACGACGGTCCAGACTCTGGCCAACGGCGCCACCATTACCCGCGAAACCATCGCGAAAGAAGCGCGCGACGCCAGCGGAAGGACGCTTCGCGAGACTGTATTCGATTTTCCGACGCCCGGGGGGACGGTCCACAAGCAGTCCATGTTCAATGTGTTTGACCTTGTAAACCGCGTCAACATCACTTGGAATTCACAATTGAAGGAAGCAACCGTCTTCCACATGCCGGACCCCAACCAGGTGCGGCAGATTCCACCCAGGCCTGCCCAATCGACGCCCGCTGTCCAACTGCCAAGGATTTCTCGGCCGGCGTCGCCCTGGGGTCAGCCGGAAGACATGGGCACAAAGACGATCGACGGCCTGGAGGCCAGGGGTACGCGCATGTCGCACACCTACGCGGTGGACGAGATAGGCAACGATCAGCCGCTGACCGTGACCCACGAGACGTGGGTGTCTGTTGACTTGGGGATTGTGGTGTTGCAGATCGACAACGATCCGCGGACCGGCGTGCGAACCACGGAGCTGACCGACATCGAACGTGGCGAACCAGACCAGGCGCTCTTCCAGCCGCCTGAGGGCTACACCATCAAGGACCAGTACCCGAATCAGCAGAACTAGGTCTCTGACCGGATG
>PLFY01000198.1:0-16931 GCA_003138365.1 Acidobacteriaceae bacterium
ACGTTTCCTGATGACCGATGACAGCAAGGGAGATCACTGGAATCTCGCGGGAGATATCGGGCAGGACCGAGCCGGTTGCCTGCAACTGCGCAGCAGCTTCCAGCTTTTCCGGCGTAACCAGCGGGAACTGATCCGGCTTGTCGACCGTTACGATGCTTGGGTCGCCGCCTCTTACAACCTGCTGTGCAGGCGCAGCGCCATCCGCTGGAGAGAATTCCTTTTTGCATGCCCCAAGGGAAAAAAGCGCGGCAAAGACGGCTGTGATTAAAAGACACGTTCTCATCATGGGATTACCTCTCGTCCCACTGCAAGATTCAGTTGTCCCGCGACCACCAAGTAGGAGCCGATCAGTTGCACATAGGCCAGTTGCACCTGGCGGTAGTCGCTTTGCGCGTTGAGAAAGTCCATGAGCGACGCGCCGCCGTGTTCGTAGGCGAAGGTGACGGTGTCGCGCACCCGCAGCGCCTGGTCGTTGTACTTCGCCTTGTAAGGCTTGAGCAACGCGATGTTGCTCTCCACCTCGGCGTAGGCCGTGTCCACGTCGCTGAACACCTGCGCGCGCACCGCCTCGCTGGCCTGCCGGCTGCGGTCGATATCGATCAGCGTGCGCTTCTTCTCGCCTTGGTTGCGGTCGAACACGCGCAGCGGAACGCTCACGCTGACGCCGAGAGTCTGGATGCCATTCGGGTTATTGTTCGAGGAGTTGTACGTGTACCAGCTCCCGAGCGTGGGATCGGTGGATCCATTCGAGATGGCCAGCTTATGATTGGTCTCCGACTGCTGAATCGTCTGCAGCGCCGCCTGCAGATCGGGCCGCCCGCTCAAGGCCACCTGTCGGAAATCGTCCAGCGGCTGCAGCGTCTCGGAGAAATCGAAGGGACCCGTCACATCGAACAGCTCCACCGGCGCGCGATCGTTCAATAGTTGCAGGAGCTGGATCTTCGCTGTGCGCAGGTTCACGATCGCGGTTTGAATCTCGGATTCGTATTGCACCCGCAGCAGCTCGATTCGATCGAGGTCTATCTGCGCAAGGTCGCCGGCCTTGAAGCGGTCGCGGCTGATCTCGATGATGTGGTCGTAATACTCGAGATCTGCCTTCGCCAGTTCAAGAACAGCCTTGGCTTCGAGTGTCTGGACAAAGGCCGCGCGCAGCGTGAATTCGAGGTTGCGCTTCAGGTCTTCGTGCTCTGACGCGGAGATGCGCGTACCCTCCTTCGCGCTCTGCAGGCGCAGCTCCCGCTTGTGGTCGCGCTCGTGCAAATAACTGAAGTTGGGCTGTTCATACGTGCCCTTGAAGGGAGTCAAGACCCCATCATGCGGCGCGATCTGCGTGCCATCCGCCGACAAGGTGAACTGCGGATTGGGACGGAGAAAAGCTGTGATCTCCTCGGCCTGCATCTCGTCCACGTTGTCGGCATCGGCCATTAATGCCGGATTCACCGTTTCGAACTTTGCCTTCGCCTGTTCCCACGTCAAGCTCTGCGCGGCTGCGTGCAGCGCTGCAGCCAACATGAGCGCCAGGATCCCGACGCCGCAGGTACCACAACGCAGGAATCTCAAAATCTGCATGAGTGCCCTCGGATATTCACCTACCTTGCGGTTCAATGTCGAGCAAGCACGCTCGTGTCAGAATGAAGCGCGCAATGTACCGCTTCAGAATAGTGGGCACGCAGGCGTACATCGGACTATCTTTCAGGCGCGCCTACCCTATCCTTCGCTCTTGAGACCCTATCTTTTGGCCAATTCTCCTGCCTTTGTGCAATCCTTTTGTTCCGCGGCGCATCGGGCCTCTACAATTCAGGCAGCTACGCCGTTCTCGCCGGCACAGCACCACGGGTGCATATGTACGACCTGCTTTTCAAGGGCAACAAGCGATCTGTACTGCTCAAGGCGGGAGTCCTGATTGCGGCTATTGCGCTCCTGGACTGGTGGGTAGTTGCCGAGGTCTTGCTTGGCTTCCTGTACCTGGTTCCCATGTTGATGATTGGAAGTGTTTTGGGCCGCTGGCAAATTTGCGCCATTGCTGGTCTGTGTACCTTCCTTGCGGAAACCTTTAGTGACCTGGCGTGGAATCTGAGGTCCGGGATCTCCCGGGACGTACTCTATTTCGCTGCCTTTGCGGGAGCGGGCTTCTTTATTCGCGAGGTGAGCCGGAACCGCCGCGTAACAGAGGAACACCTTCATAAGATTGAATGCCAGAGCGATGCCCGCCGCGATGCTGAAGAGCAATTGAGGATATTGATTGCAAGCAGTCCAGTCGCCATCATCACGGCCGACTCGGATGGCTGTGTATTGACCGCAAACGAGGCCGCGCATCGCTTGCTCGGCGTGCCTCCAGGAGACCTTCCAGGAAGAGTCATTCATCGCCATCTTCCCGCCCTTGCGAATATCTCGATGCAGGACTCTTCCCAGCAGCTTCTTCGCACCGTGATGCAAGCACGCGGTCAGCGAGAGGATGGAGAGACATTTCTGGCCGACATTTGCTTTTCCACCTACCGGACAAATGCGGGAGCGCGGCTGACCGCAATGGTGCTCGATGCATCGGAGGATCTTCGCACCCACGAGGTGTCAGGCTTGCATCAGCTTCTCGCGGGATCCCGGATCGCTGTCGGCGCCGTCCCCCCCGAGATTCGCAATGTGTGCGGAGCGATTGCCGTCGTGCACCAGAACCTTGAGCGCGACGGATTGCTTGCTGGAAACAAGGATTTCGAAGCCCTGGGTAGCCTCGCCGTCGCACTCGAACGCATTGCTAGCGTGAATCTCCGCCAAGCCACTACGGAGGCAACGGAGGTTGATCTATCGATTCTTCTGGATGAGTTGAAGATCGTGGTTGCGCCATCATTGCAGGAAGAGAATATCGAGACACAATGGATTGTTGAGCCGGGTTTGCCGCTGGTGTGGGCTGACCGGCCAAGCCTCATGCAGGTCTTTCTGAATTTGATCACCAACAGCATTCGAACACTCTCAAAAAAGGAAAATCGGGTGCTTTCTGTTACCGCAAAATGTCAGAGTGATCAGATTCTCGTCGAAGTCAAGGACAGCGGCGGCGGTGTTGCTCATCCGGAACATCTCTTTCATCCCTTTCAGGCTGGCGCTGAGGCGACAGGTCTCGGCCTCTATCTGTCCCAGGCGTTTCTGCATTCCTTCGGCGGAGAGTTGCGTTACCAACCGGTTCCCGACGGTGCCTGCTTCACGGTATACTTGACCGCGGCGATTTCATCCGAACAGGAAGAGCAATGCGCCAAATCCGAATACTGATGGTGGATGATCACAGCCTCTTCCGCGAAGGCCTCAGCAGGCTTCTAGATACAACTCCCGATTTCCAAATTGTCGGTCAATGCGCGACCGTTGCCGAGGCTGTTTCCAGGCTGCCAGAAACGCCCGCCGATTTGGTCCTGCTTGATTACGACCTCAGCGACGAACAGGGATATCACCTGCTCGTTGACCTCAAGAATCGCCATAGCACGGTGAAAGTCCTCATGGTGACTGCAGGCATGACCGATGCGGCAACTCTTCAAGTCATGGAAGCCGGTGCATCGGGGATTTTCCTAAAACAAAGCAATCCAGCCCAACTTGTCGCGGCGATCCATCGGGTTGCGAATAATGAGATTTGGATGGACACGGGGGCCGTCCGTTCTCTTGTTGCGGCCAGGAATGCTCAGACAGATCGTGTGGAACACGCGCGGCCTCTGAGTGCCCGCCAGAGCGAAGTGCTGAGAGGCATACTCGATGGACTCGCGAATAAGGAAATTGCTTGGAAGCTGAATGCCTCAGAGAGCTCAATCAAAGCTGTGATCCAGGAACTCTTTCGAAAAGCAGGTGTAAGAACGCGAAGCCAACTGGTCAGAATCGCAATTGAAAAGCACTCCTCCGATTGGCTGAAGTCTGAGGCAAAGGACTGACTGTGGCACATTTCCCGACAGAATTTGAAGAATCGAGGTCATTGCTGTCGATTCTCCGGTTTCTAGGGCCGAGCCGAACGGGGCTTTGATGGCGGTTGAAGTTTCGATTTAGCATTGATCGCATCCGCTGGCGAACCGGCGACGCGGAAGTAGTCGTCGACTGACGAGAACAGCCCAATGCACGTTTCGAGGGCTGGTCGTCAAGGGATTGGACGCGCTAAACGCCGATGCCGCTTTGAGCGTTCTTGAATTTCTGCTATTGAATTGTCCCGCTTGGAGCGTTTGTCAAATCCGTGCAATCAATTGCACGGCTCGTGCCCAGTGTCCAACACACGAACACTTTGTCAAATGCCCATGACTGCTCGCCCTCCGGGCTGGCCGGAGCCCATTTCCACGTCCGCGCGTGAATGTTGGAAATTTCGCGGTCAGAGTCTATGTGTGCATCCTGCTGGTACAAGAGCATGATCTACAACCACAAATGAATTCAACCCTGACAGGGTAAGACCAGTTGCTCTCATGGCTGGCTCGATGGACGACACTGGTCGTCCGCCTCCCTGGTTTCATCCAAATAGCTGTAGATCTACATCCCTATTCTGCTACTCCCTACTCAGTCTTTCCTTACTCTCTCTACCACACATCAATTGAAGTCGAAATACTTCGCTGCTTCTAGTCTGCCCCACTTCTGGATGGTCGTGGTGATGGCGCGGCTGTTGCTGCTCCTCATTGTGGGGCTTATGGGCGATAGTCACTATCGAGATCGCTCAGAGGAAGAAATCAAGGAAAAGCTGGATGCCATTATCAAACAATTGAACGAACGTGAGCGATCCGACTAGGTCTTGCTGACAAAAGCATCGTGCGTTGAATACAGTCTTTCGACAGTCAATACGCGTAAGCCAGAGTAATGGCTCTCCAGATTCAGATACTCCCGAGGTGTCTCGCGTTGCCGATGTCGTTCATCTAAATCTCCCCAAAGTGAACCCACTTCTCTTCGGGCAATGCGCGGAGTAATGCCCCCACCTCATCAAGCTGGTTCTGGTCGGCGGCTCATCGAATATGCTCCTCAAAACGCAGCTGCTTCTCGATAGGCATCGTGCAGTGCCATGCTGCCAGAATCAGCGGAGCGGGTGGCTCCCATCCACCACTCGGCATCTGTCGCCGATTTGCCAGCATGCCGTGCAACTCCGCCCATTCTTGGGGCATGGGCACCAGTCGCTTGTTCTCCGTGCAATAAGCCCATAGCGAGTCAAAGGTCTCAGTGTCGCTGGACATCTCAGGTACCCTCCCTTGGCCGTCGTGCCGCCTATTTTCATAAGCGTACACGGTGTTGCCCACATGAGTGCCGGGCATCAGCCTCCGGCACTCCGATTCATCCTCGGCCAATCAATCCGCCACCGCCCGCCCGATATCGGCACCCAAACAAGATGCTTCAGCGGTGTCCCACGCGCATGGTGGTAGAGCATGGCTGCTCTTTCATAGAAACCGCGAGTGTGCCACGAATCGGCGAAGCCAAACTTCCGATAATCGAGATGGTGGCAGAATTCGTGACAAAGCGTACTCAGAAAAGTTCCGAAGGAAGTGATCTCTTTCCGCACCGCTGTTCGCATCCAGACTCGGATCACCATGGTTTCGGGAGCGTAGTCTCCGAAAAGTTCTGTCGTCCATTGTTCACGAACTCTCAGCGGTCGGGAGGCAAGTACGCGGACGCTGCAATCCGGGACTCGGTAGAACTGCAATGCAGCTTTCAGAAATTCGGCACAGGCGCTTCGGACCCTTGCAATCTGCTCAGCCTTCATTGCCGACTCGATGGACTTTGCGATTGCAGGCAAGGATGCATCATCCGGCAGGTCCAGCCTCGTGAGCCGGTCACTCTCCCGAAAGCCAGCGAGATTCGAGTTGCGTGGCGGAGCGTCGGTGAGCATGGGTAAGGGCTTTCCTTTCAAATAGACATCCGATGGATATACCGAGTGTCGTAGGCGGAACCTGCTGATTTTGTTGCGTTTAAAATTTGCTAATGACAAAGCCGTTTGATAGCCTCAAAATGACGCGCCACAATGTGGCTGTGAATCCAGCGAGTATAGGAGACTTCCATGGCAGATACAGCGAACAAGACAAAGGCGACTGCAACGCCGCGCCAAGCCTCAACAAAGAGAGAGAGATGGCTGCTGAAGTGGTAGAGCCAACGACAACATCACGCAAGGGAATTGAGCTTGCTTCGAAGGTTGAGGCACCGAAGAAGGCTAAGGCAGCAGCCGCAAAACCACGCAAGACTGCGACGAAGAAAGAAAACGTCGTTGCGATTTCGCAGCCGAAGGTTGTGTCACGAGAGATAATTGAGCAGGTTGCGTATCAGATTTGTGTTCAGCGTGGTTACCAGCATGGATACGCATTGGAGGATTGGATTAGGGCGGAGAGGGAATTACTGGAACGCGCCTCCTAAAACCGCACAGTCAACGCTGGCGTGGGCTGCTGCCCTTCTTGCTGTCCGCGCAGCGAATCCCCAGTTGGTTACGTTCAGAGGGTGGTTTACAAGGCCGTGTACGCGCTCCGCTCGGCGGCGACGGACTTGTCGCTGGGCAGCGTGCCCAGAATCAGGATTTCCGTATTCTCGTCCATGACCGGAGGAAGTCATCATTTCCGCGCTAGTAGTGGACTCGTTGCAGCAGAGCATTCAACCACTTCTCGTCACTGCGCCCCGGACTTCTCACGAAGCTCTTTTACCAACTTGGCATCAATCTTTTCGCTCACTGTTGTCATCTCTCTTTTCCTGGTTTCCCGTATTCCAGTCTTCCGTTTACTGGTCTTCCGTTTCCGGTATCTGTAGGTCCCGCGGTTTCCGTTCGTTACTTGACCCCTTGGTTGATCAGGCGTCCAATGCTGTGTTGAGCATCCGCGTTTCCCTGTGCGCCGGCCTTCTCATACCACGACATCGCCACCCGCGCGTCTTTGGTTACGCCCAATCCTTCCGCGTACATGTCACCAAGTTTGTTCTGTGCCACGTCATGCCCCTGATCCGCAGCTTTGCGGAACCACACCGCCGCCTGCTGTGGATCCTTTGCTACGCCGTCTCCGTTCAGATACGCAACGCCAAGGTTGTACTCAGCATCCGCGTAGCCCTGGTCCGCCGACTTCTGAAACCATGAAACTGCCTGCGAAAAATCCCTGGCCACCCCGTCTCCTCTTGCGTAGATCGAGCCAAGGCTATCCTGTGCAATATCGGAGCCCTGTTCCGCGGCCTTCCGGAACCACAAGGCCGCCTGTGCGACGTCCTTGGGTATGCCTTCCCCATCCTTATACGCCATGCCGAGATTGACCTGCGCATCGGCGAAGCCCTGGTCCGCGGCCTTCTGGTACCACGAGGCTGCCTGCGCCAGGTCCTTTGGCACGCCGTTTCCGCTCATATACGACAAGCCAATATCGAATTCGGCATCTGCAAAGCCCTGGTCCGCAGCCTTGCGGAACCATGAAACCGCCAGTGCAAAATCCTTGGGTACACCGTCTCCTTCCGCATACAGAGTGCCAAGGGCTGTCTGCGCAAGATCGTAGCCCTGCTCCGCGGACTTCCTGTACCACGAGGCCGCCTGCCGAGTGTCCTTCGCTACGCCTTTTCCCTCTTCGTACAACACGCCCAGGTTGTACTGGGCATATCGGTTCCCTTGTTCACCCGCTTGAGCGAACAACGTGGCCGCCCTGGACAGGTCCTGGGCTACGCCGTCTCCGTTTTTGTAAAGCAGGCCGAGATTGTACTGCCCCTGCGCGTATCCCTGATCCGCCGCCTTGCGGAACCACGCGGCTGCTTGCACCGGATCCCTCGGCACGCCGATACCCTTCGAGTACGTCACGCCAATGTCGTACTGCGCATCCGGGTAGCCCTGCTCAGCCGCCTTGTGGACCCATGCCGACGCCTGCGCATAATCCCGCGCTACACCATTGCCCGTCAAGTACATCATGGCAAGGTTGGTTTGGGCATCCGCGTGGCCCTGGTCAGCAGCCTTCCTGTACCACAAGACCGCCTGCTCAGAGTTTTGCGCTACACCGTCTCCCGATTGGTACATCAGGCCGAGTTGATCTTGAGCCTCGGCGTACCCCTGGTCGGCAGCCTTGTGGAACCAGGAGAACGCCTGCGGCAGGTCCTGCCCCGCGCCGTCCCTGGAGAGCATCCTGCCAAGGTTGTACTCGGCATCCACCTCCCCCTGGTCGGCAGCCTTGCGGTACCAGGAGGCCGCCTGCTGCGCATCCTGCGCTACGCCTTGTCCATGGGAATACATCACGCCAAGGTTGAACTCGGCATCCGCGTACCCGTGGTCGGCAGCCTTCCGGTACCACGACACTGCCTGCGCCTCATCCTTGGTTACACCTTTTCCAGAGCCGTACAGCACACCCAGGTAGTACTCGGCATCCTCGTCCCCTTGCGCAGCAGCCTTCCGGTACAAGGAGATCGCCTGCGGGAGATCCTGCTTTACGCCCTGCCCACTTTCGTACAGCACGCCAAGCTGGTACTGCGCTTTCGCGTACCCCTGGTCTGCCGCCTTCCGGTACCATAAGGCCGCCTGCTCGTAATTCTTCGCCAGGCCCATTCCGTGCGAGTAAATCAAGCCAAGCATGAACTCGGCTGTCGCGTCCCCCTGGTCAGCCTGCCTCTGGACCTCTGCCGTCTGGGCTGCGGCCGGGTCCTTAGCCTGACCCTGCAACCCCACCACCATGCCCGCGAAAAGAACAACCGATGCTGCTCCCATTGCAGCCAGCCGGGCAAGCCGTCTCCACGGTGTCAGAAATGTTTGTAAGTATACGATTCCTTTTCGCACTTCCGTTCCCCCTCTGCGCAGAGTTTCCTGGGCAATCTCTCAACGCCCGGGTCTTTCACCCTTGAGCCCGTCTCACCCCGGCCGTCTTCCGGCAAAAGAAAAGCGTGGCACTCAACCCTAGTGCCTAGACTGTATGATTTGGTAATTCCTCACGGACATGTGCGGGCGTGGACGCCCGCACGACAGCCGGTCTGGAGACACGGCGCTACATTCCATCTCTTACCAAATCACGCGGTGACAGTACTAGCGTGCTTCGCCAATGAGAGCCTTGAGGTTGTCCCACGTCCAATTATACATTTTGTCGCTTGGCAGCGCCGACACTGGCTTGTAGCAGGTCTTGCCCGAATATCCCCAGAGCAGGAAGTAGGGAAGCGCAGCTCGCCGAGGCGGGCGAGTAGGCAGTCAAGTATCTCAGGGCTGGTGTTGCCGAGGAATTGAAGGGTGATGTGCCAGGAATCGGGTCCGGTCCAGCGCAGGAAGTCGGCGTTGGATTGCAGGCGGGTCGTGAGCGTTGCAAGTTCGTCGATGACTGCGGGAGATAAGGGGATGCCGATGAAGAGGCGCATACGGAGTTAGCTTAAGACAGTGTGGGCTGGTGCAATCATTACACAAACTCTTGCCGCCAAATTTCCGGCCGCGATGGTTTGTCAAATCTGTGCAATCAATTGCACAGTCAGGGTTGCCGACCTGTGACAGCAAGCGCCCTACACTGATTCGGGGCTGCGACCTTGCCGCCTATCTGCAAGCGCGCCGGACAAGAAACAAGGGGCCCTGCAAGCCCGGTCAGATTTACTGCGTGCGATGCCGCGCCCCTAAACGGCCTGCTGGAGACATGGCGGAATACCTGCCGATTACCGAGAGCCTGGGGAACCTTGAGGGCATCTGCCCGGACTGTGACGCGATGATCCACAGGCGCGCCAGCAAGCGAGATTGGCTGGCAATTGGGGGAAATTGGGCATCAAGTTTGCGGAGGCAAAGCGACAAATACTTCAAAAAACAGTAGAAACATATTCGATCTATAGATTCCTGACGCATTTACCCGCCAGTTAGCGCCTTCTGTCCAGGGAGGGTTACCATGGGCGCACCCCGATGGAAATCCTCCGAGCGCCCTTGGGTTGAGAAGCTTGAGGCGTGTTTTCCATTGAACGCGCGAACCATACAAGAGATTCCCCTGATCGGCACGCCCCAGTCTGGTTTGCCGACCTGGTGAAGGCGGAGCTGCTTTTCAACGCCGTCAGAGACTTTCAAAAACCAATCAACGGCTAGCAAGACCACGGAGGTTATCAATGATGGGAACCAAAGGAAGACTGGCAACGATTCTGATCGCACTCACCTTCTTCGGCTGCAAAGGGCCGGTGCAAACATCGGCTGCCAGCGCGAGCGACGGGTCGAGCGGCGGGGCGAGCAGCGGCTCGTCGGGCGACGGCGCAGGCAGCGCCTCCTCATCTAGCGGTGGTACGCGCGTTGAGTACATCAAAGACGAAACGCTGAACAATATGGACGCGATTCCGGTGAGATTTCCGGCCAACTGGAAGTTTCAGGGAGTGCTGTTTCAACCAGGCAATTGCGTCGATCGCACTTATGCAGTTTGGCGTGCGACGAGCCCTGACGGCAAGACCTTCGCCGAGCGTATGCCGATGCTTGGCTGGACCTATGGGACCGGGCCGATGCTTGGATTCACGCCGAAAGATGGATGCCTGCCCATGAAGGGGGCGATGAGTGCGCAGGACTTCGCGAAATACATGGCCGGTACGTTGCATGTGCAAGCCGTTGAGGTCAAGCCATTTCCTGATGCGGCAAAGGCCGCGTTAGAGCAGGACGCACAACAGAGGCATGAGACGGCGCAAGGAGCTCTGGCGACTGTGCAGTTCACGAACGGCTCGACGCCTATGAAGGGAATGTTGAAGGTGATGGTGAGATGCTCGGAGAGCGTGACTGCGGCGCCCAGGGGACTGGCTCCCTATGCGGCCGGTCAGCCCGTTCACACGATCACCACTGGTTCCGCGTCGACTGTCGACCACTGCGAGGCGAATGTCGTGTACATCGCCAGCCCGGAGAGCCAGTTTGCGGGTTTGCTACAGCAATGGTCCGCGCCCGGAATGGGGAACGCCATGGGAACCGACGCATGGCAGGAGGCGTGGACGCAACGGTCGATGGCCAACACGCGGGAGCGAACGCGTGGCTTCATCAATGCCTCGAATGATGGATTCAACGCTCAACAGGAAGGGTACCGCCGCCAGGCTGCCGTGCAACAGCAGATGCATAGCGAGTTCATGGACACGATGCAGCGAGGGACCGACATTTCGCGGGCGAATGCCCAGGCGAGCACGAATGCGCGAACCACTGCGGCCTCGGATTGGGTGGACTATGCGCTGGACCAGAAGACAGTGATGAATACGAACAATGGCCAGCTTTACAAGATGTCAAACCAGTCAACGCCCATGGGACCCGAGGTGCAGGTGCATGGGAACGGGACGCCGTAGTAAGACTCAAATCTGCCAAGAAAGCGAAGCCGGCGGTCTGGATTGCTCAAAAAGCCGCCGGCTTCAAAAACCCTTAACGGCGCTTCAAGAACGCGGAGGTTATCCACTCATGACTAGCAGGGGAAGGCTTGTAACGATCCTGATTGCGCTCACCATCTTCGGCTGCAAAGGGCCGGTACAAACATCCGCGGCCAGCGCTGGGGAGGGTGCAAGCGGCGTAGCGCCAGGCGAGGGTGCCAGTGGCCCGTCCTCGACAGTGGGGGGCACGCGAGTTGAGTACATTACCGATCCTTCGCTGAACAACATGAACGCGTTTGCTACGACGATCCTGGCCAAGTGGAACTTTCATGGGGTACTGTACGAGGGCGGCAATTGCGTTCCGAACCCGTATGGAGTGTTCCGGGCATCGAGCCCGGACGGGCGGAGCTTTGTGGAGCGAATGCCACCGCTGGGCTGGATCTGGGCAACCGGGCCGACGGCGGCTTATCTCAAGACGCTTGGGTGCCTGCCGATGAAGGGGCCAATGACGGCACAGGATTTTCTGAAGCACCTTGCGCAGACGCTTCAAGTGGAATATGTAGCAGACGAATCGGTGCCGGCGGAGCAGAAAGCCCAGGCCAATGCCGACACAGCCCAGGCCAACCAAAACCAGGCACAGAGGCGCACCACCGAATTGGCCCAGGCAATCGTCCGCTACAAGAACGGGACGTCCGCGATGAAGGGCGAGCTCTCTGTGCGTTTGGATTGCACAGAGTTGGCCCTTCGCGGGATTCCGAGCAATCAGCCCTTGACCACATACCACCAGTGCACGGCGAGTGCAAGGTACATGGCTGCGCCCGAGGCCGAGTTCGCGAAGGTGAAGAGGATGTGGGACACGCCAGGGATGGGAGGACGTCCAGAGCAAGCGTGGCAACAGGCGTGGTTGCAGGCGTCGCTCAGGCGGATCAAAGAGGAGGGGGCGGAACGCTTCACTGATTTGTACCAGAGGCAGTCGGCAGCAATGCAGGGGCAGCAACAGCGGTTTGAGCACAACCAGGCAGTGCAGCAGCATATGCATGAAGATTTCATGGCCACCATGCAGGCGGGGACGGACGCGTCAATGGCGCGGGCCCAGGCCAGCACGAATGCGCGAACCACTGCGGCCTCGGACTGGGTGGACTACGCGCTGGATCAGAAGACGGTGATGAATACGAACACGGGTCAGACCTACAAGATATCCAACCAGGCGCCGGTGTACACGCCGCAGGAACAGCAGGTGCATGGGAACGGGACGCCGTAGTAAGACTCAAAGCTGCAAAGCTACCGATTAGCCGCCTCCAACCAGGAAAAGCTGGCCGCAGTCCGGCATTCGAAGAATGCACCGGGCTGGAGGCGGCACTGACCTTATTACCTTGGAGAATTCTTAAACCCTGCCCGTTACAAATCTGCCCTCGATCAGCGCGTTGGCGATTTGGCATCAATTGAGACGAGTGGACTTCCGGATCAACTTCCCAATTGCCGATTGCCTGGGATGCAGAGGGGCATCGTTTATCGACAAGGGGCTTGCAGTGGATGCAACTCTGTGCAAGGTTGGGAACGTTGCGACAACTCCCAACCGGAAAGTTCTGCATCAACCTGCGCGAGAAAGGACAGGATGCAATCCCGATCGTCGGCGCTTCCTGATAAGTTAACGCTGAGCGTGAGTTCCCCTTCGTAGGAACTCACGGCGAGTTGAAAATGAGGTTTGTACTTTATCGAGCCGCACATGAAAGCGTCCTGCGGGAGTAGATCGCCGAAGGACATTTGGGAAGAGTCCAGGACACACATGTTCGTCATGCAGATGAGGGGATTCCTCAGCATCGACCGCGCAATGCGATTGGCGATTCTATCGCCAAGGAAGCGATAGATGAAACCCACCTTGATGAATGCATTGAGACCGAGATTGGTGCCTTTCCTCTGGTCCATGATCAACTTCACCCTGTGGAGCGTCTCCTCGAAATGCTCACCGGGCCTGTAGTCCAGATGCGTGCTCACTGTCGAGGAGAGATTGGTCAGGGATTTGAGTTTCCTGCTCTTTTCGATGTGGCGGCGCATATCTACCATCACAGGTATCCGGAGTTCGGTACCGGGACTGAGGGCGAGCCGTTGAAAGAGGCACCGATAATAGGCGGTCAGCACCACGTCGTTCAGGGTTGCCCCTTTGGCTTTGCCGCAGTTTTTGAACGCTGCGGTCTTCTTCCGCACCAGCTTGCGTGTAAGGATGAAAGGCCGCACCTCCGTGTCATCACTCAGTGGAAACCGAGCGCCGCCGGGGACGTTATTCTCCCTGCGCTGCACGAGCAGAGACTCGAGCTTGTCCCGCAAGCCAAACTGCTTGAGTACACGCCCCAGGCTCCTGTCTCCCGTGATCGCCGTAGGTCTATACCCCGGATCGGCCATCATCCGCGAATAGATATCGCAGAGGAAATAGAGATACGCCTTGAAGTCCGCTCCGTCACACACCATATGGTTCATCTTCAGCGCAACGGCAAAGGGCATCGAGTTGAGGAGACAGACCCTGACTTGAGGGCCCAGGCCTTCATCGACGCGAGATACAACGAAATCCTCTAACTCCGTCTCGTCCCGCGCGAAGAGGAAGGCTCGACCAAACGCTTTGGGATCGAGACTCGTCCAGCGCGGTCTTGCACCCGCAATGTAACGGGTACCCAGGATAGGGATAGCCTCAATCGAGGCCATGACGGCATTTTTCAGGACATCGTCGTTGAGACTGCGGTCGAATCTCAGGACGCAGTGCAACTGGTGGTCATTAAACCCAGTGCTATCGAATAAAAGCTGGATCTGGTCGAAGGCTTCCGCGTTGTACTCCATTGGTTGCAGCTCCAGTGAGTCCCAGGATCACCACGATTTGCTTCCTGTTCGCTTAACAGCCTGTAATAAAAGTCTAAGAAACTGTCCAGAAACTCTGGAGCAGTTGTCTCCCCTGGTTTACGAGCAGATCAATTTGCTGGGCCGTTATGCCTTTTCGGTGCCGGAGGCTGTCCAGCAGGGACAACTACGTCCCCTCCGCAGTTCGTCCGAAGCGATCGAGGAGCCTTCCTGATTCCTTAAGCGAGTTTTCTGTTCCATCGCTCCCGGAATGCCACGATTCACCATTCATCGGTTGAGCCTTCTCGGGGTGCACCCGGACACTCCTTCAATAGCGCCGGGTTTCTCAGCCACATTTCAAGGCAGCTTCTCAATGGCCACACTCCATACGCTCAGTTTGTGGGCACCAGCTCCACCCAGCTCTGTCTTCCTGGGTCCACGGACCCATTGGGATCGTTGCTGCCCTGCGACTGGATCAGTGTCTGGCCGTCGGACGACATCCACTGGTGGTCGTACTGGTTGCTGGCCTCAATCTTCTGCCCAGTGCTGGGATTGATAAAGGTCTGCCGGTCCAGCGAATACAGCGCCGTTTGATGTGCCGCATGGTCGGTCGCCGCCTGCGTGTTGCGGTCGTTTTGCAGCGCCCTGTTCGTGCTGTCCTGTAGCCCGGCCTGGAACTGCCTGCCTTGCTCCATCCTTTGCTCTCCCTGCTCCTTGAAGTGCTCCTGAATCGCCTGAAATTGCGCATTGCTGGCGGCCTGCATCTGCTGGAAGTTGGCGGTCATGTCGTGGATGACGCGCTGATCCCAGGCAGGGTTGACCTGCGGGAACCCGGGGTCATTCTTGAGCGCGTCCTGCAAGTGTCCCTTGGGCGCGCGGGTGATCATGGTGCCTCGGGAGCTGCAGTTGCGGCGGGTAAAGCCGGGACGGACGGGCTGGCCTATGCCTCCAGGCATGGGGATTGCCTTCGACTCAATGCAGTCGATCATGGCGGACAACGACTCCTCGACAGCGTGGCCGTTGAGCTCATATTCGACGCGGACATGCGCAAAATCCTGAAACTGCCTGCCCTGGGGGCCGTAGCCTCTGTTCTTCTGGTTGTTCGCAGCAATGCTGTCCTGGATGTTCTGGGGGAGTGGCACGACGGTGACGGCGGTGGCGTTGGGGTGCAGATTCGGCACGGCAATATTCACTAGCAGGCCAGCGGCTGTATCAATGTTGATATTTGATGGGCATTTGGGGCTCGCTACATTGGAGCCGTTGCTGGTCCAGGTCCAGGAGACGCCAGGCAGGGACATATAGGCCGTCAACCCGTCGGGGCCGAGCACGGTGTAGGAAAGTCCGGAGGCGGGGGTCGGCGGAGGATGGCAGCCGCCGGGCCGCAGGATGGCGCCGACAACCTTGTAGCCGGCCGGGACGTTTACCGTGTAGGCCGTCATTTGATAGGCGGGGTCAACGACATCCGCCTTGCGCGCGCCGGCAAATGCAGCATGTGAAGAGCCGGCAGCGCTCTGCTGGGTAGGGTCGGAGCTGGTTCTCTGCTGGCTGAAACAGCCGGTTACGCCGATCAATGCCAAAACTGTTACTGTGCTGAGAATCGCTGCCTTGAATCTCATAAAGACCTCTCTCATTTTCGCGTTTCTCCGTGCTCTCGAATGCTTTGGGCCGGCTGCTCTTTCCTGCCGGAGGCCATTCGACTGGAGAGAAAGAAACCAATCTGATTCTGTTGGGTTGGGTTGTTCCTCTTCACTGTACGCGCCGGAGCGGGGAAAAGTGTGTCACGTGGTGGGTATCCGTCGCTGACCGTGCTCTCTGACTGTCGGCGACTCACCGTAGTCCTAAAACCGAGTTCTGTCCGGTTTTGACGGTGATCCGCCCGGAACGCCGAATTCCGCCTGACACAAGCTCGCTTCGAGCCTCGGCGATTTTGCGTCAATCGACGCTGGCGATCACGGCACAATTCTTTGGATTAGCGACAAACTTACCGCAAGCCCCGTTTGCGGGAGTTCGATACGTCTCAACGAACACAAACGGCCCAGGATCCCCAATCATGGAAGCTTGAGTGCGTGATCACGCACAGAGACGCTATCGCGAGTAAAACCCGATGCTACACTACTGTGCGATATTTAGGCCGTAGATTTCGTCCAACTCGCGCATATGATCGCGCACCAATGACAAGTACACTTCGCCAGCGAATCCCGATGCTCCGGTACCGTCTGGCCACGAGGCGTGTGTCGCTTTCAGGACGCTGTCTTTGTATATCTGCCATGCCATCTCGGAAGCCTGCAGCGTCGTGAGCTGGTCCTGATCATGGCACAGCATCTGCAGGTTGTTGTAGAAAATCGCAAAGTCTTTATCGGCCTGCTCATTTGCCTGTCCCATGCAGATGTTGTACGGCTGCTGCCCCTGTTTGATTTCAGCCTGACAGTCCTTGCCTATCATTGAGATCTGGTGTTCATAGGAAGATTTGAGCGGTCCTTTATACGTTTCACGCTGCTTTACTGCCTGATTGAGCGGTAGACCGATGACGGCCTGCAACTGAGCCGGTGAGATGTCCCGAGCTGTGGTCTGCGCATAGCAGAACGCAGGCAAAGCAAGTACGAGAATGACGCCAGCTTTGAATTTCATGAGTGGATTATACGCTCGGTGACAAAGGCAAAACGAACCCATTACCGCCTTCTGAACCGAGGTGGCCACATGAGCTCCTGCCGTTTCCTCCCGTTATGTAACCTCATGCCCTACTCGGGTAACGACGCTCCCGGAAAGTCCCGTTTTCGACAAAGTGTGGTCTCAACTTGCGGTAACAGCCCTTAGCACGTTTCCAGATCGTTGCTCAGGTTGCTCCATCAATTGGCGATCTGGCGTAAACCGTGTGTTAGGAGCCTCTTGCAAAATTCCAT
>PLFY01000198.1:16986-17294 GCA_003138365.1 Acidobacteriaceae bacterium
AGGCAATTTTGCAAGAGGCTCTTAGGATTGGCAGTTTCAAGGCCGCCAACCAAGCAGACTGAATCCAGCGAAACCGTTTCTAGCAAACCTGTCTCCTAATACCTCGCCGCATACGATCGAGAAGCGCTACATGAAAGGGCATTGCCGATGATCCGATACCCCTTTCCTGCCGTCCAAATTTGTGCATGATAAAGGAGCTATCATTCACTAACGTCGTCGATGAGCTTGCGAGTTCGCGAGGGCGTTCATTGGAGGCAATCCATCAAGGAAATCAAGTCGGGTATCGCTGATGATTTGACTGGAACTAG
>PLFY01000018.1 GCA_003138365.1 Acidobacteriaceae bacterium
CACTAAATAGCCGGAAGCGCCCATTATTCATGAACACATAGCGAATTGCTTTTTAGGCGGTACGAGATTGCCGAAAATGGCGGCGGCGGCGTGATTGTGCCGTGCAGGACGCATCGACGAGCTTGATTGGCATTTGGCGGCGGCGCGGTTGCGATTTTGAGACAGAGCTTTCCCATCTTGTCGGCTTCGTCAGGGGAATAGGGATTTCCACTAGTGTCCGGCTAAAATCGGATCACCCGCTGTAACCATCACATATTAGACGCGATAGCGGATAACTCGCATTTTTCGATTTGAAACCGATGGCAACAGGATCGGGGGCTGGCCTTGAGTGGCCGCGGGCAGCGCGGATTGCCGACAATGAGGGATGAATGCCGGACAAACCGTCTTCTCCCAACTCCTGGATCACCTGCCCTCCTACGAGTTTCAGAAGTGCGTAGATCGTTATTGTGGCGATGCGCACCATCGGGGCTTCTCTTGCCGCGACCAGTACTTGGCCATGGCCTTTGCACAGTTGACCTATCGCGAGAGTCTGCGCGACATCGAAGCCTGCCTGGGCGCAATGCGCGGCAAGTTGTACCACATGGGCTTTCGTGGGCGGGTAACGCGCTCCACGCTGGGAGATGCCAACGAGGCGCACGATTGGCGCATCTTTGCCGACTTCGCCCTTGTGCTGATCGCCATGGCACGGCCACTGTATGCCGACGATCCTCTCGGCGTGGACCTCGTTCAAGCCCTTTATGCACTGGATTCGACGACGATCGATCTTTGTCTGTCGGTCTTCCCGTGGGCCAAATTCCGCAAGCACAAAGGCGCGGTGAAGATGCACACGTTGCTCGACCTGCGCGGCAACATCCCCACCTTCATTCGCATTACTGACGGCAAGGTGCATGACGTCAAAATCCTCGACGAGTTACTGATTGAGGCTGGAGCCTTCTATGTGATGGATCGAGGTTACATCGATTTCGAGCGGCTTCATTCTTTCACGCTCGAGTTAGCCTTCTTCGTGGTGCGCACCAAGGAGAACGTGCTGCTCCAGCGCCGCTATTCGCATCCGGTGGACAAAAGCACGGGCGTGCGCTCGGACCAGACCGTCGTTCTGGCCACCGTCGGATCGGCCTCGGCATATCCGGAACCGCTGCGCCGCGTGAGTTACTTCGATGCCGTCACTGGCAAGCGATTGGTGTTTCTGACCAACAACTTCATGCTGCCCGCACTGACCATAGCGCAAATCTACAAGCAGCGCTGGCAGGTGGAGCTTTTCTTCGAGAATACGACATGGTGCACTCCTTCGTATGTCATTGAATCTCAAAGAGACACTGTGATGAATCGGGCGGTGATGGGGGTGTTGCTCGGTTCCTTTCGTCGCTGTATCGCTCGACGCCTTCTCTGCACAAGACCCACGGTGCATTCACACATGCTTGCGTAGCTGGCAACTGATTCAATTGAATCAGGCGGAAGATGGTCGTCGGGGTGACTCCGAGGACATCGGCGACTTCACGGACAGACATTTCGCCACGAGCCTGTCGTTCTCCCTCACTATAGACCGGAATGCCATGATGGTTGCGCACCGAACAGACACGGATTGGCGTCCAGATTTGTCCGTGTGCCGTGCGGCGTTGATTCTTATTCAGGATCGATGCGATCCGTGCGTCGGATTGGATTCGCGCCAGTTTGCGAACGGTCTCCACAAGATCATGGTCGGTGGCATAGCGATGCTGTCCGGTCTGAAGCTTGGGAAACTCCACCTGCGTGTGATCTCCGCCTTGCCAGTGCAACACGAGGCGTATCGTCTCGCCCTCAGAAGTGGCGGTGATATCCTTCAGTGCGATGCGAAGCAGGCGCTTCTTGTATTCTGGCGAGTTGTGGGGATTGTCCCATAGTCTGGGGATATCGCGTGCGAAGTCCAGCAGTTCGCGCTTCTGAGCGTCGGTGATGGGGTGTTCACGATCGTCTTCGAGTACTGCGAGTTCACCTTCAAGCTCAGCTTCCGCAGCCAGTGCTTTGTTCCAGCGACGTTCAAGTTCCGTAGCAACGAGCCGATTCGAGGGATCCACCGCATCATATTGGCGACGCGCATGGGTCACTTCATAGCGCGCTTGTTTCAGCGCCAACTCCTTCTGATGAATGCGCCCGTCGCTGGCATTATCGAGTGCGGCGATCGCGGCCATTGCCGCATCGATGCCCAACGGCGTCAGGCATTGCAGCAACTGCTCCGATACCAGGCGATCGGCGCGCAATCCGCCGAACAGCACACAGGAGGTTTGATTGGGATTCAGGGCGTGACCGGAACACTGATATCGGATGACATGCGGACGAGGATATTGCGCCAACAACTTGGCGCCACAGTGACCACAGCGAAGCAACCCGGCGAGCAGAGCCTCGCCGTGCTGAACTGCTCCGCGCAAAGCGTAGCTCTTAGCGTTTTCGTTGTGGGCAATCATCGTTTGATTGCTTTGATACACGTCCCAATCAATGTAACCCTCATGATGATTCAAAATCAATACCGCCCAGTCTTCACGGCGGCGCCTCACCTGCCGCTGAACCTTCTGGCCTGCTTCCAAGCGCGTTATCACCTTGCTCTTTCCATACGCGTATGCGCCGGCATAGACCGGGTTCCTCAACACGCTGAGAACTGAGTGGTATCGGGCGGACAGCCAAACGATCTCGCCTGCTTCTCTTGAGCCCCGAGCAACCGGCAACTGAATCTGCTGCCGATCCAGCCAGAAATAGACCTGCCGCACGCTGCCCAATTCCGCAAACTTGCGAAAGATCAGATCAATGGTGGACTGAATCCGAGCGTCCGGATCCTTTTCTATCCGGTCGTCCGCTCCCTTGATGTACCCGATCGCAACCCGTTGAACCAAGGCGCCCCGCTGCGCCTTCTGCCGCAGTGCTGCTTGACCTCGCTCGCGGAAATTGGCAACTTCCATTTCACTGATCGTGCCTTTCATGCCGAGCAACAATCGATCATTCGGAAGTCTGGGGTCGTACACAGCTTCAGCATCAATCAGCAGCGCGCCAACCACGCTGCAAAACTCCAGCAGGGTATGCCAGTCCCGGCCGTTACGCGCCAAGCGTGACGCCTCGATGCTGAACACGGCGCCAACCTGACCATCGCAGAGCGCACGAAGCAGACGTTCAAAACCTGGGCGGCGCGTTCCCGATCCTGACATTCCCAGATCCTCATCAATTACTTCGATGTCTTCCCAGCCCAGGTTACGGGCATGATCGACTAAGGCATATTGACGGCGTTGGCTCTCAAGGTTATGCCGCACTTGATCCGGTGTCGATTGACGAACGTAAACACAGGCCCGCCGGACAAAATGATCAGCGGTGATCTTGTTCATCGCTGACCTCCATGCGGATTGTCCTGGCCTGCACTTGCATCCACTGAACAAGTGTCTGGCGTAGTTGCTCCTTCACTTCCAGCGGGAGTCGTACGCCGAGAGCGGGGAGAGGTTCTTCGAAGAGTTGTCGTTGTTGTCTTATCCTGAGCTGCGGCATCCTGATCCTCCTGGTGCTCATTGTGCACAAAAGAGGAACAGTTGGTCACAGCCGCGTTGCGTAATCCAAGAAGCACCTTAACCGGCAGACAAGCCATGGATACAAGCCTTACATTCGCTGCGTCTGGACGAGTCATCCATTCGGGAATCGCCAGCGGTCTGCTGTCCGCTCGCCGCACGACGTAGAACGCTTCGCCGACACGCTCGTACAGCCGGATCACAGGCAGGCTCTGCCTGCACAACGGGTGGAAAGGATAGAAGATTGTGACTTCGTCTGGGCGATGTTGATGGGCAGTATGTCGCCCTGTTGTTCAAATGGATCAAGCAACACCTGCGAATCAAGGCGTTCTACGGAACCAGCGAGAACGCCGTAAAGACCCAAATCTGGATCGCAGTGAGCGTGTATGTTCTGGTCGCCATCGTGCGCAAACGGCTCGGCTTGAAGCCCAGCCTCTACCAAATCCTACAGATTCTCAGCCTAACTCAATTCGAGAAAACGCCCATTTTACAGGCACTTCAGGCGCCCAATTCCGATACTGATTTAGACGATATTGACAACCAGTTGATTCTGTTCGACTTGTAGCCGGACACTAGTGAGGGATTTCTTTCAGTGGAGCGAGGCCGCTCTACCCAGGCGAAGCTCCCAGCTCCATGGCCATGTGCCGGAAGGTCGCCAGAAACGGGAACGATTGCGGCAGATGCACAACCATGCGCCGTACCGAGGCCATCAAGTGATGCTCCAGCAGCAACTGCGGGGTATCGGGAGTGGGCATATCAGGCTGGTTGCTCATAGCATCACCTCCGCGTCCAGGTGCGGCGTGCCTAACGGCAGGCATGGCAACAGCACC
>PLFY01000011.1:0-7259 GCA_003138365.1 Acidobacteriaceae bacterium
GGTGGACGCGGTAGGAATCGAATCAACAATCAAACGTATTTTCAACAATATGCAGGTCAGCGGATGACACCTTAGACCATGAAAAGCAGTCGTAATCCGATAAACAGAGCGCATTTAGAGCGCGGAAAAGCCTCTTTCAATCGCCTACATAGTCTTTCTCGGCCCGCGCTTCCCGCTCTTGTAGGGCTTGGGAACCTGAGCGCTCGAAGACCCCGCGATCTATAGTACGCGAGCAGCCGAAATCGTTGAACATGGATATTCCGGGGTCACCGAAGTTGCGGCTGCGCTGGTGCAACGCTGAAATTTAGAGCAGAGACGGATAG
This sequence comes from Acidobacteriaceae bacterium, assembly GCA_003138365.1. Classification (GTDB taxonomy): domain Bacteria; phylum Acidobacteriota; class Terriglobia; order Terriglobales; family Acidobacteriaceae; genus Telmatobacter. The sequence continues at coordinate 324 of PLFY01000011.1, forward strand.
GAGCCAAAGGACAATCTGAGAAGGACCAGGCATCTCTTAACTATCGGTCTAAACGCTGCAATCCGATAGATTCGATTTCGCGTCGAGAGACCCGCACGCCTTTTATGGTAGACATTCGTCTCTGTCTCAGGCGTTTGCGAAGAATAGACAACACTTCTCTGGGGATAATCCAACCTGTGAGTTGAACGATCCATCGCTCGCATTGCGACAACGATCCGAACCCCTCATAAATAGATTGTGCTTTTGAGGTCTCGACTAACAGCACTCTCACCGTAGGGTCGTTCTCAGGCCCATGAAGGCGGATGATATAGGCGCGGAATGAAAGCCGGGCATCGGGAAGAGCACTATCCATTGAGGGAACCCCCGCCATTCTTGCTTTGAAGGTTCTCTCCCGCTGAGCCGATTATCAACTTTAATTCAATCGAAAAAGCCATGTCTGTCGTGCTGCTCCGGCTGCGATCTGTTGCGGGGAGTGAGCGTTAAGGTTTGCGCGGCTCGCCCGTGGGCAGAAACGCAACGCCGGAGATGCCTTCTTCCGAAGCCAGTACATTCCTGAGCCGCTCCGAATTTGCGCCGCTGCGGCATTCTGCTGCCACGAGCATCCGCAGCGCAGTGGCTGGAGTAGTATCCGGCTGCAACCGGAATATCCAAGGAATGTTTATTGAAGTTAGTGTTTTGTCGGCGGCCAGCGCCACCACCGGCACAAAGCTCTTCAGAGCAAGTTGCTCTGCCAGGTGGCTTGAGTCTCTATCGAGAGCGAGTATTGCCAGCGCGTGGCCGTCCATCAAGGCCTGAACCAGTTCTGTAGATGCCGCACCCCAGTTCTGATCGCTCTCTACCGGTAGCAGCTTGAACTCATGTCCCTTGATTGCGCTCGACGCGAGCTCCGCCTGCATCTCCGGCGAAGCGGCTACCACAGCCGCCTTCGGCCCGAACAGCACGATACTTACCGGCCCTGCCGGAAGATCCTTTTGATGCGGCCCCGCGTAGTCAACGCCATCCTCACCCACCCGTGCATAGGGCGCCTGCGGCGTCTGTGATGCGGCGGAAGATGGTTGCGGCGAAGCGGAAGACACTGGCCGCGCCGCAGGCGCTTCCATCGTGGCAACCTTGTAAGTGATCGCGCCATTGTGTACCGTGCCCAGGTACAACGGCGCCGTGTTCTTCTGGTTGGGATCGAAGACCATGTGCCCGGTTACGCCATCGTATTCCTCGATATCGGCCAGCGCATCGTGAATGCGGGCGCGATTCAGGCCGGCCTTGCAGATCGAATCCAGCAGCAAATTCATCGTGTCATAGGCCATCGAGGCAAACTGCTCCGGCTTTTCGTGGAACCGGTTCTCGAATCGGCGGTTGAAGTCCAGCCAGCGCTGGTCGTTGCGGGTGGGATCGTAGGGATAGACGGCCTCGAAGCCTTCGGCGGCATCGCCAGCCTCTTTCAACAGCGTGTCGCCCAAGGTGCGAAATGCGCCAAAGGCGCGCTGCTTCATCCCTGCCGCCCGCATCTGCTTTAGAATCGCCGCCGCCTCCAACTCGTCTCCGACGATGAAAACGGCGTCCGGGCGCGAGCTGCGGATCACCCTCAGTTGCTTGGCGTAATCCGTGTCGCCGGGCTGGAAGATCTGCTCCATCACCACCGGATGGCCCAGACGGCGCGAGACATCGAAAAACTTGCCAAGTCCAAAGCGGCCGTATCGACTGCTCGCCCTGAGAACCGCCACGCGCTTCAAGCCAAGCTCGGTATAGATGTGCCGAGCCAGCGTCAGATACTGTTGCCGGTCATCCTGCATGGTCCCGAGGTACCACGGAATGGTAGTCTCGGGAACGGTGGGATCGCTGTTGGCCGAGCTGACGACCGGAAGCTCCGCGCGCAGGGCCACGCGCAGCGCAATGTGCGTTGACTCGGAGCTGATCGAGCCGAATATCGCCCAGACCTGTTCGTCGTAGGCCATCTTCACCGCTTCATCCGAGGCCGAGCCCCAGATGGCCGCGTCGGTGGGCCGGACATCGCCATAGACCGCCTTCGCCTGCCAGTTGTTGTAGTCGTTATGCAGCATCAGCTTGAAGGGCTTGCCCCCGTAACCGCCGCGGGCATTGGCCTCTTCCACCGCCAACTGCGCGCCATGCAGCATTCGCAATCCAAGAACCGATTCCGAATTGTTCTCGATTGGCCCGAAGAAGCCAATGCGCACCTCGGTCAGATCCTTGGGCTCGGGGATATTTCTTGCTGCGCCCATATAGATGTTGGGACGCGTGTAGTTGGTGTCGTAGGGCGCCGTAAACTTGGCATAGGGTCGCATGTCGGCCGGCTCTCCTGCATAGGGCACAACTTCGCGATCACGCGGAGGGCCTGGCGGATGCGCGCCACACTCGCACACTTTCTTTCCTGTGTTCGTGTCCATATTCATGGCCGCATCCTGGGCACCGCAACGAACCGCTGCACCAGTAGCCAAGATGCCTGACATAACCAACAACCATCCCTTGCGCATCGCAACAACTCCTTGTTGACTTCAGCCTGTTTATCCATCCAGAACGTCCATTAACTTCGAAAACCCGAGCCCATGCCGTTATCGCGATTCTGTGCCCTTACGGTTGACGAATCCCGTGACTCAATCCTTGCGCCGTGGCAACCCAGATATCATTCCCTTGAAAGTCGATGCCAAGCATGTAGTTATGCGCCGGCGCGGTGGTGACGGCGACGGGCGTCACGATGCCCTTTGCATCGCGCACCGTCATCTCCGGCTTGCCGTCGGTGAGCGAAGGGCGATAGACGGCCCAGTTCACGCCGTCGTAATAAGCAAGTCCCTTGTCGGTGCAGAACCATGCACGCGTGCCGTCCACGCCTTTGACCTGATTGGTAAAGTTAGAGGGCAGCCCGCTGTCCTTGACGAGAAAGTTGTGCCAGTAGCGTCCGTCATAGTGACTGTCGCCAAAATATGTGGCCGCCCATAAAACATTGTCCTTCTCGATATAGCTGACCGATGTGACGATCTCGTGGATCAGGCCCTGATCCTTGAATAGCACCGTCTCTGTCTCTCCGTCGGGATCGTCGTACCTGTCCCACTTCCCGGTCTTCTGGTCGTACTCCAGAACGCCGCTGCCCCAGATTCCGTAGTAGACCTTGGTCGGCGTGGCGGAGACCGAATAGGACCAGATCTCGAACATAGGCGTGTTGCGCTCGTTATAGAGCGACCACTGATTCGTGTGCAGGTTCAGCCGGCAAGCGCCAGCGGCCGTGGCGATCCACACGTTCTCGCCTTCGATGGAGACGCTGTAGACCACATCGTTGCTCAGCCCCGAGTTCAACTGCGTGAAGCTGTCGATGTGTCCGCCGGAGATGCGGCTCAGCCCGCCCATTGTTCCAGCCCACACATCGCCGGTGCGCTTGTCCAGCGCCAGCGAGAGCACGGCCCGATGCGCCAACCCGTCGGCGGTCGTGTACACCTTCCAGGCATGGTTCTCGTAGACCGCCAATCCGTTGTCGGTCCCCGCCCAGATGCGGTCTCCATCCACAAGCACCGCAAAGACGTGATCGTTGGGCAAGCCATTGGCGGTAGTAAAGTTTTCAAAGCGGTATAGCGGCATCCTCGGCGGCGCGGCAAGCGCCAGCGAGACAAAAGCAACTGCGCTGACTACCAATAGCATTGCGATCATACAGAGCTTTTTCATCACGTCCTCCTTATCGAGTCTTGAGGTACTCGATCAGATCGTTGAGTTCATCCTTGGTTAGGTCGTTGGTCCGGCCATGTTTGTCGTCCGGGTTGTAAACCGTCCATATCTCTTCCAGCGAGCGCGCCGACCCATCGTGCAGGTAAGGGGCTGTGAGCGCAATGTTGGTCAGCATTGGCGCCTTCAGCAGTCCTGTATTGTCGTTGGACTTACGCGTCCCCACGTCGAAGATTCTCTGATTCGTGCCTTTGGGTCCGCTGTGGCAATAGGAGCAACGATTGCTTTCCGGGATCGGTTTCTTGAACTTATCCACCGTGCGCTCGAAGATCGCCTTGCCTCGTTCCTGGGCTGGCGTCAACTCGCCGTTTGCCTGCCGCCAGCGATTAGGACGCGGAGCCAGACTCCGAACATAGACGGCCAAATCGGTAAGCATTCGATTATCGTAGTTCTCAGAACGCCAGAAGTATTTTTCAGTCCTGGGTCCGCATTCGGTGGGAATGTTAGGGTTGGTTCCGGTCCACTTATATGGCTCCGTGTCCGTGATGTCTTCAAGTAATTTATTGTCCACAGTGTTGCGGCCAAATCCATCAGGTTCCAAGTTCCATTGGATTCCGTCGAAGGTGGAATCGATGTGGCAACTGGCACAACCGATTTGGCCATGAAATGAGTAGCGCGAGGTATAAAATATCTGTTCGCCACGGCGCTGAGGCGAGATTGTTTTCGATCCATTTGTCGCGAGATCGGAAACCGATAAATTCTTGTGCTTGCCAATCAGGTTCTGCAAATCCTCAGAAGTGGAGGCATATTGACTTTGCGTACGGCCATCGACGTGGCATTTTGAGCAGGTGATCTTTCCATCGGCGACGCTACTGGCTATGTTGAGATCGCTCTTTCTTAGATGTGGCGACGGGGTTGTTATTGATCCGGCCAGGGTGATGGTGGAGGCAACGCGATTGGTGCGCGTGTCGATTACGCTTACGGTGTCATCCAGACGGTTGGCAACAAACAGCCTGCGCCCATCACGAGAAAGTGCAAGGCCCCTCGGATTCAGTCCCACGGGAATGCGTGTCACAACATAATTGGCGCTGGCAGATAGATCCTGCGCGAAGGGACCATTGTGCGTGTGAATGAAGCGGAGTAGGCGCGGCACGTTGACCACGGTCACTATCTCCGAACCGCCGCAGGAGACGTAAATACTCGACTTGTCCGGCGCTACAGCGACGCCGAAAGGCTGCGAGGCATAGCGCTCCAGTTCATCCAGCGGAACTTCGACAGGCGTCTTGCCCACATCCGCGCCAAACAGTTCGAGCGAATAGGTGAAAGCTCCACCGTGTTCCACGTGCGCCAGCGGCACAAGGTTCTTGGGGTGATATTCGGCCGCAACGCCCAGCCGTCCATCGGCGGAGAGCGCCACGTGAAAGACGCCTGCAATCCCGTGCAGTTGAACGCGATCCACAACCACCGCGCGCCCCGCATCGATCACCGTGAACTCCGACTCAGGCGGGAGCCGATTTTCCAATCCGGTCTGACGCGGAATTATCTTCGGGTAAACATGAGTCACATAGATGCGGCTTCCATCTGGCGAGAGTGCAAGATAGCTGGCGCCGCGCCCAGCCAGCAGGCGCTTCTCCTCCACGCCGGTTTGGGCATCCAGAACGGCGATGTCGCTGCTGATTCGATTGGCCACAAACAGGCGCTTTCCCGACATATTCTCAACCACGCTCGACGGCTCTGCTCCAACCGGCCATGTATGGATGACTTCCAGCGTCTTTGTATCGATTACCGAGAGCGTGTCGTCCCAGGTGTTGGTCACAAACAACCTGTCTCCCTTGGGAGACAGCGAGAATCCACGCGGTACACGGCCCACTGCAATGTTCTTGATCAACGCGAAGCTGGTCGCATTCAGTACGCGCACCTCGTTGCTTTGCTGGCAGAGCACATAGAGCCGCGCGCCGTCCGGCGAAAGCATGACCTCAAGCGGCGAAGCGTAGTCTTCCGACGTGCTCGTCTCTATCTGCGCGGCTGCGCGAACATACCCGCCGGTCCACAGTGCGGCCGAAAGCAACGCCGCGCCCAAGGCGACAAAACCCGCACATACGCCAAAGCGAAATCCATTTTGCGCTTGCCGGCTCATTTAGGCTCCTCCACAGTAAGCACACGATCCACGGTCAGGTTTTCGAGCGTCTGTTCGCGTCCGCTTGGCCAATGAACGATCAGCTTCTCCACCGCCGACGCCGCGCCCAAACCGAAGTGCAGGCGCTCGTCGTTCTGCGACATATAGCCCGATCCAGCCACGCGCTCCGCCGTTTGGCGCTTACCTGCCGCAATGACTTCCACCTTTGCGCCAATACCGTCGCGATTGCTCTTGGTTCCCTTCAGTTTGATCGCGATCCAATGGCCAGTATTCGTCGAAACGTTGTGCAGCAGCGTTCCCTTCGATCCCAGATTCACCACGAAAGCATCCACTTTCCCGTTGTTATCGTAATCGGCGAAACATGCGCCGCGTGCCGTGGTGCGCACGCTCAGCACCGGGCCGGCCTCGCGCGAGACATCTTGAAACTTGCCGCCGCCCAGCCCGCGAAACAGCGTGTGCTCCTCCGGGATCAGGTGAATCAGCCCGCCGTGAAAAATAAGAATGTCGAGCTGGCCGTCGTTGTCGAAGTCGTATACGCCCGTGCCCCAACTCGCGTATTGCGCATTCGCTTGCGAGACGCCGTTGGATGCGCCAATGTCCTCAAAACTCATCTTTCCCGTGTTGTGCAGCAGCCGGTTGTAGCGCCCGTCAGTCACCCAAAGATCAAGCAATCCTCGGCCTTCGAGATCGGCAAAGACCGGCCCCATCGACGAAGTGGACTCGCCATTCTGTCCGTAGGCCGTGTTCGTATCGCTGCCAATCTCTTCAAAGGTTCCATCATGCTTGTTGTGAAAGAGAAAGTTCTCCGTGCGGTCGTTGGAGACATAAATGTCGTCCCACCCATCGTTATCGAAATCCGCAGCCGTCACACCCATCGTTCGGCCCACATAAGCGCCAATGCCCGACTTGTCGGTTACGTCCGTGAACGTGCCGTCGCAGTTGTTGTGGAAGAGCTTGTTGGTCTCGCCCTCGTAATCCAGCGGTCCCGGATAATTGGTCGGCGCATAAAATGCGCGATAGGTTGGATCGAACTTGACGTAACGGCCCACGAACAGATCGACGCAACCGTCCTTGTCGTAATCCAGCCAGGTCGAACTGATCGCCCAGCCGTCCACATTGATGCCGGCCTTCTT
>PLFY01000011.1:7332-11467 GCA_003138365.1 Acidobacteriaceae bacterium
GGCCGTCCGTTCAACACATAGAGCGACTCCAGACCGGAGTTGTTGTAGTCGAACCAAACGCATCCTGCGCCAGTATCTTCGAGCAATGAACCCATCTGACGCGACCCATAACTGTGCGTGAAGTTAATGCCAGCCTTATCGCTCGCATCTTCAAAGCGAATCACCGGCGGCTGTGATGCGGCCGAAGGCGCCTTCGGCGCAGAAACCGGCCGTGTTGCAGCGGACTTAATCGGCGGAGCGGTTTGAGCCGTTAGAGCCGTCTGCGCGATCGCCATGGAAGCGACGCCAAATAGGACTAGAAAGCGATAGTACATTTAGTTGCCTCCTGGCGTTCCGTGTTGCGCATCGCGCGGTTCCTTCACGCCGGTAAGATCGATGGGCGTTGTGGTGCGTTGCAGCACGGTCGGCAAGCGATTCTCCGACGAGCGTTCCGGCCCCGTGTGGCAGCCCGTGCAGTAGCGCTGTTCTCCGCGACGAAGCCAGAACCATCCGTGCTCCTGCCGCAGTACTGCGCCCTTTTCATTAAGCAACGCAAAGCGAATTGGCTTATCGGCAGGAGTTTGCACAAAGAAGGAACCATCCGCCTCCACCGGGGCTGTGCCTGTGACGACGGCGCGGCCTTGAGCGTCCTGCATTTCCAGCCGCACCGATGCAGGCGCAACGCGAAGATCGCCTTCGCGCGAGAGGCGCGTGTCGAGGGCAAGCAGATTGGCATAGCTCCAGTCGTGCAGCCCAGAGGGATGTCGCTTGGGAGTTGTGCGCGCTGCAACAAGAACCGGCTCGACAATCTCGTCGCCGCTCTGTGCCAGCAATGTTTGCAGCGCCGCCGCGCCCGGTTTCCACTGCTTCAATGCGTAGTGCGTTCCAGCGCCGATTCGCACGCTCACCAGCCATGCGCCGGAATCCGTCTCTTCAATCGCGCCCGCATACTCCACGCGCGGCGCAACAATGGGTAACTCGTGCGCCAGAGGCGAAGTGAATCTCGCCAATGTTGCGCCGTGCGTGAACACCACATCGCCAGAGGCTAACTGTGTTCCCCCCCAGCGAGCCGTGCCGTGATCGCAGCGGTAGGATTCAACTCCACTTCCGTCCGAGTAAACCAGAAACAGTTCCGGCGTCGCTCCGGAGCCTAAGGGAAAGCCGGCTTCAAAGAGAATGCGTCCATCCCTCAGCACATATGCGGGTATTGCGCTGGCGGGCAGGTAGCTGAGTACCTGGACTGCGGTGCCATCCAATTGTGCTGCTTCAAGTCGATAGCCCTTTTCAGTGCGGTGCGCATAGACTAGGCGTCCGCCAGGCAAATAGAGCGGACGGATGGCGTCGTTTGCATCCGCGACAATCTTACGCAACGAATGGTCTGCAAGGGCTAGTTCCCATACCTGCCATGGGTCGTCTGCAGTCTTCTTACCAGCGAATAGCACCGTCTTGGCGTCGAAGGAAACGTTGGCGTCCGCGGTAGCAGCAAAGCCCGTCACCAGCGGCTCCGGCTTGGATTCCGGCTTGTTCGCATGAATCACGAGCAATTGCGCGCCCTTTGGAAAGCGCTCTTCTCCGCGCAATGCCGCCAACGGTTCATAGACTGGCGCGGCAGTGACGAGAATATCTGCTGCGGGTCTTTGTGCCGGTTCGGCTGTAAAACCGCAAACCAGCACCAGCGCAAACGGAGCGGCAATCGTCATAATTCTTGCAAGGTCTCTCATCCAACTGTCTCCATGGCCAGCAACGACACACTATGGCCCCGATAAACTGCGAACCACGTGCTAGCGGCACTAGAACAGATAGCGCGCCGTAAAAACCAGGTTGTGATTGGTGGCGTGATAGGTGCTGGTGGCTATCTGCATACCAGCGCCAAAGGCCAGACCGATGCGGCTCGTCTTGTCTTCAGGACGGAATTTGAACTTGCCGAACATGAAGCCCGGCGTCACGAATGTCTGAATCTTGCCGTCGTTCTTGCCGCCGCGATAGAAAGTGGAGTTCTGTTCGATCTCCGGCCATGCATACTTGCCCAGGTGGTACTGCAACACCGCGTTCCATGTGACCGGGCGGCCCAGCTTGGAAGTGTCGCCGGTAGGTAGGACGATGTTTGCGCACGACTGCACATCGAAATGGCCAATGCCTTTGCCCACTCCGATGGTCGGCGCGATAGTGGCGTCGGTGCTGCCGTTCGAGTAGCTGCCTGTGGGGATCGTAGCAACTGCGGCGATACTGGCTACATAGCTGCCATGCTGCTCGTTGCCCGCGAAGGGGCGGTACTTGAGCGCGAAGGAAGTGTCTCCGGCGCCGTCTTTCGCGGTGGCTACATTGTGCTGAATGTAGGGTGGAAGATTGAAGTCGATTTCAGTATTGGCAAAAGGAATCAGGTTAAGGCCTTTGCTGTTGTCGTAAATCCAGGTTGTGGTGCGGGCGGCGGTGATCTGCCTCACAAAGTCTGTGCGCGCCACCTGAATCAATGAAGGATATTGCGTGATAAGAGGAACGCTCCATCCAGGCTGTTTGGACTGGGTTTGTGAGGCACGGGCCTGCCACTGGCTGAAAATCGAGCCCTGCGCATAAATCGTCGCGGGTGCGACAAAGAGAGCAAGAAGGCTTACAGTTCGTATGTTCATTGGACTGTGAATGAGCATCAACCGTGCGGGCCGTGGACGCAACAATCCGTAGATGGAGAAGGGGCTACAACTTGGGATGTACGGAGTCGCTCATCCCTTGTGTTGAGTTTTATTACCTACTTTCGATGGAGTCTCGCCTCAACCCTTTGGCCGTCGAAGATTCTTTCTGCTTCCACGATACTGTTTTGCAACTCATACTCATTCGAATCAAGACAGGACGTCCATGAGCGATTTGTCCGCAGGGTCACTGGGAAAAGAATCGATTCGCGTGCTGGTTGTGGAAGACCACCACATGGTGCGACAGGGGCTGGTGGCCTTGCTCAATGTTGCCGATGGCCTTGAGGTTGTGGGCGAGGCCGAGGACGGCGCGGAAGCCATCACTCAATTCCGCAAGCACCAGCCAGCCGTTACGCTGATTGACCTTCGACTTCCGCGGCTGAGCGGCGTCGAGGTCATTGAGCGCATCCGCATGGAGACGCCAAACGCACGCTTCATCGTGCTCACCACCTACGACGGCGATGAGGACATCTATCGCGCCTTGCAAGCCGGCGCGCGCGCCTATCTGCTCAAGGGGATGACCTCCGAGGAGTTGATCGCGACGATACGCACAGTTCATGCGGGCAGATCGTACATTCCATCGGCGATTGCCGGAAAGCTAGCCGGGCGCGTGGGTACAAAGGAGCTGACGCTACGTGAAATCGAAGTGCTGGAACAGATCGTGCATGGTAAGAACAACAAGGAGATTGCGGCCGAGCTCGTTATTTCAGAGACCACGGTCAAGACGCACATCAACAGGCTGCTGGGCAAGCTGGGCGTGACGGACCGTACTCAGGCTGCCACATCGGCAATTCAGCGCGGCCTGGTCCCGCTCGAATTCCTCAGAACTTCTCAATGAGCTGAGCAGAAACACAGGCATCCTCCATGCCTAATGCTTCCTCTGGCGCACTACGCGGTCTTTAGCCAGTTCTGTTTTCTCCATCCCCTTCACGGTTCGATTTGTTGGTGTATTCGGCTTGAATCCCGCGCCTCTTCTGCAATGATTCCACTACTACCCCCCGGCGTTCCTCCACGCGAACTCCTTTGGTTACTGCTGGTTAGCGCATGATCTTCCAGACGAATATACATATGCTGTAAGATATATCTGAAAGAGGAAACCACATGCCCGCCGCGAAAAAGGCCACCGCCCAACCGAAGCGCAGAGTCGTTTCTCCCATGGAGACGCGCACTCAACTCCGGCTCACCGTCGATTCCAAATTCACCAAGAGCCATTTCGGCCAGCTTTTCGCTGTGCTCAAAATCCGCAGAAAGAACGCCCTCGCGGAACACATCATCATGAATTTCANNAAGGCCGCGCAGGCGCAGCTTGTTGCGTTCTATAACGGACCGTGGCTGAACATTCCATTTCAGAGCATAGACACCGCGTTCGTATTCCCATTGACACACGAGATAGCCGATGAACTGGATCGAGTCGGCGGAGAGATCCTCGGCGGAGTGAATCGGTCCAAAACATTCCGCGTGATGGTGGCCTA